>CAMRBO010000001.1 GCA_947040465.1 uncultured Mycoplasma sp.
CCGATTCACGTGGTTGTGTGTTACTAATATCAATCACTTCACTAAAAATAATTTCTCCATTAGAATTAATTATTTTAATTTCATGCTCTAAATCAATGAATGTTTTAAAATCATATCTATTTGTAATAGTTAAAAACTTTAAATCTTTAGAAACTTCTGTATATATAGGAGCAATTACTTCCTTATATTCAAATAAAGAAGGTGAAGGCTTACCGTCTGGCATCAATAATCCGTCAATACAAAATGGACCATTTGTAGGGTCATCTCCGAAATCACCTCCATATTTATAATAAATTTTTCCTTTTTTATCCTTTGCCTCTATTCCATGATCATATCATTCTCAAACAAAAGCTCCAGCAAAAATATCATCATGTTTATAGAAAAAATCAAAATAATCTTGTAATGAACCAGGACCATTCCCCATTGCATGAGCAAATTCACATTCAATGTGGGGTTTATTTAATCAATTTGGGTGAAAACTACCATCAGCTACTTTACCATCAATTATTGATTGTAAATCTCTTCTTTTAGGATCTGATCCTTCAATTTTAATTCTTGTATACATATTTGAATGGACATCACTTATTTCACATTCAAAATCACCTTCATATTGCAATAATCTTGTGTTATCAATTTTTCTAATTTCTTCAGCCATTGTTATAAAGTTTTTACCAAAACCTGTTTCATTACCTAATGATCACATAATAATTGAAGGGTGATTTTTATCTCTATGAACCATTCTGGTCCCTCTTTCAATATATGATTTTTCAAATTTAACATCGTTAGAAGTTCAAGATCAATCACCCGTTAATTCAAAACCATGAGCCTCAAGATCAGCTTCATCCATAACATACAACCCTAATTTATCACAGTAATCATAAAACTCCACCGTTTGAGGATAATGAGATGTTCTAACCGCATTTAAATTGAATGATTTCATCAGTTTTAAATCTCTTTCTATTTGTTCGATAGAAACTGCTTTTCCTGTTTTTGGATTATGAGAATGAAAATTAACTCCCTTAAACATAATTGGTTTATCATTAACTAAAATTTGTCTTTTAACTGCTTTAACTTCTCTAAACCCTACTTTTTGAGGAATAAATCAATTATTATCATTATCATTAATTATCAAAGTATACAGGTTAGGTTCCTCTGCATTCCACTCTAAAATATTATCCATCTTGCGTGTGAAAATAACTTTATTTTTAATAACATCTAATTTTTCTTTAAATACCAATTTGTTTTTAGGATCATATAAAGATATTTCTAAATTTTTAATTGAAGTAAATTTGCTTGTTATATCTAAGTCTAATTCATATGAATTTGATTTTAGTCTATGAGTTTTTACAAAAATATCGTGAATAAAATCTTTAGGTTCTAAAACTAATTCTACATTTCTATAAAGACCAGAAAATCATCATTGATCTTGATCTTCTATGTAAGAACCATCTGATCATTGATAACAAATAACTAAAATCTCGTTTTCTCCAGATTTAATATGTTTATTGATATTGAATTCTGAAATATATCTTGAACCCTTAGTTAATCCTACTTCTTTTGAATTTACATAAATTTTTATACATGAATCAGCATTGTGAAACCTCAAAATATAATCAATGGTATTGTCTATTTCTTTTAAGGAAATATTCTTTCTATATAAACCTGTGGGATTGTTTGAAATAACTTTTGGTGGTGTTATAGGGAATGTTCATCATACATCAGAATAATGCATTTTTCCAAAACCTGCCATTTGTCAAGGAATGGGAACAATAATTTTGTCCATTTTTATCGAACTGCTGTCATTTTTTATTTTTTTATTTATATATAAAGGGGAATCAAATAACTTAAAATCCCATTTACCATTTAAATCAATAATATTTCCCCTGTCTTTAATATCAAAATTTAGTGCTTTTTTTAGTTGGTCATATTGCCTAACATAAACTCTTGACGGAATTCTATTATTAGATTGTAATGAAGGGTCCTCATAATCTTTGAATTCATGCTTTTCCATGTTTCTGTAATGTTTCATTTATATCTCCTGCTAATCTTATTTTCAAGATCAGTTATCTTAATTATATTTTAATTATTTATATATATATTTTTTTTCACATATGGAAAAAAAATTTCCTCTATAGAAAAAAATAAAAAAAGAAAAAATTATATTTATAATAGAATTAATAGATAGATTTTTATACAAATTTCATTTTATTATTTTATAAGTATTATAAATTAACTATTATTCAAAAAACTATAGAAAGGCTTATATGTCTCAAAAAACCTTTAATTTAAAAGGGAAAAAAAGTGGGAGCTCTAAAATTTCAATATTTGCAATGATTTCTATTGCAATATTAGCTATTTTTTCTTTCCAAAATGTAATTGATAATTATGTAGGAATGGGATTGAGTGCTTCAATCGCTTTCTTTATAGCTGTTATAACATTTTTATTCCCATTTATCTTTATGATTGCAGAATTTGCATCATTAAAAAAGAGTTCCAAATCTGGATTAACCAGTTGGATTCACACTTCTGTCGGGAGGAAAACAGCATTCATTACTTCGTTTATGTTTTGATTTGCTAATTTAACTTATTTTTTCTCAGCAGTACCACAAAGGATAAATTTTTTATCTTTTGCTGTAACAGGGCAAGATTTAACAACAAATGATATTTATAAAACTTTAATTCCATTTATTGCTGTATTCTTTTTTGGAATAATTACATTTGTTTCAACATTAAATACCAAAAAATTATCAAAGATTGTTTCTTTAGGGGGGGGTCTTATGTTAGGTTTGACGGCTTTCTTCTTTATTATGGCTACAATCGGTTGAATAACAGGAGCAATCGATCCCACCTTACTTCCAGGAACTGAAGCCCCCGGAGTTGGAGATATTAACTTTTGGGGAGATACAGGAGGATTAAATTTCGCTTGATTATCAACATTTATTTGAGTTCTTATGGCAGCTGATGGTGGTCAATCATTAGGTGTTTATGTAAAAGATGTCAATGGAGGTAAAAAATCCTTTACTAAAGCCATGATTATTTCGGTTATGGTTATTGGAGGATGTTATATAGTAGGTACTTTATTAGCTTCTGTTTTTCCACCAACTGGAGGTTTAGCTTCTGGATGAGCAAATTCGTTTGTTAAAATATTTTCATTTATATTATCCCCAATGGGAGTCTCTCAAGCTGCAATTACACAATCAGCTTATATTATAATTGGTTCGATTTTCTTTATATCTTCAATTGGAGGTTTAATTATTTGAACATCAGCTCCAGTTAAAGTAATGTTTAGTGAAATAGCTCCAGGAATTTTTGGTTCCAAACTATCAAAACAAAATAAAAATGGGGTCTGTTCTTATGGTGCATGGTTGCAATTTTTATTAGTTGCTCCATTCCTAATATTACTTACATGACCAATGGGAGAATCGCTTAGTGAAAATCTATCTTTAATAAAAGGTGCTGCAGGTTGAATTGGTATGCTACCATGGATAATAATTTTTCTTTCTTATGTTAATTTACGACTTAGAAAAGATGGCGAAGAACGAAGTTTTAAAATGGGAAATAGAAAATTTGGAATAACAATGGGAATATTTCTTACCACTCTAACAGCCATTATTTTAGTTCTAACATTTATGGATGGGACACCTTTGGAAAAACCTATTTCCGAGTGACCTTCCAATTGATGAATGGGACCTTTAATGAAAGTTATGATGATTGTAATGATTGTAGTTCCTGCATATCTTTGATATTACTTTAAGTATGAATATCAATTAAGAGATACTAAAATTGCTATCGAGAACAACTTATCAACAAAATATGCTCTCATTAAATATTCACTTACTAATAAATTTGTATTATGATTGCACCCTGAGATATATGATAATTATTTATTAAATAAAAATCAATTATTATTTAATGGTAGTGAAAAATCTTTATCAATAATAGATAAAATAAATATTCAACTAAGAATTAAAAGTGAAATTTCTGAAAAATTAGAACAAGCTCTTACTGATGGTGATTATATAGAAGTGAAAAAACAAAGTTCGCTACAACACAAGGCTGCATCAATTGAAATTAAAAAATTTAAAAAAGAAATAAATAATAATAAAAAAAATGTTCAACATGCACTTTATCAACTAAAAAAAGAGTACAAAATGGAAGTTAAAGTTTGTGGTAATAATTTAAGATTAGAAACCAAGAATTTTTATGCGGAAATCATGACTCCTTTACTTATAGCTTATAAAGCTGAAGATAATAAAAACACCAACAACTTAAAAAGAATTATGCTTAATGAATTACCAATCATTCAAGAAAAAGACATTGAATTTAGTAATAATGAAAACTATCAACAATATGAAACATTTGCTGCTTCATCATATTATTCACCATTTCAACATTTTAGATTAGAAGATAAGATTATTATCAATAAGGAAGAAATTATTATAGTAAGAAATTTTGCTAATTCATTAGTGGGTGAAAAATTTGGAATTCAAAATATTAAAATGTTTAAAGAAACCATAGACAAAGATATTGAAGTAATATCTGCAGGGAATTATGAAAAATTAGAATTAGTTTCTATTATTCACCTAGAAAACAATCAATTTGAAATTTTTAAAATTTATGTTAAAAATGTAGATGATTTTATTCAAACCTTTAATGAAATGAGTTATTCATCAAGTGATGATCTTGCAAAAAACATATTATAAAACACAAAAACTTAATCTACAACACATAACCATTAATCATAAAGGGTTAAAAAAGGAACTATAATGAAATACAAAAATATTCTAGATTATTCGAGTCATTCTGAGGCTGAAATTAATTTTCAATCAATTCCATATGATGCTCTTTATAATTATAAAGATACAAATAAATCAAACGTGTTTGCGGATAATGGTTCGTGACATGGTTATTATTTGCCCAAGAATAACATAAGCTCTTTTGCTGGACCGATGGTCTTATCACAAGAAATCCCTTTAAATATTGGCAAATATTTAAATAAATTAAATATTAAATATAATAATAAACAAATTGATTTCAATGATTCTAAAAGCGAATTATATTCTTTACCTGGTAAATTAATTTTGAATTTTGAATTTAGAGATTTTATTGTAAGTAAAAAATTAATTTTTTGTAATAATAGAACCGCTTTAATAAAAACCACAATTATAAATAAGACTAATAAAAAAATTAATATAGATATTTCTATAGAGGGAAGTGTTTATTTAAAAGTTAAAACTAAGTCTTCTGATAAATTAAAAAATGATTCCAAATTCTGATTCAAATATTTTAAGAAAATTGAAAATTATGACGATTCAATAAACATTATTTTTAAACCTATAATTAATAAACAAATTGAAGAAAAACTCCATTTACAATATGATAAAAAAATTCAAAAATTTGAAGTTTTTGAAAAAGAAAATGAATTGATTTTCAATAGTGAATTTGGTAATTTTGAAATTGCAGCTAATGATTTATTAGAATTCAATTCATTCGAATCATTTCTATTTAATCAAGAAAAAAATGATTGTTTATTTAGATTAAGTAATAATTATACTATTGAAAATAATGAAAGGTGAAATAAATATATTGACAATATAATGAAAATTAATAATCAAGTTGAATATGAAAATTTAATAATTAAATCACTACAAACATTGGTTTCAAATTGACGTTCTCCTGCAGGAGTAATAAATAAAAACTTTATGATACCATCGATTACTTATCAAGATTTTATCGGAGCATGATCATGAGATACATGAAAAATTGTTGTTGGCGTTGCTCAATTTGATGCAGCTTTAGCTCAAGAATGTCTAGAGGCAATGTTTGAATTCCAAATTAAGGATAATGATATTGTGCGTCCAAATGATGTTGGTATGATTCCTGATTGTATTTTTTTCAACTATTCTCCTGCAAGAGGTGGTGTAGGTTTTAATTGAAATGAAAGAAATAGCAAACCACCTATTGCGGCTTGAGCTGTTAATGAAATATATAAAATTTCAAAGGATATATCTTTTTTGAAAAAGATATATCCTAAAATTATCGCTTATAATGAATGATGAAATAACAACAGATCTCTAAATAAAGATTGTATTTTGCAATATGGTGGAACTGTTGATGAACAAAATAATTTTGAAGATGAAAAAACTATTATTGAAGCAGCAGCTTGAGAAAGTGGAATGGATAATGCACCAAGATTCGATTGAGATAGAGCTAAAGTAGAAAAAGTATTTCAGGAAGAAAATTTAATAGGTTATGTAATAGATCAAATTAGTGTTGATTTAAATTCATTTAATTATTTAGACTTTGTTTCCCTAAAAGAATTGGCAAAAATTTTAAAATATGACTCTGAGATAATTAAATATGAAGATTGTGCAAAAAAAGTAAGTACATTTGTTAATAAATATATGTATAACAAACCTACTAAATTTTATTATGACATTAAATCAATTGATAAGAGAAAAGTTGTTGATTATGGTAAGGGTATGGAAGGAATAATGCCTCTTTTTTCTGGCTTGGCAACAACTGAAAATGCCAAAGAAATTATCCAAAATATTCATGATAAAAACTATGACCAATTTGTGCCATTTCCTTCAGTTTCAGTTAATAATGAACGATTTTCAGAAAATGACTATTGGAGAGGCCCTGTTTGAGTAGACCAATTATACTTCGGTATTCAAGGTGTTGCCAACTATGGATATGATTTATTTGCTAAAAAATTAGCCATAAAAGCACTTGACAATATGGAAAATTTATTAGGAAATTCATCTATTAGAGAAAATTACAATGCATTAACGGGACACGGTTTAGCAACTACAAACTTTAGTTGATCGGCTTCACTATTATTAATTATTATTAAAGATATAATTAATTAGCAATTATTTCTTCTTCAGGAGGAGTGATTAATCTTAAGTCATCAGTATAAAATATAGTTGAAGTAATTATTGGTCTTCTTCTTTTAGTTTTGTAAAAATATGGTTGAAGTCTCTCTTGAATTAATTTCTTAAGTTGTTGAGTGGTTCAATTATCACTATTTTTAATTTTATACAATAAAGCTCCGTGAACGAGTCTTCTTGATTCAGTAATAATAGGAAGGGAAGTTTTAACATAAAGTGTTCCTCTAGATATTATTTTTGTTCTTCCGATAATTTCATTCCTTGATCTATTGATAGTAACTACCACATGAACAAAACCACTTTCGCCAAGAACTTCTCTCTCTTTAATGATTTTTGATGTCATTTCCGAAGCAACATCTCCATCAATATATATTGGTGTTGCGTCTATTCTATTTTGAGATAAAGTAATTTTTCGATTTAACATCTCATAAACTTCTCCATGAGCAGCAATAAATATATTTTCAACTTTAACTCCATTTTCAACAGCAGTTTGTCCATGAACAACAGACATTCTATATTCACCATGATATGGTACAAAATAATCAGGTTTAGTCAATTGAAATATTTTATCATGCTCTTCTCTATATGCGTGTCCTGAAGTATGCAAATAACCATCAATTCTATTTTCTTTGATATCTGCACCTAACTTGTATAAATTATTAATTAATAATTCTATTTTCATTCTATTCCCTGGAATGGGAGAAGAAGAAAATAAAATTAAATCTCCATTCTTAACTTGAACTTGAGGATGTTTTCCAATTGCCATTTTCGCAAGTGCTGCAAGTTGTTCTCCTTGAGATCCGGTGGTAAGGATAACTATTTCATTTTCTGCAAATTTGGAAATATTTTTTTTATCAATAAAAACGGATGAATCTACATTAATATATCCAATGTCCCTACCAATATTAACTCCATTAACCATTGAACGACCAAATGCCACCACTTTTTTACCCAATTCTGCTGCCATTTCTATTATGGCGCTAATTCTCGTCATGTTAGAAGCAAAAGCTGTAATAATAATTTTTCTTTCTGCATTTTCCATATATTTCTTGATATCTTTTAAAATATCTTTTTCAGAAGGTGAGTGTGAAGGTCTCATCGCATTAGTCGAATCCGAAAATAAAACAGTTAAATTTTCATCTCCCATTTGTTTTAATTTATCAAAATCTGTCATATTACCGATTGGAGTATAATCAAATCTAAAATCTCCAGTAAACATTAATGATCCATTTGGTGTAGAAAACCTTATTCCGAATGCATCAGGAATCGAGTGTTGAGCTGTTCAAAAATCAACAGAAACATCACCAAAAACAAATTTTTCATCTTTTTCAATTTCAATAAACTTAACATTTGTCTGTAACTTTCTTTCGCTAATTTTAGCCTCTAAATATTTAATCGCTATTCTGGGTGCATAAATAAATTTAAGATCTATTTGTTGTAATAAATAAGGAATTCCTCCCATATGATCTTCATGACCGTGAGTTAAAAATAATCCTTCTATTTTATTTTGGTTGGCTTTTAGATATTTATAATTTGGAATTATACCTTTAATACCAGTAATTGAACCATTACCAAACTTTATACCAGCATCTAGTATAAATATTTTATCATTATGTTCTATTACAAGTGTTGATTTACCAATTTCTTGCATTCCACCTAAACCAAAAAACTTTGTTGGTTGCATATGTTCTCCTATTTTTTAAATTTTGAATATTTTGAATTTAAAGCCTTTAATTTTCTAAGTTGATTTAATTATATTATATTTTGTAGACTAGTTCAATATTATTCATAAAATATTTATATATTATTTAAAATCAACATAATGAAAATATTGACGGACATTGTTTCATTTCAAACAAAAACCTTAATATAAATCTTATTAAGTCAATTATTGAAATAAATATAAAAATTATAAGTATTTATAAACTATATTAAAGGTAATTATAATATAATTAAATTAATACAAAAATTAGGATGTAATTATGGGAAGTTTAAACGTTAATCAATTGTTTCAATTTGGTGCAAGTGAATTCGTTGGAACAATGTTGCTTATTTTATTAGGTAACGGAGTTGTTGCAACTTGTTCACTAAATGGAACAAAGGGAAAAGGTAGTGGATGAATTGCCATTACTTTAGGATGATTTACAGCACTCTTTATTTCTGTAACTGTCGCTAATGCCATAGCACAAGGTACAGGAATGCCTACGGGATTATTAAACCCAGTATTCACTATTAATCACATGATTATAAATGCCGTCGATAGTTCTCAAGGTCTTCCGGTGGCAGCAGGATTTATTGCATTCTTATTTCAGTTTTTAGGTGCAGGTATTGGTCAACTATTAGTTGTTCTTGCATTCAAAAAACAATATGATGCTACAGAAGACTCGGCAGTTATTTTAGGAACATTTTCAACAGGTCCTGAAATAAGATCATTAAAATGAAATTTTGTATCAGAAGTTATTGCTACTTTTGTTTTTGTTTTTGCTATTTCTTCCATCGGAATTATAATTCCAACATCAAATTCTCAAGGAGCATTATTTGCAGGATTAATAATTTTTGGTGTAGGAATGTCATTAGGTTCTGCAACAGGATACTCTTTGAATCCCTTTAGAGATTTGGTTCCGAGATTAGTTCACCAAGCAATACCACTTAAAAACAAAGGAAAATCTGATTGAGGATATTCATGAGTGCCTACTGCCGGACCTATTGTTGGTGGACTAATAGCTTTAATTTGTGCTCCAGGGTTATTTTATTAAAATTATTTAAACATTTTCTTATAAAATGTTTAAATCTTCTTCTTTTACTCAAGGGTTTTTTTGATCAATATGATCAATAAATAATTTTCCTTCAAGATGATCTAGTTCATGTTGAAAAACTATGGCAACGAATCGTTTGCAATCAAATGTTTTAATTTTCTTTTCATTATATGAATATGCTTCTACAACAATTCTTTCTGACCTCTTTATAAATCCATCCTGATTCGCATCAGTTTCTCTAACACTTAAGCATCCTTCACCTTGTTTTAAAGCTATCATACCTTGACTTTTTGCTATTATTTTAGGATTGATTATTGTATCACTAAAAACTATTTGATCATCTTCATCTAAAATATGTACAAAAAAAATGTTTTTTAATATCCCATATTGAACGGCAGCAACACCCACAGCTGGCCTAAAATTTGTTTCTGGTTTAGTACTATCTATAACATGATACATCATTTTTTGAACCAATAAATCATCTTCTTTACTTAATGGTATTGCTACATTAACAGATTTTTCTCTCAAAATATTGTTTGGCAATTTAATAATTTTTACATCAAATTTCATAATAGAAATTATAAATAAAATAAATATTTTTTTATTAAAAATATATAATTAAAATTATGTTAGATATAAAGATATTGAAAAATGATATAGATTTTGTTATTAAAAGTTTAAATTCAAGAAATTTTGATAAAAGGATTTTAAAAAAGATTTCATTATTGATTTCAGATAGAAATAAAAATATGAATACTTTATCTGAATTGCAATCTGAAAGAAACACTATCTCAAAAGAGATTGGCCTTACAAAAGATAAAGAGGATTTGTTACAAAAAGCTAATAAATTAAAGAATGAAATTTTAGTTGTTGAAAACAATGTGAAAGAGTTTCAAAATGAACTAGATTTGTTACTGCCATTTGTTCCAAACATTCCTTTATCACATGTTCCAATCGGAAATAATGAAGAACAAAATGTAATCATAAGTGAATTTCCAAAAATAGGTAGAGGATTAGTTGTAGCGATGAAACCACACTATGAAATAGGTGTTGAAAAAGAAATTATAGATTTTGAAAGAGCGGTCAAAATATCAGGAACTAGATTTGTTATTTTTAAAAATAATGGTGCAAAATTAGTTAGAGCCCTTTCAAATTTTATGCTTGATACACATGAAAAAAATGGATATACAGAAATGTCAGTTCCATTAATGGTTAATACAAAGACAATGTATGGAACAGGACAATTGCCTAAATTTAAAGAAGATTTATTCAAGATTGAAGGTAGTGATTTATGAATGATTTCTACAGCTGAAATACCTTTAACAAATTATTATAATAATGAAATTATTGATTTAAATAAACCCAAATTATTTTGTGCTTCTACTCCTTGTTTTCGATCTGAGGCTGGTTCTGCAGGAAAAGATACAAGAGGAATAATAAGATCTCACCAATTCAATAAAGTTGAGATGGTTAAAATATCAAATGCAGAAGATGCAATGAAAGAGTTTGAAAAAACCATTCAAGATGCAGAGAATCTCTTAATTGCTTTAGAACTCCCATATCGAAAAATATTATTATGTACTGGAGATATGGGATTCAGTTCAAGAATTACATATGATTTAGAATTATGATTACCTTCGGAGCAAAGATATCGTGAAGTTTCTTCTATTTCATACTTTGGAGATTTTCAATCAAGAAGAGCGATGATAAGATACAAAGATAAAAATGATAAAATTCAATATGCACATACAATAAATGGTTCCGGTTTAGCAATTGATAGAGTGATTGCAGCAATATTAGAACAATACCAAAATCAAGATGGAACAATAGATGTTCCTACAGTTTTGTCACCATACATGAATAAGGAAACAAAAATATAATGAACAAAAACTTCAAGAAAACACTAAAGGAATTTAAAAAATTTGATATTGAAAATATAATAGAATTTTCACTTGAAGTCCCTGCAATTAGCATCAAAAATTATACTAAAACTTTTAAAAAATTTGTTGCTGTCGAAAACATCAATATGGAAGTTACTCAAGGAACAATACATGGATTTATCGGTCCTAACGGATCAGGTAAAACAACCATTATAAAAACTTTGATTGGTGCATATATTTATGATAATGGAGAAATAAAGATTAATATTCATAAAGCAGGCACTGTAATGGCGAATTCTTTAATAGGTTATATTCCTGAACGCGCTTCTTTCCCAACTCACTTAAATTGTTTGCAATATTTACAAACTATGGCTGAAATTTCTGGATTTTCTACAAAAGAAGCTAAAATTAAGTCCAAGCAAATTTTAGAAGAATTAAAACTTTCTCATTTAGCTAAAAGGAATCCAAGCAAATTTTCTTCAGGAATGCAAAAAAAAATATTATTGGCGCAAGCTCTATTAAATAATCCTAAAGTTTTAATTTTAGATGAGCCAGCAGCTAACCTAGATCCCATAGCAAGAAAGGAATTATTTGATACTTTATTTATGTTAAAAAATAGTGGAAAATCAATATTAATATCTTCTCATATTCTAACAGAATTAGAAAGAATTGTTGATGATGTAACTTTTATTCATTATGGAAAAATAATTTATTCTGGTAAATTAGATTATTTTAATAATTTGAAACAAGATGTATTTATTAAAAGTAATGATAATGAAAAACTTGCTAAATATTTAAATGATTTAGGATATTGTACAAGTTTAAATTTAGGTAATGAACTTGTTGTTAAAGATGTAGAAAATGAATTTAAGGCAATACTACAATATAATATTTCTATTTCAGGAATAGATATTAATGTTTATAGATCTTCTGACTTAATGTCTATTTATGATTATTTATTACAAAAAAATAATGAGGTTGATGATGCCAATTTATAAGTCTACTTTATTTAAATTTTTGAAATCTTTTTCAACTTGATTCCCTTTACTTGTTACACTTTTAATAGTTTCATTGATAGGAGCTATTTTGCCTTTTTTATTTTTAGACCTTCAAGCACCATCTGTAATTCAAACATATAAATTATATATTGTTGCCTCAGTCACAACCCTAGGTTCAGCAACATCCATTGTTTCAGCAACATTTGCATCATACAAGGCGGTGCAAATATATAAACAAGAAATAGAAGAAGGAACATTCTTAGTTCTAGTCTCTAAACCAATCAATAGAAAGAAAATTATTTTTGAAAAATGGTTGGCACTTTTTACAATAATAACTTTATATGTTTTTATTTTGATATCTTTTTATGTATTTTTAGTTTTGATTATTGATCCTGGAAATAGAATAGCGAATTTAGATATCCCTCCAATTAGTGACAAGATATTTATAGTGGGCGTGATTCTGATGGTAATTATTTTAATGTTGACATTAATGTTTTCTTCTATAGCATTAATTTTATCATCTAAATTTTCTTCGTCAGCGACCATTGCTTTAGTAGCTGGTTTGGGTGCAATAATACCAATCACAGGACTTATACCCACTTTCACCAACAAACAGCCACAATCAATGATAACGGTTCCTGTTAACCCTTTAAATGCCACCAAAACACCAAGAGATGAAACTATATTATTTATTGAAGAAGTTATTGGTAATCCTGCTTTAAATCAAGAAAGTATTTTGAATTTATTTGACAAAGTTATTACATCTTATGATTCAATGGAAGGAAACGATGGATATGTTAATAATCTTGGAGTTGATTCTGGGCAAGTGGATATATATTCTGATTTGTTCTTTTTAGATTTGAATTATCAACTATCTAATATATCGACAATTGCAAGTGATTTATTAATTCCTAAAAAGGATAGTGACTTTATCGCTACTGCAGCAATGATTGGTGGTTTTACACAAAGCCCTACACTGAGTGGAGAAATAAAAATAGTTAAAAAAAATATTAAAATTTCTGAATTATCAACTATGATTTTGAATACATTACAAGAGTATAAATCAGTTACTACAAGCAAGGAATACGGCGAAGGAATTTATCCATTTTTTGATTACATTCTTTTAGCAAATGGTTTTACAAATATTGCCAAAACAACCAATGAGAATTTTACACAAAATTTAATGATATTAATTCCATTAATGATGAAAGATACAAGCTTTCTATTATCACCTATAATATCAACAATATTAAACGATGAAAATATTTCAGATGATTTAAAGAGAAAATTAGAAAATAAGGACAATCCCTTTTTAGGAGAAATAAAAGGCATAGAAGCTTTATTATTAATTAAAATTAATATTGAGCTTGGGGTTGGGGTTAATTTAATAATTTCCAATAATTATGTTAATAATTTTTATATAAAAAATGAAATTGCCCAAATAACTGATTATAATCATGCCTTAATTTATTTAGATACATTAACTAATGGCAATGATGATTTATCAGAAATAATTAATGTTTTTTGTTCTTTTATAGCGTCAAATATTCCAAATGAAAAATCTATAATACAACTATCTAACATATTATCCTTAACTGAAAAATCAGTTAATGGAGTTAGCAGTTTTGAATTTGGTGATTATGCAAATAAATGAATACTATTTGGAATATATTCCTCAATAACATTTATATTATTACCCACTTCATACTTAATTATTAAAAAACAGGATATTAGATAAATTTTGAATAAAAATTTGGATTTGTTCATTTCTATTGGGAACACCAGAACAAGCTTTGCTGTATTTGAGAAATCAATTGATAATATCAAGATTATTAAAAAAAACACCAAACTTTTTTTTAACACAATGGATTTTGAAAAAATATTTGATTTTCTGAATGTGAATGTGCAGAAAATATTTGTTTGCTCTGTTGTAGAATATGCCAATAAAAAATTACTTTTGTTTTTTAAAGATAAAGAAGTTATTTTTCTAACATCTTCTAACCAAAATTTAATAAAACTAAATTTATTGGATAACCCTAACGAGGTTGGCAATGATATTCTTGCTTCTGCAATATATGCAAATATTTTAAGTAAAAATATCATAATAGCTTCTTTAGGTACAGCCACAGTCATTTCTAATGTGGTGAATGGATCATTAATTGGTTGTATTATTTTTCCTGGTTTGGGAATATCTTATAAATCTTTGATTACTAATACAATGATTAAAAAAATTGAATTGAATTGAACAAACAAAGATATTGGTACAAACACAAAAGACGCTTTAAGTATAGGTATTATTAAAGGACATCAAATAATAATTAAAGAGCTTTCTAAACCATTTCATACGATTGATACACTATATATATACTTTGGTGGGAATGCTCCTTATATAAAATTAAAGGGATGAAAGAAAATTGAAGACATAGATATTCTTGGATTATATTTATTCTCTTTGAGTAGGTAATTCTTTTTTGGAAAACTGCTCTTTATTCACTAAAGAGTTTATCTCATGAATAATTTTTCCTTTGTTAATGATTCAATTCAATTCATTAATTTTTATTACTGGATATTTTTTAATCAATAAAAAGTTTTTTAAATCTCTATCTACAACATAATCTTCATACGAATTAAAATAAGAAAAATTATCCACTAAAAAACCTTGAATAAATTTTTTGGACAATTTATCAATAATTACTAAATCTATTTTCATTGTTCCTATTGAAAAATTTTTTATCACTTCTACTCCATGCAAATTATCTAATCCATCTTTAACATCACTATAAAAAGAATCTAGTAAAATATTTTTTGATAATTCAGTTGATGTCTGTTCATTTGTTTTTGTAATTCTTTTAATATAATTTTTCTTTTTATCATCAGAAAAATCAAGAAATTCTAATCATAATTTAAATGTGGCTATATCTTCGCTTCCACTAGGATTATTAATATCATCCGCTTTGATAGATTTTATAATAATCATTTTATCTTTCGCTCTTGAAATAGCAACATTAAGCGCATTTTTACCACCTGATTTTGCAACATATGAGGAATGCAACTTAGTATGTTTGTCATAAACAATCGTCATAATAACAAGGTCAGCTTCATCTCCTTGAATATTTTCAATATTTCTGATTAATAATTGATTTAACTTCATAGCACTCTCAATTTTAGGATATTCTGTAAAAATAAGTTTTTCAATTTGAGTCTGTTGAGATCCATTAAAACACAATAAAATTATTTTTTTATAATTATCAATATTAGCAAGAACTTCTTGTATTGCAACTTCAATTTCTACTTGATTTATTGAATCTTGTCAAACTCCATCAACATTTATGACATCTATTGGTGTTATCTTGGTATCTGAATTAACATCCACAACATCTAGTTCTCCTTTATAAAAAGTTTCCGAATTAAATGTCATAAGTGAGGCATGATTAGAACGATAATTTTTATCCAACAAAATACTATATACACCCTTAGCTGTTGCAAAATCAAGCAAAGATTCAATGTCTCCAAAATTACTTTTTCCTTCTACTTTTGCCGCGAATCATCTGGTTGGTTGCATTTGTTGATCATCTCCAGCTAAAATCTTTATTTTAGCTAAATAAAGAACGGGGATGCCTTTTTCTAAAAATATTTGAGATGATTCATCAAGAATAGCATAATCGAATTCATTACGAGTTCATGACCTTAATTCTGTTTCTGGTGTTGAAATAATAATAGGAAATAAGATTTTAACAATATCAGCATGTTTTTTAATGAACTGATTAGGTTCTAAACTTGTTGTTCTAGCATCTAAGGCGAACGCATTATATTTTAATTTCATAACTTTATCAAATTTTTTAATTTTTTTGAAAATCATTTTTCCTATAACATCTTTTAATTCACTTGAATCATTGACTTTATCTTCATATTTATTTAAATCAAATTGGTGTAGTTTGTTAATATCTTTCAAAATTTCTAAATCAATAATTTCTTTGTTTTGGACAAAATTATCTAAGTCTAATTTTTTATCTAAAAGATTTGCTTTAATTATTTTGGTGGCTTCTTTTACTTCTGGTGTAGAACGCATTAATAAATTTCATTTTAAGTTATTTTTATTCATTAGAAATTTAGCAATATTTTTGTTTTCTTGTAATTTCAAAAAATCATACTTTAAATTTGCTGGCAGTTTTTTGATATCTTCAAATACCTTTATGTCAAATTTATTTTCTGACAAATATCAAGAAAATAATCTCATATTTTCTTCTCCTATAGGCGAAGACTTAATCTTATGAACTAACTTCATAAATTCTTTTTCATAATCTGAAATTATTTTAATTGGGTTTTGAATAATATCATTGTTAAAATTTTCTAAGTAATCTATATATGATTTAATGGGTGTATAAAAAGATTTTTTATTCATATCTTTGTCATTAAGAATAAATAAACAAAATATTCCTAATTCTTCCATTCTGTTTTTCAAAACTTCAAGAGCCGCTTTTTTTTGAGATGCCACAATCGCTGTTTTGTCATACACCAAAATGTTTGTAATTATATTAGAAATAGTTTGTGATTTACCAGTACCTGGTGGACCTCAAATGATGGTGTTCTGATTCAAAGCTGAAACAACAGCTTTATCTTGAGAAAGATTAGAATGTTGAGTTTTATAGAAACCAAAATTTTTCTTAAACATCGCTGATTTAATTGTATTTTTATAAATATTTTTATCAAACTCAATATCCAATATTTCATCAATAATTCCACTCTCAATAATTTCTACCATTATTTTTCTTAAATAACCGCCTGTAGGTTCATAAAAACCGAGAGTTACTCCTGGTCAAAATTCAATTTGAGAATTAGTAATTTCATCTGTTTTTAAGTTTGGAGCAAATCCCGAAAGTACTGACGGTATTTTAAAATTTTGTGATCAAGATTTTTGAATAGTGTCATAAAGTTCTTTAATAGACATTTTGGAAAAATCAAAATCTGTATCAAACAAGAATCCATTAGATTCTAAAAAATAAATTAATTTTTCATTAATTTTTATATCTCCAATCGAGACCAAAGAAACATTTGAATTCTTTATTTTGATATTTACTTCTTTTAAAAACATTGGTGCTTGAATAGATTTTCCATCTATTAAAACTGTTATATAAATAAATCCTAAATGAAGAGGCCAAAGATTGTTTTGTTCATTTATTGTTTGCGCTTTATTTAAAAGAATTTTTCAATTAAAAGAAGATTTTTGTTTTTTTAATTCTGCACTTTTTATTACTTCTTTTTTAACTGAATCTATTTTTGCATCAATATTTTTTGTTGACAATATTTTTTGAATTGATTCTGGAATTTCCTCATTGAAAGATTTATATGTGTTTTTTATTTCTAATAAATCTGATGACTCATTTATTTTTTTGGTAAAAGAAGATATATCTGTTTCAGTTAAAGAAAGTAAAAAAAATTCATTTATGATTATTTTATCAAAAAAAACATTGCCAAATTTCTTAGCTACATCAAAAGAATTTTTGTTATTAATATTAGAAAATAAACAAGAATCATTTATAGAAATATTCAATAAATTATTTAATATTTTTTTATAATCCTTTGTACTATGTTTTGGGGACTGTATCTTCTGATTATCATTTTTGTTTATACTCATTAAAATATTATACATAATAAAATCAATAAGTTATAATATAAGGACGTGAAAAATAACCTAATTTTAAAAGATATTTCCATAGCTGGAATCCTTATGGGTTTAATTAATATTTTGAATTTAATATTCTCTCTTTTCCCAATTATAATGGGATATTCAATAAACTTTTATATTGTTTTTTTTGCGCTTGGTTTAATTATCATTAAGACCAATGTGATTAAAGCAACTTTTTTTATTTTAACTCCTTTTGTTTTGCTTTTATATCCTAATGTTTATTGAATAAACATAGTACAAGTAATGATAGAATATTTTTTTTCTATTTGATGTTTTTTCCCTTTTGTTTTTGGTAATTACATAATAAATAAATTGAATAAATATAAGAACAAAAAAAATCTTAAATTATTGGTGTTTTCAATCATTTTTATTTTTTGTTGAATCATAAAATTAGTGCTTCATACTATTGCTGGATATTTTTGATGAACTAATCAAAATTGATTTGGTTCATTTTTAATCAATTTACCAATTATTGCTTCAAATATATTATTAACTATTCCTGTTTTTATCTTGATTTTTAATAGAACAATTGAATTATCAAAAACATACTATTTAAACATTTGAAATGATGTAAAAGTGTAATATAATTGAATTAATAAAGTAGGAGTTAATATGAGAGATTTTACAGAACAAGAATTAGTACGAAGAAGAAAAATGTTGGATAATGAAAACAAAGGAATTGCTAATTATTTGAAAAGACAAGATATTTCAAATACCATAAAGAATTTAAATAATAAGTTTTCTCTATTTACTAAAGAGGACCTTGAAAGCCAAAATAAGTTAATTTCAACATATGGAAGAATTATGTTTAAAAGAGGTCCATTTGTTGAAATTAAGTCTGAAGATGAAAGGATTCAAATCTATATAAATAAAAAAATGAATGAGAATCTTTTTAATTATGTTAATAACTTAGATTTAGGAGACATAGTTTGAACTAAGGGTCAACTTATGAAAACAATGACAAATGAATTAGCAATTAAATCATCAGAAACTATTTTAATGTCTAAGTCATTAAAGGTTCTTCCGGAAAAATATCATGGTTTATCAGATGTTGAAGATAGATATAGACATAGATATGTAGACTTAATTGCAAACGAACATGTTAGAAAAATTTTTATTCAAAGAAGTCAAATCATCAAAGAAGTAAGAAAATTCTTTGATGAAAAAGATTATTTAGAAGTGGAAACTCCTATTTTGTCTCCAGTTTCTAGTGGGGCTTCCGCATCTCCATTTACAACTCATCACAATGCCTTAAATATGGAATTTTTTTTAAGAATCGCTACTGAATTACCTTTAAAAAAATTGTTAGTTGGTGGTTTGAATAGAGTTTATGAAATTGGAAGATTATTTAGAAACGAAGGGATAGATACAACACACAATCCTGAATTTACCACAATTGAATTTTATGAAGCAAACTCAGATATGTGAGGAATGATGGTTCACACCGAGGAATTATTTAAAAGACTAGGTAAATTATTAAATAGGGAAGAATTTGAATATCAAGGGACTAAGTTAAATTTTAATCAAAAATTTGATAGATTAGAAATGTGCGAAACAGTTTCTAAAGTAGTGGGGTTTGATGTGAAAAAAGCTAATGAGCAAGAATTAATTGATTTCGTTCGAAACAATGGTTGAAAAATCGAGAAATTTTACAAAAAAGGGCACTTAATAAACCTTATTTTTGAAGAAAAAGTGGAAAGCACTCTTAAAAATCCAACTTTCATTTATGGTCATCCCATTGAAATATCTCCATTTGCAGTTAAAAGTTCTGAAGATGAAAATTTCACAGAAAGAGCAGAATTGTTTATTAATGGAAGAGAATATGCAAATATGTTTACTGAACTAAGTGATCCAATTGATCAATTAGAAAGATTTCAAAACCAAAAAAAAGAAAGTGAATCTGGAAATGATGAGGCCAATGATATCGATTGAGATTTTGTGGAAGCCTTGGAATACGGAATGCCTCCAGCTGGAGGTTGCGGAATTGGCATAGACAGATTAGTTATGTTGTTTACAGATCAAACTTCTATTAGGGAGGTGTTATTATTTCCACACATGAAAAACAAATAATTGATTCCACAAATGAAAAAAAATTATTTATTTTTGATTTAGAAGGAATTTTATTAAATCAAAATGGAATAATCAATGATGAAATAATCAATGAAATGAAAAGAATAAACGATAAAAAACATTTTATAACCATTGTAACTAGTAGAAGTTATAAAGAGTCAATGCCACATTTGAAAGTTGTGAAAAATTTAATTAATTTTTTTATTGGAAATAATGGAGCAGTATTAGTTGATAATATTAAAAATAACCTTTTAAAAACCCCAAAAACAATAAGTTTAGAATTTATTAATAGTATTATAAAAGATGTTGAATTATTGGGAGGAACTATTCAAATTATTACTAGTAAAAAAATATATATCGATTCTCATATTAATTCTTTGAAAGATAATTCTTTACTACAAAAAAGTATGATCACAACAAATACAATTCCTGTTTCTAAATATGAAATTGGGGCTATTCAAGTACATAAAAATGAAGTGATACAATTAACAGTTGTTATCAATAGTGATTTAATACAAGAATTATTAATTTATTTTAAAAAGTTTTATACTTCTGATTATGACTTTAATATATCATCTGATATTACAATAGACATTAATGTTTCAGGAGTAAATAAATATGAAGGTGTCAAAACATTAATATCACTTTATAACATCAATATTAAAAACATTTTTTGCTTTGGGAATATGGAAAGTGATATTGAATTAATGAAAAACATTAAAAATACTTATGCATTAGAAAACTCTGCACCCATAATCAAAGAGTTGGCAAAAAACATAATCAATGTAGGAGATACAAAAACAATAGTTTGTGAAGTCCAAAAAATATTAAAAAATGAATTATAAAACTTTTTCTTTAATAAAATTATAAATACCGTCTTCATCATTACTTTTAGTAATATATGTAGCAACTTTTTTAAGATCATTAACAGCATTTCCCATAGCAACGGAGTACTTTACTGTTTGGAACATTGGTATATCATTATTTGCATCACCAAACGCAAGTGTTTTATCAAGATCTAAAGATAATAAGTTAGCAATATATTTTATACCCACTCCTTTAGAAGAGTGAGAAGGTATAATATCTAAAATATCTTCTTGCGATTGCACCAATTTACAAGATGTGATTTCCTTTTCAAATAATAAATATAACTTATCAATCAAATCTTTTTCTAAGCTAAAAGTAGGAATTAAAAATTTTACAATATTGTGGTTTTCTAAATTATATGAATCATCAATTTTTGTAAGGTTTCATTTATATTCATTATCCAATATAGAGATTCTGTCCTTTAAATATTTAATTCATGTATTACTTTCAGAACAATTATAATACATTTCTTTATCTGTATAAATAAGATATGGTAAGTTGTTTTTCTTTAAAAAAAACTCTATTTTTTGCGCTGATGGATAATCTATTTTCTCAATGTTTATTATTTTATTTTCGTTTGTGTTGATAATCATTCCACCATTAACACAGATAACTAATTCATGAATATTCAATAATTTTAATTCTTGTTTAATCATATATGGAGGTCTACCGGTAGCTACAAATATATTTATATTTTTGTTTTGCAAATCTTTTATAATTGTTGTTGTTGTTGAAGATATTAATTTATCACTTCTCAAAGCTGTTCCATCAAGGTCTATAAAAATGTTTTCTATATTTAATTTCATATTTCTATTATACTTTAAAATTATTTTTGTGGAGAAGGTATTACATGAATATGTGTATGAAAAACAACTTGTTTAGAAGACGCCTCATTATTCACAATTATTCTAAAACCATCAACATTTTGTTTTTTAATTTCTTTTAAAGCTAACTTTCTAGCCATATAAAAACAATATTTCAATTCTTTGTTTTTCATTGTTATTAAATTTCGGGAAAATGTTTTAGGAACAACTAAAAAATGTCCTTTTTGTGATGGATTAATATCATAAAATGCAATTATCTTTTTATTTTCAAATAAAATGTCTGCGTCTATTTCTTTATTGATTATTTGTAAGAATAATTTTTCCATTATGATGTTTTTGGTGGTATCGATGGTGTTGGGTCTACATAATCTGGTTTATTAGTTACAACCAAAATTCCTAATTCTGCTAAAATGTCATCAACCTGTGGAATAGGTTTTCCTTCTAAGGTAGCTCTTTCTAAAGATATATCATTCAATACTAAAATAGATTTTATTTCATTCAATAATTCTGCATCATTCATATAAAGAGAAAACGCAAGATTTTCAAGTTTTTGTTGGTTTGCTGGTAATTTAGCTCAAGGGGTTTCATCCATTGTAAATTTTCCAATAGCTTTTGATTCCCCATTGATTTCAATTGTTTCTTTTATTTCATTTTGATCATCATCTCAAACAAAACGAGGCAATAATCTTATGTAGTAAGTTACATTAACTTTATTTTCCACAATGGGGTTAATGCCTGGTTTTTGCCTTTTGCCAAATGAAGAATCAAAAGTTCAAGTATAATTTTCAGATAATTCTGATTCAATATTTGCTTCTGCAGGATTACTCTTTTGATCTCAAGAAACAGTTACATCGTATGGATAACCTTTATATTCCATTTGAACATTAATGGTTTGTCGAGAACTTGTTCCTAATATTGGCACAATTTTATCCACCGTATATAACGGGTCTATTTCAGCCTCTCCTTTTCCTCCAATTAACAAGTCCGCTTTAGTTATTTGTGTTGAATTCTTACGAGTTGTTTTCGTATCAATTTTAAGACTAACGGATTGCAAAGGAGGTTTCTCTTGGGACAAAGTTTCTTTCAATGCTAAATCATCATAAGAATTTAACTTTTTGGTCTCTGAATTTCATAATCCCGAATATGTTGATCCAAAACCGATCATTGCGTCAATGCTTGTGGCTAAATCTCCATCTCCTGATGGAGATGATAATTCAATTGCAGAATTATAACCGTAAAAGTCGATAGCAAACTTATCAAATTCTTTATCACCACTGTTGACAATTAAATCTTTTGAAAATATCGTTTTAGGAGAAGATGGTGTTCCTACTTGTTCACCTTGTCACAATTTGTTATATTGGCTTGGTTTAGATATTGTTGTGTTCGTGTTATCAATAATATTATCTGGATTTTCAGAAGTATAATTTCATTTTATTTTAGGGGTTTTTGTTACTAAGTATTTTTCAAGAAAATATGTTGGACTTTTAACGTCAAAACTATTTGCAGTCCAATGTTCAAGAGTATTAATATCACCTTTCATCACTTCATTATAATTTGTTCCTCTTTTAATTATATTTTCTGTCGTTGAAGTAAAATAAAATTGTGCAATCATCATATTTAATAATTCTGTTTGGATTCCTGTTTGAACTTCTTTATAAAGACTTAAAAAATCATCGTGGAAAGTTGTAGCGTTGTCTTCATTAGAAGAATATCCATATGGTGGATCAAATGATTCTAACCCTTCAAATTTTTGTTTTCAAATTACACTTTGATTTATGAAATATTCTAAATCTGCAGATGATTTTCAAGATGTATAAAATTTGTATGCATTAAACAATTTATTTAAAATATCTTCTGCTAATAATGCTTCAGTAGCAAATCCACCCATTAGAGTAATGTCTTTCAATTCTGATTCATCAAATTTCTTTAAATAACCCATAATCTTATCTTTTTGTTTATATTCAAAAACACTTGTGTCTGTATTAACATTTGTATCAAGAGATACCAAATAAAGATGAGCGAAAGCCTCTCTAGATCAAATATTTGAATATGTCTCTTTAGCTTCAGGAGATGTTAATGCTTCTATTTGAGCAGCTAAGTCAACATCAGGTTCTACTATTGAACATGATGTTACAGTTGTTACCAAAAGAGGAATCGATACAATTGAAGGTATTAATAATATTTTTTTAATATTTAACATTTTTATGCCTCCTCTACTACTTTAATTTTAATTGTTATAATTTTTTTTAATTTATCATAAAATTCTGATTCAATTAATTGTTGTCCTTTCAAAGAACCGTTTTTATAACTCAAACCATTCTTGAATTCCATCAAAACCATTTCTGTGGTTGTATCTATTATTTCTTCAAAGTCATAACTATTCATAGGTTTGATTATTTCTTCTAAATATAAAGGTAATCCAGATAATGCACTTGTTATATCAGGAGTTATAACATTTTCTACATTATTGGTCAAGTATTTTTTTACATCTTTAACACGTTGTTCATCGGTAATTTCTGGTTTATTTGGTATGGGATCTAAATCAAAAACAGTACGATCTCCTATTTCCATTAAATTAATTATATCAGGAGTTGCTATTTTATTGTATTCAGTAGCTATATCATATAATACAACTTTACCTGGATTATTTATAACATCAATTGTATTTTGAATATCGCTCATTAACATTTTTTGAGCAGGGTTGTTAATATCGATGTTGTCATAAAGTTTTTGAATATTGTAAATTATAAGCCCTTTTGCATCTACATACAAAAAAGTACCTGGTTCTAATTGATAAGTGGTTCATTTTTTTCCATCTATTGGTTTTTCATCCGTTCCAGTAGTTGTCCCAAAAGATGAACTCAATAGAGGATTAAAAAAAATGGTAAAATCTTTCGAAGGGATTTTTTCTATAAGTTTGATAGTGTCCTTATTAAATTTTGCTATTCCAGATTCGAATGATTCTGGTATTATAGAAACTTTACCCTCTAAAACCACAAAATGTAATTTTAAATGCTCAATTAATTTTGATATAGCCACTTGTCCTGCATCTGGAGGGGATGTTAAAATCTTTTTCAAAAAAAGATTTATTGGATTGCTCACGTCCATTTTAAATAGTGCATCATTTTCAATGGTGGGAGCAATATCTGCAGATATTGCTGCAATATTAAAAGATCTCTTTTCATTTGCTGCACCTTCTTCACCAGACGTGATTAATGTTGATAATGACGTAACTTTTGATGAGCCCAAACTCGATCCAGTTGTTGCGGGTTCCCTGGTGGTTTGATCACCTTCAGGAGAAGTAGACTCGGAGGACATAATATTCAAAATTGCTTTGTCTGTATTTTGTTCTGTTAGCGAAGAATTTGAATTAGCTCCCTTGAAATTAGAAATAGATGTAAAGGGAGTAATTATATCACCGCCCTCTATTCTATTGGCTGTAAATAACTTTATTAATAGTTCTGGAGTTACCACTAAATCTAAGTCTGAGTTTTCAGAATTTTGAACAAAAGGAATTGAAACACTACTAATATTAGCAGACTTATAATAATCATTATATAACTTAGGTAAATGTGTGGCTGCATTTCTCTCTGTTGGAACATATGATTTTGATTGATAAACTGAAATATTAACTTCTGATGGAGGTGTTGTAGGGTTAACATTTGTGGGTTTAGCATAATTTTGTGTTTCAATAAAAAAATCACTCAATAATCGAGTTCCTGCAAGTATTGTGCCTGTAGTTTCATCATCCAATTTATACGAAATGTTTGATTCAGCCCTTAAAGTCAAATCAGCCATTGTCCAAGAAGTAGTATTTATTTCTGTTGTATTATATCTTGCAAATGCTGCAGCTCTAGTGGCTTCAGTTACTAAAAAATTAACAGCCTCTTTTTCAGTACTAGAATTACCATATGTTTCTGTTTTTAATTCTGCTTTTCACTTTGTTTGTCATTCAGTAGGATATGATTCTCTCATAGCTTTTTTAGCTTTATCTAATTCTTTCGTTTTTTTGTTTACTACTTCTTTATACGGAACAGAAACATCAACTCCAAAAGTTGTTGATCCAACCCTATCATCAGTATCCTTATATTTGGTGGCGTTAATAAATGCTTCAAACTTTAAAAAAGCATCTCTTTCTTCATCATAAAGTTCTTTCACTATTGCAGTTTCTATAACTTCAGCATCTTTTTGAGCTTGAACTTCTTTAGTTGGTTTATCAGTCAAATCATCCAAAGATGGTCCATTTGGAAAAATTGGTGATGTTGTATCACCATATGCTAATTGAGTTACATATTGAACTCCAGCTATCCCTAAAGGAACACCAATACCTACAGCAAGCAATGTAATTATGGCAGCTCCGAAAAGGAATTTCACCCTTCTATCCTTTGGATTAACATCAACATTACCATAAGAAATATTAGAGGTAGTGTTAATTCCGGTGATTTTTTTTGAAAATGGTTTTTTGTGTGTAGAAACTTTTTTTTCACGTGGTGATTTTTTTTCTTTTTTATCTTTTTTCACAGAATTCCTTTCATCAGTGTTTGAATCACATTTTTATTAAATTTATAAAAATTATATCATTTTTTATATTTCTTCTAAAAAATTATATTAAACAAGATTTTATTACTATAATATTATTTACATATGATAAATGAACTTAATAATAATTATAAAGAGGTTTTTGCAAAGTTTTTGTCAATTTGTGATGATAATAATTTGTGATATTCTTTGGCGAACAACACTTTATTGAGCGCCAAGACAAATAATAATTATTTTGAAAATATTGATATTATGGAAGTTTTTGTCACAAATGAAACCTTCATTTTTTTAAAGTCAAATTATAAAAATAACTTGATTGATTTTACATGTTCTGATAACTTCTATTTGTCTACACCATTTTTTTACATTAAAAATAATAATAAATTTATAAAAATAATAATAATTGTTCCAACCACTATTAAACAAGTGGATAAATTTTATAAACTGAAGAATAAAATAAAATTTAACTACTCTAATTTACTTACTTTTAAAAAAGGATATAACCTTTCAACTCAATTTTCTTTTTTTTGACTTAAGATGTTTTCCTGTTTTTTTGTGCCTATGGAACAAAATAATTTTTATGATTCTTTATATTCTGATAAACACACTGGTTTTTTAGGGATTAACTCATTAAATGAGCAAAGTGCAAAAAATTGATTTCCAAACCTCACATTTAAAGTGGAAAAAGTATTATTTTTAGATTTGAATGTGAAAATAATTAAAGAATACGATTCTTTTTTAAGCACAAGATATGGTGAAGATTGAAGAAACGGCATAGCAATCAAACCATTGCATTTTAATTATGAAATAATATTGTTAAATTAATAATATTCTGCATATTTAGAATTAATTGAATCAACTTCTAAGTTTTTAGAATTTTTAGTTATTTTGTTTTTTTGAAAACTTTCTTCACTACTCTTAACCATCTCATCTGAAATTATTTTTGATTTAGACAACTTAATAACTCTTGTTGCATATTTGGCAACATCAGGATCATGAGAAACCATAATAATGGTTTTTCCTAATTCTTTGTTGATTTTTCTTAAAAGTTCTAAAACGATTTTGCTTGTTTTTTTATCTAAAGCACCTGTAGGTTCATCAGCAAAGATAATTTCACTATTTTTAGCTAATGCCCTTAATATTGAAATTCTTTGTTGTTGTCCTCCGGACATTTGAGAAGGATACTTATGTATAACATCTATTAAATCAAAGTCTTCAAACATCTTTGTTATATCTTGTTTTTTAGATTTATCTTTTTGTAAATAAACACCAGTCTCAACGTTATCATAACCACTTAAATTAGTTAATAAATTGTAACTTTGAAATATAAATGCTAAATTTTCTCTTCTAAATGTTGTTAATTGTGTACTGGATAAATAAGGTAAATTTTGATTACAAACTATAAGATCTCCGGATGTTGGTCTATCTAATCCGGACATTAAATTTAGTAAAGTTGTTTTACCCGATCCCGATTTACCAAACAAAATTACAAACTCTCCGGTTTTAATCGATAGATTTAAATCGGTTAAAACTTTCGTAGAATTTCCTCCTGTCACATAATACTTATTTAAATTTTTGATATCTATAATGTTGGTTTCCTGATTTATCAAAGATTGATTCTTGTCTTTTTTTCTTTTTTTGTTGTTCGCTTTTTTGATTTCTTTTTTTGTTTTAAAGTCCACTTTTATAATTTGTGAGTCAGAAATAGATTCGTGGTTTTCCTTATTCTTAAATAAATTATTTAGATGTTTATTGTTCATTTTATTCTCCCTTCAATAACATTATTGGTTTTATTCTGTTTAAATTAAACCATGATAATAGAGTTGTTGCCATAAAAATCAAAAGGACAATTGATGAAGAAAACAAAACATCTGTTATACCAAGTGAAATAGATAAAGAGATAAGTGTCGCGGCATTAACAGCACTGGTAAACATACTTATAAATAGCATTGATAGCGGAATAGATAAAAGAATCGCTATTATTATAATGGGTATATATAATGAGAAAAATAATTTTATTTTGTCTGAATTTTTATAACCTAAAATAGAAAAGATAGCAGCATTTCTTTCGTTTTCACTAATTATTAATGTAGAAATCATAATCAAGATAGTAACCGATATCGCTAAAGATAACACAATAAGCATTGTGCTAACTGAATTGATAGAATTAGTTGTATTAGAAACAAACCCCGATTCAATGTCTTTTGATTTAATATCTTTGAATGCCGGAGTTAATACATTATTGCTTTTATATGTTTCTGAAAATATTTCTAATGATTTGTTAACTATAATTTCATTTCCGGGTTTTATTATTTCAGACAACGGTAATGTTATTTTAAGGAAAGATTGTATTAATAATTCTATTTGATTAAATGTCAAATTGGGATTAATAATCCTTAATGTACTTGCAAATACCGAATCATTTAAACCACTTTCTTTAATCTTATAGAAAAGTTCTTTGAATATATTTATATTTGTTGCTTGTTGGTCGATTGAAATGTTTTCTGAAATTAAATCTATTTTTTCGTTTGCTGATCAATATCCATTTTCAGAATATAAACTTAAAGAATCGGTAGCTTGTCTAGGGGAATCTTCACTAGATAATATTCCATTAAATGGAATTGCATCTTTAGGCGATTTTTGTAAGTCACTAAGATATGTAATATCATTAATAATTTTTTGTGTTGTTGTTCATTCCTCATTAATAAAAGTTTCATTAATTCCAATAATTTCGAATGTTCATGTTGTTTTCTTTGCGGGACCCATATTTAAACTTGAACCGATTTCTGAATTATTAATTGTTGTTTTTATTGATTCTGTAAATCTGTTGGCATTATTTAATATCTCTAAATTGAGTTTTGTACCAACATTAAATCCCCTTTTGTCTTTTACAACTTGATTTATGATAACGGGTATAGTTGACTTTGATTCATCTCAACGGACTGAAGCTAATTCAAGTAAATTATTGTTATTTTTATCCAAAATTTGAACATGAGTTGAATTTGGAGAATATCCGTTTATTGTAGGTGTATGATTTTCATCATCAGTATTTTTAGTAATTGCATAAGAAAATTTTTCATTTTTTTGATCATCAAAAACCACACTTCCAAACGTTAGAAAGTAATCTTGAACTAACTCAGGTTCGTTGTCACCTAATTTACTGATAGGTTTATTTTTTAACTGAGATGCTTCATTATATGCACTTACTAAAAATTCTCTATATTTGTCTCGGATATTTATTTGATTAGGATTTGAAATTCCTGTAATTATTATATCTTGATAGAAATATTCGCCCGTTGTTAGATTAATATTCCTATACACAAATTTTGATTTCTCTGGATTTTCATTATCAATTATGTATTTAAAATATGGTAACTTTGTTATTAAATCAACATCTAATTTTCTTTCGCTATTACCACCATAATCAGTTAAGTCTTGAGTTCATTCTAATCATTTTGCAGCGTACTGAGATATCTCAATTGCGCTAGTTTTTTGAGAATCTGGCATTGAATTAAATAGTGTATTTCAAACATTAACTTCAATTCCCCCGCTATTCACTAATAAATCAAATGAAGATTTTGTTATTATGTGTTTGTCGTCAATAGAAGGATTACCATTAGGATAATATCCAGGAACACTAGATGAATTAATAACTTCATTTGGCCCAGGTTTAAAATAATTCGCCAAATATGTTAGCCCTTCATTAGGATTACCTGTCGGTACATATAATAAATTTTCCACACTTTGCTTATCTAAAGTTGTTATCGTACCACCTTCAAAAGTAGGTGTTATTAAATCTATTTTATAATTATATTTTCTATTTTCATAAGTTTTATCAACAGCATTTCCAAATGCATTTCTTGATGAAAAAGAGAAACTCATTATAGTAACAGTGAATAATAAGGAAATTAATAAGGCTGCTAATTTTCAAATTGAATTAAGAGCAAGGGATAATGTGAATTTAGATTTGATGTTTCTAGAGTGAAATTTTTGTTTAATCATTTCTGCTGATTTAGAAGTATTCAATTGAAAGGAACCATCCATTAATGATGTTGGTTTAACTCTTAATAAAAACAATGTAGTAATAATTGTCATCAATATTAAACCAATTAAAGGAATTAATACCGTAACAACCAAAGAGAATAAACTAAAACTACTTGGCCCTATTGGGAGAGTCCAATATATAGAGAAAATATTCATAACAGGCAATTGTAAAAAATGCCCTACAATATAACCTAATGTCGCTCCAAAAAACGAGACAATTAAGGCAAAGAGGCAAATAGTAATCGCTATTTGTATCGATTTATATCCTTGGGCTTTTAAAATACCAAGCACTTTAGATCTTGATGATATATATCTCTTAATAACAAATATAGTGATTAATCCAATTAAAAGAATCAATATACTTGATATTAATAAATTAACATTATTAATTGTTGATATTAATGTTTCTATGGTTTGGACTCTTAATGCTATTTCTGGTTTCAATGGATTGGTTTCATTATATAAATAAGCTTTTTTGTAATTCGGATTGTTCTTTTCTTCATTGCTTAAGCTATCATAATTAAATAACCCAGTTGTGGTTTCATAAATATATTTATTAATTTGGTCTCTCAAAACAATTGGCGACATACCTTCAGGAGCTATTAACAAGAAATATTTGTTAATTGTTGCATTGGCATTAGATTCTTTAACTCTATCAAATCCTAAATTGTTCACATATACCAAGGCTTGTGTAGATGTATCAACTTGAATATTATTTAAATCAGTAACTGGATATAAATAATCAACAGTTGAATCAGTTCCAATAATCAAAAATTCTAAACCATTAACATTTATTTTATATTTTTCATCTGTTTTTTTCATTAATTCTTGCATTGCAATAGAATCTTGAGGAGCAGTTTCTTTTGTCATTTGATAAACTTCTTTTTTGTTAGCCTTTAAATACGCATCATTAACCTTAGCTAAATAAGATCCGACATCTGAAATAACAATTTGGTAATCATCTACCCTAACTTCAGTGAAGGAATCCACTGCCGCCTGTAAAACTTCTGAAATATTTACACCAAATATTTCTACAATCACTCCGGTTTCTGGATTTGTTAAAATATTTTTATTCAAATAATCTAAATAATCAATATCAAGAGATAGAGTGAACATTTCATCCATGTTAGTTGGATTGTCAATATATAACTCTTCACCAACAACTGAATCAATTACCCCTTTAAATCCATCATAATCAATCCCTACTTGACTACCACTAGAATTAAAGTTATATAATTTATCTTGAATTACATAAGCAAGATTACCAATTGAATTCTCTGAAATTGCATTTTGATTCACTGTAAACCACAACAAAGTTGAGGCATTCAGAACAGCATTAAATGGATTTAAAATTACACTTGATATTCCTAAATTTTCTATAATTGAATTTGTTGGTCCAGACAAAGTGTTAATTGTTGTTTGTCCCAAAGTAAGCATGATCTCCGTTTTTTCTTTATCATCATTAATCAAAAACATATTTACAAAATTTTCTGTAATTAAATTCGCCTTACTTTTGTCATTTGTTTTTTCTGAAATAATTGATGATAATGCCGAAACAAGTGAAATGGTATTATTATTGGCTGTTAATGTCTCTCCTACACGATTAAAATAATAATCTATAGCACTTCTTGAAAAACCACTAGCCAATCACGTACTAATACTCATTTTAGCAAGTTTATTAGCCGTCTCTTTAACATTAGAAAAACCATCCAAGATATCATAATTCATCAAAATATTGGGATTAAATGATTGAGATCTTACATTTAATATTTTTCCTATTTCTGAATTTTTATCAATTGTTTTATTTACCAAAGTTTTAATTTGTAAAATTACTTGATTGACCGTTGTTATTGGGGTTTCATTAAGGTTAATTTCTGAAAGTTTCATTCAAAAAGAAAAGAAATTTAATATTTCTGTTGTCATATCACGTGATTGAAGTGGATTATTAACATTATAAAACTGTCCATAAACCAACGAGGCAACCATGTCTAAATTATTGTTGGTATTTGGGTTAATCATATTAATAAATATATCAGCTAATGAATCAGGTTCTGTTGGATTAGGTTTGTTGCCTCCTAAAGGTCCGTTCGGACTGGTGGACGCCATATTAGGATCAAAATTTATAAATTCTGTTTGTGACATAAATTCTAGATAAATATCCACTCTTTTTTTAATATCCTCATTTTGAATACTAATATCATCAGCAAAATTAAAAATATAATCTGTTAAGTATTTACCTAAAGTTGAATTTGGATCTAAATAATATTCTGGATCTTGAAGTGCAATTGATAATTTCTCAAGTGATGTTTGTAAATCATCTAATTCTGGTGTTGGTGATTTCAATAATGATTGCAAATCTCTTAAATCTAATTTATTGGGGTCTGATTCTGGTTGATAAACACCAACACCCAACACTCCTTGAAACGATGTTTTTGATGAAATATTAAATAATTCAATCAACGCCTTATGTAATTCGTCATCATTATCATTATTATTTCCTAAAGAACTTAATAATGAAGCGGATATTCCTGAAATGGAAATGGAATTAACTCAATATTCTTGCAAATTATCTTCACCTGCATCAACAAAATAATTTCTCATTTTTGAATTATTTTTAATATTTGAACTAAAAGATGAAATGTCAATCAAATCAATTATTCTATTTAAACCAACATTTATATTTGAATAATCATTTATTGACTCTGAACCATCCGCAAAATTTCCATTTAATTGATCAAGAATTGGTCCGAATAATTCTAAAGATTCGGCATCCAAAACATTTTCCTTAATGTGTTTGATTAATTTAGCAAAATCAATTTGTGTCACTATTTGTTTCAAACCTGCTTTAAATCCTATATTGGGAGTCAGTGCATTATCTGGATTAATATTATTCAAAAGAACCGGAAGAATATCTCCCGTTCCAAGAACTTCATATTTAGGACGTTCTACATCATAGAATGAATCTCAAATAGTGATTATAGTTTCATCAATGTTTATAGCAAGCAATAGTGTTTTTAACCCTATCAGAACTTCTTTGGGGTCTTTTGCAAAAGCGATGATAGAATTAAGGTCAAAATCATTCCCGAACATTAATTTCAATAATTTATCAATGTTATCTATTTGACTTTTAATATAGTTGGGGTCTGGATTATTTATTATTTTTCCTAAAATATCATCTATAAATTGGTTTCAAAAGGGTTCATCACTATTTTTTGCACCCTCATAAAAAATACCAAATAATATTTTTTGTAATTTTCTATTTTCTATTTTTGAAGGGAAAACTAAAACATCTGAAAAGCCATTTTTTGAAAATGATGTTGTCAAGGATTCTATAAATATTTTTAGATTTTTTTCTGAAATCAATGGTTGCAGAAGTGTTGTTAAAGAATTTATTAAATTATCACGGAAAACATTAAAGTTATTAGACTCATGCCAATTATCTATAATGGCAGAACCTGGAACCAATATTTTAAAAGGTATGGAGTATTTATTTTCAAAATCTAAATTTTGCTTAGCTCAACCATTAGGCCCAACTATTGTTATTATTTTACCTGTAGATGTTATATTAGCAAAATTTAAACTTTTGGTTTCTATGAATTTTTTTAAACTGTCATCATCACCATTAAATCACGATACATTTTCTGCAACTCATATAGATTTTCCATCTTTGGATTGTTCTTTTAGAACATAATATTTTCCTTTTGTTTCATTTAATCTAGGTGCTTGTTTAGTAATTCCAAAAACGTTTCCGGAACTATCTTGCATTCTAATAATTTTAGCATTATTCATTTTAGATAATTTATTACTATGTGTATTGTATACATTTCCATATGGAGTATATTCATAATTTTCATAAGTTATTATTGGGTTTATATAATTTTTATCAACTGACATTCCATTAAAAATAATTTCTAATATACTAAAAATATAATCTTGAGGTACTTTTGGTGATTTAATATCATCTTTTGAACTTAGTTCAAATAACAATGATTTATCACTAGATTCATTATATAATTTACCTACATTTTGTTTAACGTAAATATCGTTGTTCAACTTTATTTCTTGATTATTATTTCCACCATTTATAAAATGGAATGTATTAGTAACTCCATCATTAATTCCCGAGACTGTCATATTTTCTCTCAAACCAATATTTTGAATACTACCTACCAACCTTAAAATTTCTTGATACAAAGCTTGCTGAGCAAAATCTTTTGCACCATTATCAATTTGATTTATTCTTGTATTTTTAGAATTTGAATCATTTAAAATGGTTTGAGTATTAATAGAGGAGTCACCATTTGGATTTACTAAAATGGCATCTATGCTTGCTTGAGAAATAAATCCTGATTCTCTCTCAATTCATAAAATGGAATTTGGATTTAACTGATTTATCGATGGGGCTCTTGGCTGGTTGATTTTTAAAGACTCTTTGGGTTTTAACTTCTTATTTAAATCTTGAGCAGTTATTTTTTGCGATATATAAATGGTTTCTTTTGGATCTATAATAGTTTCTCCATCTTGACCAACAATTTCAATGATTTGTGTTTTCTTTCAATATGATGTTTGTGAATAATATTTTTGTTCATCAGTATTTAGCCCAGAAATAAATTCTTTATAGTTTTTTGTTCATGATTTATTTATTTCAGATGACGGATTCGAGAAATCATAATTTAATTTTGTATGATACCTCTCATATTCGTAACTTATTTTTTCTTTCACAAGTCAATTTTGCTGAATTATAAATTCTTGATTTAATACAAAAAATTGATTTATCTTATCATTAATAATATTGCTAGTAATAGTATTATTATAATTTAAAGAAAATCCTTTCGGATTAATTGTAATACCTAACGATTTCCCTAACCTTCACTTATTATTTCCGGTTGGTGCAATAAGTTCAAAAATACCTTTTTGTCCCAATGAAGTATCAACAGAATATATAGCACCACGTCCTGAAGGATCTTTTTTAAACCCGAGTAAATTTGCAACTTCGTCAGGACTTAAAGTTATTAATATTCCTTGTTTTTCTCAAGATTGTTTGAGTGATTGAGAAATTGTCGCTTCTTTTGTTTTTGCATTAAGATATATACTTTTTACATTGGTTATTTTATCATCGGTATATGATAATCAACCATCTTTCCCAGGAATTATAGTCACCAAATCTCCAAAATTAATGTCTCTTGAATTATATTTAAATGTTTTGATTATGTCCGTTGTTTTAAAAATATAAGAAGTAGGGATAACAACTCCTGGTGATTTATATTCTTGAAACGGAGTCGGTAAAAAGTTTTCTGGTAATATTGTCCCTGTTCATGGAATATCTAGAAAACTAACAATATTATTGGTTTGAAAAAAGCGATATAAATCGGTCACTTTCAAATAGTTTTCATTTTCTACCGAACCCTTTATAGATAGTTTAGAAAGTTTAATATATCCTTCGTTTTTACTATCATATTCTATATCTGCATCAGCAAATCTTATGGTTTTATTCGGACTAATAAAATTGAGTTCTTCAACATATTCTGTTTTTTCAGGGATTGAACCATCATCAATATATGGTTTTGAAGGCCTGGTTCCGGTGGTTGTGATTTCTGTATCAACTGTTAAATCATGAATTTTTGAAATGGTTTTATAGTCTTCAAATTGTGATGTATAATTTGATTTGACATCATTTAAAAGGGTAAAAACTCCGGACGATAAAAAAATTAAAACTGTCAATCCTGCAATAAGAGCTTTAGTTTTAGAAAGTGATTTTCAAATTTCTTTGAACAACTTCTTCATGTCAATCCTTTAATATATAATATACAATTTTATCATATAAGGTTATTTAAAAGAAATTAATAATCATTTTCTAGGGTAAATGTGAGGTGTAATTTTAGTTTTTACATATTTCAATAAATAATGAGTTTGAACATCAGAAGATGTTATTTCAAGGTTTATTTTGTGGATAATTGGCTGAATAGACAACTCATTAATGATTCACTCAGAATCTTCTAATTCTTTATAAATTTTAGGTCCTTTTAAGAATGAATACTCCGCATTTATAGAACCCACCTTAGAAGATATTTCAATTAAATTCTTTAGTGAAGTAACAGCTCTTGCCGTAATCATATCAAAGGTATTATTTTCTTGATAATCTTCTATTCTAACTTTTATAAATGATATATCAAGAGAAAGCTCCTTATCTACTTGTTGTAAAAAAACAACTCTTTTGTTGTTTGGTTCTGAAATAAATAAAGAAAAATTTCTTTTATATATCAAGAATGGAACTGATGGAAAACCAGCCCCTGCACCAATATCAAGCATTTTTTTGTTTTCGGTATTTTTGAATGATTCTTTCATCAATATTATAGATTGATATATTCCTTCACGCCAAAGAGAATCTCCGGTAAAACCAGTCAAATTTAATATTTTATTTGTTTTTTCAATTAAATCTACATATTTAATCAAATCATTAAAGACAATTTCATTTTGTTCAATTAATTCAAACGTTTTTTGCTTAAAAGTCATTTTGTTCTTTTATTTTTTCATATATTTGAGAAATTGATTTGGATTCCAATGATGCTTTAATAACAGACGAAATAAATGGAGCAAGTGAAATGATTACCAATTTTTTAGATTTAATATTAAAAACACTTTCTATAGAGTCAGAAATTAAAACTTTATCAATAAACTCTGACCTATCAAAATCTTCAAAAGATTTAGTAAATAAACCATGGGTTGCAGCTATATAAATTTTCTTAGCACCCTGTGCTTTTAATGCCTCTGCAGCCTTAAGTATTGTATTTCCTGTATCTATAATATCATCAATAATTATGATGTTTTTATCTTTGACATTTCCTAAAATTCCTAATATTTCACTCTTATTTGGTTCAGTTCGCCTTTTATCCACAATAGCTATTTTGACAGTGTGGGAAATTAATTCCGCTAGAACCCTCGCTCTAACAGCTCCTCCGTGATCTGGAGAAACAATTGAAAACTTCATAGAATTATCTTTTACCTTAAGATAGCTTGCCAAACTAATTGATCATCTTAAATCATCAACAGGTATGTTGAAAAACCCTTGAATAGATGGATTATGTAGATCTACTGTTATTAATTTATTGACACCTGCAGTTTCTAAAATATTGGCCATAAGTCTCGCTCCAATAGGTTCTCTTGATTTTGCTTTTCTGTCTTGTCTTGAATAACCATAATATGAATTTATAACTGTGATATGTTTTGCACTAGCCCTTTTGATAGAATCTACAAATAATAATAATTCAATAATGGACTCTGATGATGATGTGTTACAAACTACAAACACACTAGCGTTACGAACCGTTTCCAAAGAATTAATAATCATTTCTCCATCAGCAAAAGTTGTTTTTTCAATACCCGTTAATTTTATTCCCGAAATTTCTGAAACACTTTGGGCTAATTTTTGGGAATTAGACATACCAAACAGTCTTACATTTTTAAAATCATTCATTTCTTCTCCTTCTTGTTAATTATTAATTTTAAATAAAAAAGCAAACACTAAATGTTCACTTTTTAAATATCGAATAATATTGTTTGTTTTTTCTTTAATGAATCTGTTAAAAAATCTTCATTTTTTTTCAAAGATTTTTCCCAATCAGAAAATAAAAATGATTTAAAATCTTTTAAAAAATTTCTCTCTATAAATCTTATTACTTCTTTTCTTCCTAATTCAATATCTGTCTCATAAATAGTTGCGTCTTTATCTCCTAAAGTAGTTAATGCAGAAATTGTGGTTATATAAAAATTATCTAACTTTACTAAAAAATTATATTTAACATAAGTGTGAAATCAGTTTTCAAATAAAGCATTAGTATTTTTTACTATTCTAGAAAATGAATCACTTTGTCCTAATTGATTTTTATAATAAACAGCAAAGTAAGCAACTTGCTTAATTGTCAAATCTCTAGCATCATTAAAAATTTTTTCCTGAATTGTTAAAGTGCCATCTAAAAATATTGAACCTTCAGCATTTTTAATAATTTTTGTAAATAATTTTTTATTTTCAAAACTATCTCTCAAATATCTAATTTCTCCAATTTTTAACATGGATTTATTAGAAAGATCTAAAATTGTTGTTTCTTTAAATTCTTGAGTTTTTTTAACATCATTAATCAATATGTCATATTCTCCCAAATTTATAACGGTCGTTTTTTGATTTTTAATATTAATTGACATAAAATGATTCCTTTTAGGTATGTTTTAAAATAATTATATTACAAATTTTAAAATAATTATAAGTTTTGTTTATATTGAATTATTGAAAATATTTAAAAAGTGCCTTATATTCTTCTAAAGTTAAAATTTGTGGCCTGATATCTTCATTTAAATTATTGGCAATGTAAAACGACTTAACTTTATCTGCATCAAAATTTTTTTGAACCTTCAAATTATTAATGAGAGTTTTTCTCCTCATTGCAAAACACATCTTTATAAAAAATAAAAAATCTTCTTCTTCAATATTCCATTTTTGATTTTTCATCTTTAAATGTATTATGGATGAAGTCACTTTGGGAGCAGGATAAAATGATTTAGGACTTATGTCAAATAATTTTTTAGCCTCAGCAAAATTAGCTGTACTAATGCTTAATTTTCCATAATTTGTTGTTCCTGGTTTTGCACTTATTCTTTCAGCTACTTCTTTCTGAACCATTAAAATAACATCATCAAAATTTTCCGCATTTTCAAAAATCTTGAACAATATAGGTGTGGTTATATTATAAGGAATATTGGATACAATAGTATAACCCTTATATTTTGACAAATCAATTTTTAAAAAATCCTCATTGACTAAAATGAATTTTTTATTTTTTATTTCTTCTTGGAATTCTTCTTCAAGAAATGCCGATAAATTATAATCTACTTCAAAGGCAACTAATTGATTTGCTTTTTCTAAAAGTAATTTTGTGAGAGCGCCTTTTCCAGGGCCTATTTCTATAATGTTTTTATTTTTCAAATCAATAGCAGAAACTATTCTATTTAAAACTGTTTGATCATGCAAAAAATTTTGTCCAAACCTTTTCATTGCATATTTTTTATTCATGTTGTTCCTTTTTTAATTTAAAAATTAAATCAATATTTTTATTAACTTGTTCATTTAATTGTTCTACGCTTATTTCTTTTATTTTTGATATATATTGTGCTGTGTATATCGAATGGTGCGGTTTATTGACTTGACCCCTCATTGGGACAGGACTTAAATATGGAGTGTCTGTTTCATAAAACATTCTGTTAATAGGAGTTATTTTGACAGCCTCTTGAACATCTTTTGCATTTTTAAATGTTACAACTCCTGAAAAAGATAAATAAGCGCCTATACTCAAAAACTTGTCAACTCAATCAGGTCCTGAAGAGTAAGAGTGAATCACTATTTTAAAGTGATCATATTTTTCTTTATATTCTTTCAAAATATCAAAAGTTGCTAAAGTTGCATCTCTGGTATGAATAATGACAGGAACATTATACTCAATAGCTAATTCTATTTGGTATCTAAAAAACTTTTCTTGTTCAATCATAGATGGAGAATCATCATAGTGAAAATCAAATCCAATTTCCCCAATTCCAACAATTGAATCATCCATTAATTCTCTCAACTTAATAAGATCTTCAGGATTATTAGAACCGGTCGGATGTATACCAATAACAGGAAAAGTATAATTGTATTTTGCAGTTAATTCTTTAACTTCTTTCGAGTCTTCTAAAGATGTGCCAACTATGAACATTCTTTTAACTCCAGCTTCAAAAGACTCTTCAATAATTTTTTCAGGAAATTCAAAATATTCTTTAAATGGGTGTGCGTGTAAATCAATATATTTTTTCATATTATTTCCCCAAACAAAAATTTTTAAAAATACTATCTAATAAATCTTCTTTGTTAATTTCTCCTATTATTGATTTTATATTTTCCCAAGCTGATACAAAATCAACAATAACAACATCAAATCCCATGTCATTATTAATGGCTTCTAATGCATCATTTAATGAATTTTTTCCCTTTTTCAACAAAGCTGTTTGTCTGCTATTAAAAAATAAAGATGAATCAATATTCGAATTTTTAAAGTGATTCTGGAAGGCTTCTTCTAATTGAGAAATTTCTTTGTTTTTTGCTGAAATTATTATTTTGCTTTTATCTTTGCTTGGTTGTCTTGTTTCTGATAAATCTATTTTATTAAATACTTTAAAATAAATTTTATTTTTAGCCAATAGCGTAATATCTTTATCAATTTGGGATTCTGGTTTATTAACATCAATGACGTGCAAAATTATTGATGAGTTTTCTATTTCTTTAAAAGATTTTTCAATACCCATTCTTTCAATAACATCTTCAGATCCTCTAATTCCGGCTGTGTCTTTGAATTTTAAAATTATATTATTCAATATAATTTCTCCCTCAACAACATCTCTTGTGGTTCCGGCAATGCTAGTTACTATAGATTTTTCTTCATTTAATATAGTGTTCATTAACTCACTTTTACCAACATTAGGCAAACCAACAATGGCGACTGATTGTGGCGTAATAAATATTTGGTTCTCTTCTGATACTTTAATAATTCTGTCAATTTTAATAATTAATTCATTAATTATTTTAACTAATTTTCCTTGGTCCATTTGTTCCACATCATCATATTCTGGATAATCAATATTGACTTCGCAAATTCCTATAACATTTTCTATTTCTTTGATTAAATCTAAAATTAATTTTGATGATTTATTATTAAATTTTTGAACAGCTATTTTGGTTTGCAATTTTGTCTTAGCGTGAATTAAGTCGTTTATAGCTTCCGCTTTTATTAAATCTAATTTTCCATTTAAAAAAGCCCTTCTAGAAAACTCTCCTTGCGTAGCATATCTGGCACCTTCACTAACAATCAACTCTAAAAGAATATTTGTTATCACAACGCCCCCATGAGCATTAATTTCAATTGTGTCTTCACCGACAAAATTATTTTTGCCTTTAAAAAAATTAACTAAAACTTCATCAATTTTATTTTTATCTCTATCAATGATATAACCAAAGGAAATTGTTTTATCCATCCCTATTTTTCCAGTAAAAATTTTAGAAATAATAGAAAATGCATCAGGCCCGCTAATTCTAATTATTGATATGGCTTGGTTTATATTGCCCGAAGCTATTGCAACTATTGTGTCAAACATTATTAATATTATATATATTTTAGTTTATACTTATTAATAATTATAAATAAAAGAGGTAGTATGTCATTAAAGGCTGGAATTGTTGGTTTGCCAAATGTAGGAAAAAGCACTTTGTTTTCAGGTTTAACAAAAATGAAAGTAGAATCTGCTAATTATGCTTTCACCACAATTGATCCAAATATTAGTGTTGTCGAATTAAACGACAAAAGAATTAACTTATTGTCAGATATGGTTAAAACTAAAAAAGTAGTTAAGGCCACTTTTGAATTTGTTGATATCGCTGGATTAGTTGAAGGAGCTTCAAAAGGTGAAGGATTAGGAAATAAATTTCTCTCAAACATTAGAGAAGTAGATTTAATAGTACATGTCATTAGATGTTTTAATAACAATGATGTTTTACATGTTTCAAATTCCATTGATGCCTTAAGAGACTTTGATATAATTAATTTAGAGTTGCTTTTAGCAGATATGCAAGTAATATCTAATGTAAAATCAAGAATTGCCAAAAGAGCCATAAATACCGGTGATAAATTATTAATCAAAGAAATGGAAGTTATTACCAAACTCCTTGGCGCATTTGAAAACAATATCCCAGCAAGAGATTTAGAATTGGATGAAGAAGAATTAAAGATTGCCAAGCACTATCAACTATTGACGCTTAAACCCATGTTGGTTGTTGGAAATGTTGGTTCTTCTTTTGCGTCAGATCCAATTAAAGAACCAGAATTTGAAAAATTAAACAGTTTTATAAAAAACAAAAAAATGGAGATAATTGGTTTATCAGTTGAAATTGAATCTGAAATTGCTATTTTGGATGAAGAAAGTAAGGATATGTTTTTGGAAGAATATGGATTAACAGTTTCTGGATTAGATAATTTGATTACATCTTCATTCAAGTGATTAAATTTATGTACTTATTTTACAGTTGGAGTCCAAGAAACTAGGGCCTGAGTTTTTCAAAAAGATATGACAGCACCACAATGTGCAGGCATTATTCATACTGACTTTGAAAAAAACTTTATTAGAGCAGAGGTTATAAATTATGACGACTTTATTCAATTTAATGGCGAAAAGGGAGCTAAAGATAATGGCAAAATGCGTCTTGAAGGGAAAACTTATCAAGTAAAAGATGGGGATATTTGTAATTTTAGAATTGGAAAATAATTATTTTCTTCTTTCTAGCACTATCAGTGATTCAATGTGTTTTGTTTGTGGAAACATATCATAAGATTTATTAAACACTATTCTATAATGTCTCTTAAGTTTGGCGAAATCTGCCGCTTGAGTTCCTGGGTTACAAGAAAGGTAAATAATTCTCTCTGGTTTGAATTTCAAAATAATTATTTTGATTACTTTGGCACTGATTCCTTCTCTTGGAGGATCCATAATAAAGGTATTAAAGTGACTATTGTTTTTCTTTAAAAATATCTCAACATCGGCTTTTATAAATCTCACATTAGTTATTTGGTTTTGCACAATATTTTGCACTGCGTTATTATATGAATCTTTATTATCTTCAACAGCAACAACCGATTCAGAAATATCACTAACATAAATGGCAATGGTACCAATTCCGGAATATAAATCTAAAGTTTTTCCGTTTTCAATAACATTTTTCTTAATGTCCTTGTATGCCTCTTGTGCCACTTCTTTATTAACTTGATAAAAGGAACCTATCCCCACATTAAATTTTAAACCGAACATGGAATCAGTGGTCATAAGACCAGACTTTTTATGACCAACAATTAATGTATCTAATTGTCTATAGATAATTTCTCCTGGTAAATTTTCATCATATTCAATAGATGACAACATATAGTTATCTATTTTTATTTTGTTTTTAGTTTGTTTTTCATAAAAAGAACCATCATGCAGTGTAATTTTATTTCTATAATAAAATTCTTTTTCTCCAACAAATATTTCCAAATTTTTCATTTCTGTTTTGGCAATATTTTTAAAATCATTTACAACCCTTTCTTTTTTAAAAGTTAATTGTTCCTCTTGGTTCATATGAATTAATTCATATCCACCTATTAATTTAGCATCTTGAAAAACTTCTTTTCTTCTATTGTTAGATGGCTTAATGACATTAACTATTTCTCCTATTGAATATTTTTCTTTTTCCACTATGAGTTTTATTTCTATTTCTTCACCCCTTATTGCTCCAAATATATATATGGGTTTATTTTCAAAAAAGGCAACACCCTCTCCATTTTGATTGTATTTCTCTATTATGACTATCATTTTGCTTCCTTGCATTAAAAATTTATTGACTATTTTCTCTTATTATATTTTATAATTAAAGAAAATGTTAAATTAAGGGATTAGTATAGTGGTAGTGCCGCGGATTCCAAACCCGCATGTAGGGGTTCGATTCCTCTATCCCTTGCCAATTCTCGCACGAGACCAAAGAAAATTAAAACAATAGCACACTTAAAATTTTAAAGATTTTTTTATTATCTTCTGCAGATGTAAATTTAATATATTGATCCAAAGGTTTTCCTAAAAAATAAAACGATTTCAAAAGACTTATGGGAGTTTTAAATTTACCGTGTTTTTCACACAACATACCGCCTTCAGAAACGTCAAAAGAAAATAATCTTTGATTTGATGAACAATGAACACAACTGACAAAAGACAACCCTTCTCCTGCACTTTCTAAAATTTGTGCCAATAAATATGATTGAATCCAAAAAAAATCAACACCTTCAAATTCACTTAATAACAAAACATAATTATCATAAACTCCTTGGTGTGAGTTATAAATTTTTTTCATAATTTTAATCAATGTTTCAATTTTAGTGGCGTTTTGTTTATTAACATCAGGTAAATCTTGAATAGAGACAGCTTTTTTAAGCAAAAAAGAATTAGGGGTTGAATAATTATTAAATATTTCAAATTCTACAATTGAACCCAATAGAACATTGACTCTATTCTTACTCTCAATCTTTCTAACTCCCTTGGCATAGATATAAATTAATTCCTCTTTTGTTAAGATGTTTAGCATTTCATCGTTTTCAGAATATAAGTTTTTGGAAATGATTATTCCTTGAATTTTAGTTGTTTCCATATTATTATAATTATATTTTATATAATAATAAAATATGACAAAACTTATTGAGAAAAATTTAGGCAAATCTCCATTAAATATTTTAATTATTTCCAACGAAGACACAAACGAAGATGAATTAAATAAGTTTTTTGAAAATTCACAAATTTATTTAAATATTGTCTGAAGTTATTTAAAATTTGATTCTATTGAAAATTGAGATAACATTGATGTTCCAGATGTTTTATTCATTGACTTTAAAGAAGGGTATGAAAAAAAATTCAATTGAGAGCTTTACTCTAAGTGTCATGATAAAAATCCTATTTTTTTACAAGTGGTTATATTACAAAAATTTGATACTGAAGATTATCAATTTTATAAATTTGGTTCAGATGAAATAATATATAAAGATGATGGTTATAACTATCTAAAATGAAAAATTATTGCTATGTTAAGAAGGTCTTGAGATTCACATAGTAAAAAAACAACCATAATTTATAAGGGGATGATTTTAGACAACATTAAGAATACCTTTTATTTTAACGATTCTAAAATTCATTTAACTAAAAAAGAATTACAACTTATGAATCTCTTGATGTCCAACATTAACGGAGTCAGTAAAAGGAAAATATTTAAAAAATTATGAGATGATGATGGCGAAGATTACACAAGGGTTGTTGATCAAATAATTTTTAAAATTAAAAAGAAAATTGGAAAACAAGTGTTTGAAATTAAAAAAAACGGTATAAAAATAATATAATTGATTTGTTATGAATAAAAAGATATATATTAAAGGAAAAATAAATAAAATAAATAAAAATTTTTTTCAAGTAATCACTCCTAATAACGAACAAGGAATTGTTTATATTAATGATGTTTCAGATTTTTACATAAATTCTTTATCATCAATCTTCAAAATTGGTGAAGATGTAGAGTTATTGGTTAAATATTACAAAGATGGAATTTATTTTTGTGATTTCAAATCTGAAAGAGCTGATTATTTAAATTTCCCTTTTGCATATGATATCCAAGAAACTAAAAGTGGATTTCAAAATTTATTAACATACAACAAAAAAGAGGTTTTAAAATGAAAAAAATTAAATTAAATATAAATAGAGCTGTTAATTTAACAAATATAATGAAGTATGAAAAACAAGTAAAAGAAATACATGATGAAATGGAAAAATATGAGTCATTAGGTAATGAATTTTTGGGTTGAAAAGATTTACCAAACAACATAGACATGCAAGATATCAAAGAAATGGAATTAACTGCTAAAAAATTGCACAATAGTGGAATTGAGGTTTTGGTTGTCGTTGGAATTGGTGGATCTTATTTAGGTGTAAAAGCTGGAATGGATTTTATTTTAGGAAATTACCCCACCCCTGAAGAAAGAAAATTGGAAATTATATTCGCGGGTGAATCACTATCTTCAACCGATCTTGCACAAAAATTAAAATATGTGGAGAATAAAAAATTTGCTATTAATGTTATTTCAAAATCTGGAACCACGACAGAACCAGCAATCGCGTTTAGAATGTTTAAAGCTTTATTAGAAGATACAATCGGTAAAAATAATGCAAAAAACTACATTGTTGCCACAACAGATGCTAATAAGGGTTCATTATTTCAATTAGCTGAAAAAGAAGGATATAAAAAGTTTGTTATTCCTGATAATATTGGGGGGAGATTTTCAATCTTAACTCCAGTTGGTTTATTTCCATTTGCATGTTTAGGACTAAACATCAAAAAAATCATTATCGGAGCTAAAATGGCCAATGAAGATTACGGAATTGATTCTCTAGAAGATAATTTAGCTTATCAATATGCTGTCACAAGATTTATTTTATGAAAAGAAAAAGGTTTTATTTCTGAAATGATTGTTGCTTATGAACCAAATCTTGATTATTTTTTAGAGTGATGAAAACAATTATTTGGAGAATCAGAAGGAAAATTAAACAAAGGTCTTTTGCCTCATAGTGCTATTTTTTCAACAGACTTGCACTCTTTAGGCCAATTCATTCAAGAAGGATCTAAGGTTTTATTTGAAACAGTTATAACAGTTACCAAACCTATCATTGATTTAGAGATTGTTGAAGATATGGAAAACTTAGATAATCTAAACTATTTAATTGACAAAAGTGTTCACGAAATAAACAACGTAGCATTCCAAGCAACACTAGATGCTCACTCTTCTGTTGGGCAAGTTCCAAATATTCATTTGGAATTACCAGAATTAAACGAAGAATCATTCGGGTGAATAGTAATGTTCTTTGAAAGAGCTGTTGCTATGAGTGCTTATTTAATGGAAGTGAATCCGTTTAATCAACCTGGAGTTGAAATATATAAAACTAATATGTTTAGAATATTAAAAAAACCTTAATTTTTTATATATAATATAAGAGCCATTGAAATAGCAACCTTGTAACTTGGTCAGGACAGAAATGTAGCATCCATATCGAGAAGTGTTATGTTTGATGGTTTTATTTTACAAAATAAAACCCCACAAAGTTTCCCACACTAAATCAATACTTAAAATTTAGTGTTTATAGAGGTTTTTAGGGTTACCCACGCTTTCCACACACATTATTATAAAAAACACTAAAAGAAAGAAAAGAATCTATTATGAAAATACAAGCAAACGCTAAAGAAATGATCAAAAATCTTGATGAGATAAATAAATGTGTTAATAGTAGCAATATGTTTTTTTCATTAAGAGGAATCTTGATAGATGTTTCAGAAGATAGAGCAACACTAGTTGCATCTGACGGAAATTTATCAATGATCAAAACAATTGAACAAAATGAAAACAACTTTAAAATACAAGAACCTGGAAGAGTATTAATTCCTTCTTTGTTATTTACAAACATTATTAGAAAATGTAATGGAAATATAGAAGTATTTAATAAAGCCAATATTTTATTCATTAATAATGGAACAGATAAATATGAAATAAATCTCTTTGATATTTCTGATTATCCTGCAATTGATTTTACATTGCAAGGCATGAAACTCTCAATTAATGCCAAGAAACTCCGTGACGCCGCTAAAAACGTTCTTTTTGCAGCATCTTTAAGTGATGTAGATATTATATTTAATGGAGTTAATATAGATTACAGTGAAAATAAAATAAAATTAATAGCAACTGATTCATATAGAGTTGCTTACCAAGAGATAGATGTTGAAGATTCTAGGAATTTAAACTTTAACGTTTCTTTATTTGCTAAAAATTTAAAAGAGTTTATTCCTGATTTTATTGATGGCGAAGTAGAACTTCATGTTAATGATTATAAAATGAATTTAGTTTATGAAAATACAATCATTCAATCAAAACTAATTGATGCCCCTTATAAAGATGTTTCTAAAATATTTCCAGAAACATTTTCAAGAGTATTGACAATTGAAAAAAAAGAATTAGTAGATGCAATTAATAAAGCTATTGTTATTTCGTCAGATTCATTTCATAGGTTAAGAATTGAAATTAATCAAAGTGAAATTAAGATTATCTCTGTTAAAGAGGAGATTGGTAATTCGAGTGTTATTATCAAAACGAAAAATTTTGTTGGTGAAGATTTGGTTGTTACTGTTAATTATAAGTTTTTAAAAGATGCTTTATCTGTTTTTGATGGCGAAATCCAAATAAAATTCAATGGTGGAATAGATAGATTTGTTATTGTAGGAAATTCAAATCCTAAAAACAAACAATTGATAGCACCACAAAGAAGTTATTAATATGAAAGTAGAAATAATTGGAGAGTTTATTAAATTAGGTCAACTTATAAAAAAACTTAATCTAATTGATACAGGTGGACAAGTTAAAGATTTTATTGAAAATAATGAAATAAAAATAAACAACGAAAAACCAAAGGGCAGAAGCACCAAGGTTTTTGTTGGATCAACAGTTTGAATTGATGAAGAAGTTTATAAAATAGCGAGCGCTGAAGAAGAAGAATAATACAAAAATACACTGAGAGTGTTTTTGTTTTTTTGAAACTAAGATGTTATAATTTAAGTGTATTTTTGTACATTGTAAAGGATTTTGGATATGGGTAAGGTTGTAATAGGTTTAGATTTAGGTATAGCATCTGTTGGATACAGTGTTTTATTGGTTGAAAATGGTGTTGTATCTTTGTTGGAAAGAGGTTCCCATTTATTTCCTATTTTATCAAGCGATAAAACTATAACTTCACCTGGTGGTTATGGTGAAGGTCTAAGGGGGCAACAAAGACGAGCCAGAAGAACGATACAAAGAAGAAAGCAAAGAAGGATTGATTTTTCTAGATTAATTAATGATTATGAAGTTAATGGTGAAGTTAGAAAGGCTGAATATTCTTATATTTTCAATTTTGATGCAGAGGAAGTCAAGAACATTTCGTATCCAATTTACGAATTAGCTGTTGATGGGTTAAAAAGAGAATTGAATCCTAAGGAGTTGTTCAAAGTTCTTTATTCTAAATTGTCATTTAGAGGAGTTTCTTATAATTTACCTCATGAAGATTTTGAAAAGCCATTAGCTAATGAGTTGTTAGATTTTTTAAACAAAAACAAAAAAGTTAGAACACCAAGTGCGAGAATTGATGAAAATAATGATTTGTTAAAATTTTCATTAACTAGAAATTCACTTGATATTGAAAAAATTATTGACAATTGTTCTTATTTGAGAAACACTAATTTCAAAAAAGATTATCTTGAAATATTTAAAAGAGTAAGAGATTACTCTTTGGGTGCGGGTTCACAAAATTCAAGAACTGATTTTGGGGTTTATAAAAAAACTAAAAATGAATCTGGGGAGTTAGTTACTTTAAAGAGTGTGTGAGAAGAATCAATAGGCAAGTGTCCCGTATATGAAAAAGAATATAGATCTTTAAAATGTCAAGCATTACCAGAAATTGCAAATCTTATTTCTCAATTGAATTCCATAAAATATAAGTTAGATGATCAAATACTTTATTTGACTGAAGATGAAAAGAAGCAAGTGGTTATTGATGTTATGAAAAATTTTAAATCACCCACACCCACAAGAATTTCATCAAGTATAACAAAAATTGGGAAAAATATTATGTATGGTTATCCCAAGTCAAAAGATGGAACTAAAGCAAATATAGAAAAATGCGAAAACCTTATCAGGTTATTCAAGAACAATGTTTTACTTTTCAAAAATTGAGAACAAACAATTATTGAAATAAAAAATACAGATGAAATATTTTCTGATGTTTTAATTAATTTTTATAATAAAGATGAAATAGTTAATGCTAACAAAGATTATAAAAAATCTATCGAACAAGTTAAAAAGGCGGATGTTAATCAAATAATTAATAGTTATGAAAATTTTTGTTGTCTTAATCCTGTAAAAAATTCAAACAAAACAGATGACAAAATAATTGAATCTCTTGCAAATTTTCAAAAAAATAATATTAGTGGTACACACACTTTTTCTTTGTCTGCCATTTTTGATTATATTAATAAAAATATAGATTCTCAAAAAACTTTGTCAACATTTTATCACAAAGAAATTAATGAATTTCAATTGAAAGAATATAGGTTCAATAAATGAAGTAATTATATTAACAATAGGTTGATGGATAACGTGGAGTTTATATCTCCAAATGTTAAAAACGCCATGAGCGAAACGTGTAAAATCTTTAATAACATACTTAAAAAATATATTTATAATGGACCAAAGTATTTGTTAGATGCACTTGTTATAGAAACAACATCTGATTCTAAATATGCCCTTAATGGATTGGAAAATAATAAAAAATTAATAAAAAATCAAACAGATAATGAAACGAAAATAAAAAATATAAAAAAACAACATCCTTCCATTAAAGAATCTACAATTGAAAAATTAATATTGTTAAGTGAGCAAGATGGAATGGACTTATACGATGGTAAACCGATTAATGGAGAATATGTTATTGACCATCCCGATAAATTTGAAATAGATCATATTTTACCTATTAGTAGAACTCAAATGAATGACAGAAGCAACAAGGTGCTTACTAAGTCATTTAATAATCAAGAAAAAGGCAACAAAACACCAATAGAGTGATTGAGTAGTAAATCTAATTTTAAAGATTTGAAAGTAATTTGAAAGACAAAATTAGAAAAAGAATATCCACAAAAATTAAAGTATATGTTGCTAGAAAATTTGACCACAGATCGTGAAAAATCTTTCATAGCAAGGAATCTTACAGAAACACAATATATTATGAGAAGAATTAAAAATGGTTTTTTAGCTTGACAATCTTTCATTGCTAAAAATAACACATTACTAAACATCAGACAACAAATAGGTAATATGGAAGTTTTAACTATTAGTGGTAGCGTAACACAAAGACTTAGGTCAAACAATTATCTCAACTTTGTTAAAGATAGAGATATATCTGCGGAACACCACAATATCGATGCATCAATATGTGCTTTTTTAGGGACTATCCCAGAGTTTAGAAATACCATTAAATCTTTTGTAAGAAAAATTAATAATGAAACAGGAGAAATCACATGAGCTTCTAACGAATTCAAACCTAAAGATATTTTTAGTTCTTTTGTTGTGCCTAAAGAAACTTGAACTGATTTTCATGATTTATTAATTAATAGTGGTTGAAAATTAAGTTATAAATATATGACCAAATTAGATAAATATAATAATATTGATGACAAAATAAAAGCTTTAAATCCTCAAAAACCACCATTAAATTCAAGTAAAAATTCCAAAGAATGGAAAGATTGAAATAATTGAAAAGCGAAAAAAATATCTGGAGAAACTATTTATGGCTGAGTGGATAATCATGGCGATAAGCACAAAAAGAAAAGAATAACTTTATTAAATTTAAAACCTAACGATTTTGGTTTTTTAAATGAGCAATTTCAAAAAACACACGAAGAAAGCGTTTGTTTAAATTCAAAAAATTATTTTGTGGCATTGCAAAAAATTTGGCTAAAATATTATGATTTAGATAAGCAAACAAATCCGTTTATTATATATATGGAAAATAATGGTGATGACGAAGAATTTAAAATAGCCAAACAAATTAATCACGTCAAATTGTTAGATGGAAAATTGAATTCTTCCATAACAAAAATGACCTTTATAGGAAGTAAGGTCACTATCGGATTAGGTTTATCCAAAATTTCTCAAAATGCTTATATGAGTAACTTAAATACTAAATGCGTGTATATTATAAAAGATAATAGCAACCAAAAAATAAGTTTTTTTAAAAAAGATTGATTAAATACTGGGGAAAAATATGAACAAAATAATAATTTAGAAGTTATTAATATTATAGAAATTGGAACAATTTATGAAATTAATAATGAATTATTTAGAGTAAGCGGTTTTGATATATCTGGTAATAAATTAGAATTATCTCCCATTCACGGCAACAACCCTAAAATTAGAAAGTCTTATAGTTCATTTGAAAAAATAAAATCAAAAATCAAAAATAAAATCACAGTACTGCCAAATTAGTGGGTTTTTTTAGCTTAGTTAAATTTTTGACTTATTAAAAACACTTTGGTCTCTCGGTAAAACCAGAACATAGTTTTAGCTTAGTTAAATTTTTGACTTATTAAAAACCATTACCTGACCAATATGACTTTTTAGATGTTTTAGCTTAGTTAAATTTTTGACTTATTAAAAACCTAACTCTCATTTTGTTCTTGTGATTCACGTTTTAGCTTAGTTAAATTTTTGACTTATTAAAAACCTTTATGCTCTATAAGACATAATGTTCCAAGTTTTAGCTTAGTTAAATTTTTGACTTATTAAAAACCTAACATATCATTTACATAATAATCTTTAGTTTTAGCTTAGTTAAATTTTTGACTTATTAAAAACCTACTCGTCCATAGAACATCATGTTTCATGTTTTAGCTTAGTTAAATTTTTGACTTATTAAAAACTATGTATGTTATTGATAAAAGTGCTATTGGGTTTTAGCTTAGTTAAATTTTTGACTTATTAAAAACAGATGCATTGCCCATAGTATTGAACAAGAGTTTTAGCTTAGTTAAATTTTTGACTTATTAAAAACCCGAAGCTCTTCAAATACTCTTTAATTTGGTTTTAGCTTAGTTAAATTTTTGACTTATTAAAAACATTGGGTTATTTATTCTCATTTCCATAATGTTTTAGCTTAGTTAAATTTTTGACTTATTAAAAACAATTATATTTTTAAGTTCAGCAGGATAATGTTTTAGCTTAGTTAAATTTTTGACTTATTAAAAACCCAAAATAGTAAATGGGATTTTAATTTTTCAAAAAAAATTAAGCAATATAAGTATTTACAAATTAATTATACATTATTTTTACTCAGTTTAATTTCTTGTTCTTGATATCAATTATTTATATTTTTGTTTTTGGAAAACAAAATAAAGTTTTCAATATTTTCAATATTTTCATAACTATATTCATCATTGTTAATTACAAAAAGAAAATTAAAATTTGATAAATATACATTTAATTCATCCATCTTCAAATAATCCACATCATTAAAAATAATTAGTTTTTTATTGTTTTGATCATTTAATATATTAAATATTTGTCTAATATTATCAGAACTCACAAACTCATCTTTAATGTCAATATAATTTATAAGATCAACTTTTGTAAGGTTTATTTCAGTCAAGTCAAAAATACTTTTGAATTCTTGGTATTCTTGAACAATAATTTTTTCAATATTAGAATTACTATCTAATATTGTCTTGTTTTTTAAATAGTTGTGAATATTTCCATTCATTTTAGAAGAAAGAATATCCTTCATTTTGGTGAATGGAGAAATTATAATAATGTCTTTATTTTTTATATGAAAGTCATTGATTGAAATGTTGCTATTGATATTTTCTTCATCATTAATTAAACTTCGAATTAGTTTGTTGGTATTATGAGTTTTAATAATTTTTACCCCTCCGTAATCAAAACCAAATAAATGATTAAAGTACTGAAAACTTATCATATCTTTTGGTTGTGTATTAATTTTTATTTTTTCCTTTATTGTTTCATATTCTTTTTCAACAAAATATGACAAATTAATTTTATTCATTAAATCTCCCTAAATCTTTTACAATCATTAATTATTTCGTTATTATCCATTTCGCCCCTCAAAATAATCATTTCGTTATATTGCTTTTCAGTTAAAACTATAATTCTAATAGAACCACCGGGAGGTAAAACTTTTTCAACTTTTTTCACATGTTGTTGTACCATTTGCTTGTTTTGCACTACCCTTGCATAAATAGAATACTGTATTTGAATATAGCCCAATTTTAAAATATTGCTTCTAAATTTGGTGTAATTTTTAGTATCATCTTTATTGTCAAAAGGCAAATCATAAAATAAAATAATTCTCATATAACTATATACCTTTCTCATGGTTATTCTCCACTATATATTTATCCATTTTCAAAAGAAAATCCATTTTATGTAAATATATTTCATCTTTAATTATTCAATCAATAAATGTGTCTATAGATGTATTTAAATGGAAAAATTTATCATCTAATTTCACTTTAAATTCACTAATATATTCTAAAAAACATTGTTTTAATTCTTTTGATAAGACTTTATCTTTGTCTTCAATAATTTTTAAATCAAATAATTCTTTTACAAAGTAGTCAACAATTATTCTAAAAGGTTCAACAATATCATATGATAAAGGGAATTGTGAATATTCACTACCATGATGCAATGATATTTGATGATGCAAACCCTTTTTCACTATACTTCTTGAAACCATAGAAGTTAAAATTATATAACCATAATTTAAAATATAATTTATCTCAGTTTGTTTATCTCTGTTAAAATCTTTTCCGTATAATGAGTGAAAAAACAAATTTGCTACTTGACTTTCATAATTTATATTTTTATAGTCAACACTTGGTTTTATAAAACTATTTCAATCATTTATTGATAAGTTATACATTTTCATTAAATCTAATTGATTACTTATTTTTTTAAAACTAATATAATTTCATCATTTAGTTTTAAAACCTAAAGTTCACTCTAATTGTTTTTGAAAAATTTTGTAACTTTGTTTTTTGACATTGAAACCTAAAAGCAAGCTTTTAGGAATATATTTGTTATCACAAAATACAACACAAACACCGTTACTACTTAGTTCATTTATTAAATTGATAGTTATGTTTATTCTATTGTTTGAAATAATTAATGTATCAATATCACTAATAGGAATAATAGACTTATTTTCTCTAATAACAATTAAAGATTCCATAAAAACCTTCATATTACACATTTCTTCAATTTCGATAATTTTTCAACCCATTTTTTTCTCCTTTCCAAATTATTTGTTATAATTTGGTAGTTAAATTATATTAAATTGTAATTTAACAATTCAAAATTTGCTTTTAGCTTAGTTAAGTTTTTGAAAAATTAAAAATAAGGGTTTATCCCGTGATGACAAAGTATATCTTTGTTTTTTTTGTATTTTTGAATATTTGTAGTGTCAAATGAAAGGTGGATTCAGATTTAACAATATTCCAAAAAATATTATGATAATTCTATAATTTAAAGATTTTTATCCGAAATTTAATCACTTTACTTTCATTAATTGAAGTATATATTATAATAAGTATTAATATATACTCTAACCTTGTTTTCTTCATTTCCAAATAAAACGTTTCATAGATTAATTGTGATATCGGGTTGTTGTTTTGGCGAAAAAACTAATTTTAAAATATTAAAAATAAAAACACCCATTTAGAGTGTTTAATATTTATTTTGTTAATTATTATATTCCTAGTACTTGTCTTTTTACTGCATCGTAATCTTCTTGTGAAATAGCTCCCGCTTTAAACAATTCATATGATTGCAAAAGTTTTTCTTGAGAATTAACTGAAGATTGTGGTGCCAACATTGGTTGAGGAATTGGTTGATGTTCAGGAACAGATTTAACAGGTTGTGTTATTTTATCTGTTTCTGCTTGAATTTTAGCTTTTTGCAATTCCAGTTCCATTTTCTTAAGTTCTAATTGATCACCTGATAAGGCGTCAGTCTCCTTACCTTTTTTCTTTGCTCATTTGCTAATAGCAACACCAGCCATAATTGTTCCACCTAATTTAATTCCTGTGTTAACAACGCTGTCTGCCGCTCTAGCGTTTCTTAATAAATCTCATCCCATAATTTTCTTTCTCCTTAGTTAATGTATTTTTGTTTTTAATTTAAATATTAATCAATAATTAATTTTGTAATATCGTAAGATTTTGCAAAATCTGTTAAAGTATAATCTGCTAATCTACATACCATAACTACTGAGTTAGTAATTTGATATACAACAGCCAATTCATCTACAATATTTCTTTCACCTTCTGCGTTAAACAAATAATTGGTAAAAATTGCTACTATTTTATTTGTCGGAAAATCATTATCCATAATATTATCTAAAAAAGCTAACATTCTATATTGATCTTCTGTAATATTTGTTAATGATTTACCAATCTCTTTAAGTTCTGGATCATTAAAATCAAAAATCTTTTTTAAGCCTTTAAAAAAATCTAATGATATTTCTTCTTTTTTTGAAAAATCCACTACATCATAATAAAATTCATTTGTAATAACTTGGTTCTCTCATTCTAGTTTTTCTATTTTCATATTTTCTCCTTGTTTAATACACATTATACTAAAATATACCGAAATTAAAAATTCATTATCATATTTGTTTTATTATAAGTGTTCTTCATTTGATTCAAACTATCTTACATAGGATATATGGTGGTATATTCCACTATTATTTCTCCATAATTTATCAAGTTAACAATACGTTAAAATATTTACTATAATTACCAAGTTTTTCATTCGAATTTACTTATAATGTTGATCAATCACAATTAACAGTAACATTAAATTTATTTTTCATAGATCTATATAACAAAAATCATTTAAAAAACAATTACCTTATTTTCTTTTAATTTTTCCTCATGGTGATTGCTAAAATCAAAATTGATACAAAAGTTCAAATAATATTTGCATGAATGTTATCAATAGATTTTAATTTACAAAATTAAATCACTTTAATTTTTATTATTAATTTGAAGTATATATAATATATATAATGAACTCACTAATTTTTAATGAACTAAACAGAATATCTCAAGCGCTTGGTTTTGAGGAAACGAAATTTGTTGTTTCAAAACCTACAAATCCAGAGTTTGGCGATTTCTCAACTAACATAGCATTAATAATTTCAAAACAACTTAAACAAAACCCTAACGATGTTGCCAAAAGCATTGTAGAAAAATTTAATAAAAAACAAGCACTTGTTAAAAAAGCTGAAGTGGTTTCTCCTGGGTTTATCAACTTCTTTTTGGTTGATGAATATTATTCTGATATTGTTAAAAAAATAATTAACGAAGATGCTAATTATGGAAAACTTAAAAGTAATCTTCATTACAACTTAGAATTTGTTTCAGCTAACCCTACAGGCTTTCTGCATGTGGCTCATGCAAGAGGGGCTGCCTTGGGAGACTCTCTAGCAAACATTTTGAACCATACAGGAATCAAGGTAACAAGAGAATACTATATTAATGATGCCGGAAGTCAAATAAATATGTTGGCATTTGCTTGTTTTGTAAGATATCAACAATCATGAGGAGTTAATATTGAATTACCTGAAGAAAGTTACCATGGGCAAGACATTATTTGGTGTGCAGAAGAAATTAAAGATGAAATCAACGATGCTTGGGTAGATAAAGAATATCTTGAAATTGAAGAGGAAGCTAAAGAAATTGCTGTATCTATTATGTTGAAAAGAATAAAAGAAGATATGGAATCAATGAATGTTCAATTTGAAATTTATTTTTCAGAAAAAAGTTTATATGAAGGCACAATCATTAAAGATAAACTTAATGAAATTGAAGGGGTTATTAAACAAGATGGTGCAACATGATTAGATACCACAAAATACGGAGATGATAAAAATAGGGTGTTAATTAAACAAGATGGTTCATTTACATATTTTTTACCAGATATTATTTATCACAACATTAAAATAAATAGAGACAAAAACATTTCAAAATTAATAAATATTTGAGGTGCTGATCATTCAGGTTACATTAAGAGAATGGAAATCGCCATGAAATTAATGGGTCATGAAAACAAACTAGAAATCATTGTTCTTCAATTGGTGAAATTACTTAAAAATGGTCAAGAGTTAAAAATGTCTAAAAGAAAAGGAACATCTCTTTATCTTTCAGAATTAGTAAACCAAGTCGGAGTGGATACTGCTAGGTTTTTCTTAGTCAATAGATCTCCTAACTCTCAAATAGATTTCGACCTTGATTTAGCTAGCTTAAAAACTGCTGACAATCCCGTCTTTATTGTTCAGTATGCATATGCAAGAATTCAACAATTATTAAGTAAATCAGAAATTAACCAATTTAACAAATTTAATTATATTGAGAAAAAAGAAAAAGAACTTATCGGAACATTAGAACAGTTCCCAACGATTTTAAAACAAATATCAGAAAACAATAAAGTGCATTTATTGCCAAAATACCTAATAGCATTAGCGAAAGAATTTAATTCATTTTATTCAAATAGCAAAATTCTTGGTAATATTAGAGAGATAGAGTTAATTACTCTAGCAAAAGCATGTGGTATAGTAATTAAACTTGGATTAAGTTTATTGGGAGTATCATCTCCAGAAAGAATGTAAAATTATGAATATAACAATATTAGAAGCAATTGGAATATTATTTGATGCAAAAGGTAACGAAGATAGAGAATTCACTTTTAGTGAAATTTTTGAAAAAGTTGAATCGCTACTTTTAGAAAAATGATTAGCACATAATTCAAAGGAATTATCAAAAGATCAAATTTTAATTAATAAAATGGGTGAAACATATAAGTTGTTAACTGTTGATGGTAGATTTATTAGACACGAAGATGGGACTTGGTTAAAAAGAAAGACTAATCAAGTTGCATAAAACTTTATTAATTAGATATTTATTAAGGCAACGACTAATTTTATTGGTTGTTGCTTTTGTTATTTGCGGCATAACTAACCTTGCTGTTATATTAGCCTCGCAAGGACAAGAAGGCGTTTTGGGTATTATACTTTTGATTATTATTATCACCATTTGATTTTTCCCATTATATTTATCAGTGCTAACAATTATGAATTATTTTTCTTTAAAAAAAGAATTGATTAATATTGGAGATGAGAAAGAGTTGTTTGATCGCATGACCAATAAAATAGTTAGAGAATTAGTTGTCAAAAATGGCATTAAAATAAGTTTGTTTTCAGATAAAAATACAGACTTTCCAAAGTTTAATGGAGTTATTGGCGAAGAAATAAAATTTCAAAGAAAAAAAATAGAATTATTAAAGAGTATTTAATTATAATTAAATAATGATTAATAAAACGCACATTCTTTTAGAAAATGAAGTTCCAAAACTTGTTGAAGAAATAATTAAAAAATTAGATGATTATAAAATAATACTTTTAAATGGTGAAATAGGATCTGGTAAAACTTTTTTAACTAAAGAAATAGCTAAACAACTTGGAGAACAAAAGATAGTTACTTCGCCCTCTTTTCAAATAATGAATGTGTATGACAAATTTATTCATATTGATGCATATAATTTAAAAACAGGATTAGAACAGTATTATGATTTTTTCGAAGATAAAATATTAATATTAGAATGATCGCAAAAAATAAAAATAAAGTTTAATAACTATTTAGAAATAAATATTGGGTATACAAGCAATGAAGAAAAAAGAATATATGAAATAAAAGAGGTGAAATAATGAATATTTTTTTAGATACAACACAAAAAGAATTTGTAAGTTGCTTATTCGATGACAATTTTAAAATAAAAAATAAGATAATAAAGGAGACTACTCAAAAAGTAGAAGAAATACCTAAATTTTTTGATTCTCTTTTAATCAATAAAACCATTAATATAAACGACATTAAGAATTTTTATATCAATGTTGGTCCGGGGTCATTTACGGGTTCAAGAATATCGTTGGTTTATGTAAGAACAATTGCACAAATAACAAATGCTAAAATTTATATTACTAATTCATTTAAATTATTAAGAAGTGATAATGAAACAATGTTTATTTCTGCTAATAAAAATCATTCCTTTAAAATAGATATTGTCAATATTGATAATATATCAAAAACTGAATTGGTTGAAAAGTCAACAGAAGAACAAAAAATTAACTATAAGCAATTGTTAAATGATTTCTATAATGTAATTCATTTATTCAAGTTAGAAAACCCATTGAATATTAAACCAGAATATGGATCAATGCCCCAAATAGGAAGTGGTAAATAATGATTTTTTTAGGAATAGAATCAAGTCATGATGACACCGCAATTGGAATAGTGGAAAATGGAGTTATATTATTAAACTTTAAGATTAGTCAAATAGAAGTGCACAAAAAATATGGGGGAACAGTTCCGGAAATAGCTTCAAGAGAACATACTTATAATTTTGCTATTTTATTAGACAAGCTAAAAAATGAATTTGATTTAACAAGAGTTGATTACATTTCCTACACTGAAAAACCAGGACTAATTGGATCTTTGCAAATAGGTTATTTATTTGCTCACGCTTTATCTATATCTTTGAACAAAGAATTAATTCCGGTTAATCATTTAGAAGGACACATATATTCTGTTTTATTAAGAAATAATAAAAAAGAAAAAGAAAAAGAAATAATTTATCCCGCACTATCTTTAGTTGTGTCTGGTGGTCACACTAGTTTGTTTCTACATAAAAGTGAAATAATGTTTGAAACAATAGGTCAAACTCTTGACGATGCTTTAGGGGAAGTTTTTGACAAAGTGGCTAGAAGTTTGGATTTAGGTTTTCCCGGAGGGCAAGTAATAGATGATATTTTCAAAAATAATGAATTTGATAATTTAATTAATATTACCAAACCCAAAACAAATAATCCCTTAGATTTTTCTTTTAGCGGAATAAAAACACAAATCATTAATATCATTCATAATGGAATACAAAAAAAAGAATCAGTTGATACTAATTTATTATGTTATTCTTTTCAAAAGCAATCAATAGATTATCTAATGGATGTAACAATGAAAGCAATTAATATTCATAAACCCAAAACACTCATTTTATCTGGTGGTGTTAGTGCAAATTCTTATTTAAGAAGTGAGTATAAAAAATTGCACAAAAATACGTTAATGCCGATTGATGGATTATCTACAGATAACGGCCCAATGATTGCAATTGCAGCAGAAATATTATGCAAATAAAATAATTTTTAGACTATGAAATATCTTTTCATTTATAATAATTTATGTACAATATTCTAACGTTGTTAGTTTAGGAGAAATATCACGTTGTTTTATTTCGATTCTTATAATTATGTACAAAAAAATTGAAACAAAAGCAATCATGCTATTTTTTTTGTTTGAAATAAATGAGAGAGGAAATTATGAATTTTATAAAAACTTATTTTAAGTTTGACGAAAGAAAAGCAACTTTCAAAAAAGAAATAATTGGGGGAATATCAACATTTCTTGCAATGGCTTATATTCTTGCGGTTAATCCATCAATAGTTGGTGACAGTTTAATGACTCCTGGAGTAGAAGGTGACGCGTCACATCTTGCCGGTGGATTATTTCTAGCAACAGCAATATCTGCCTTCTTTGCCACAATGCTAATGGGTCTTTGAGCAAATATACCAATTGGTCTTGCCCCAGGAATGGGATTAAATGCATTCTTTGCTTATACAGTATCTCAATCTATAGGATTCAATGGAGCTTTAACAGTTACCATACTTTCAGGATTTGTCTATTTCTTTATAGTCATAACACCTGCAAGAGATTTTATAACCAAAAAAATACCCAAGAATCTAAAGCTTGCCATTGGAGCAGCTTTAGGTTTTTTTATTGCATATTTAGGTATGCAAAGTTCAGGAATTATTCAATCATCTCCTGACACACTAACCAAATTAGGAGATTTCAGTAATGCATTAGTTATTTTGGCGGTAGCAATGTTGTTTGTTGGTTTAGTACTTCATTACTTAAAGGTTCCAGGCGGAATTTTAATCACTATGATAGTGGGTGCCATAATATTGGTAATTTTATTACAAACAGGCGCCGTTGCTAATGTTGCAGAGGGACATTCTTTACTAGGTAGTTATAGTGATTTTAGCACTTTTACAGATGTAGCAAAAGGTGGGTGACTTGGTTTTGGAGATGTTGAAGTTTGAAAATCTCCAATGACATATTTAGGAATATTCTCATTTGTATACTTAGATTTTTTTGATACTACAGGTACATTAATGTCTCTTAACAAAATGATTAAATTAGATCAAACAGACAAAAATTGAATTAATAAAGCTAATAAAGTAGATGCTGTGGGGACAATTATAGGCGCAGGAATTGGTGCAACCACTGTTACATCTTTTGTTGAATCAACAGTTGGAGTATCTGCTGGAGCAAAAACAGGATTTTCAGCAATGATAACTGCAACAATGTTTGGATTATCAATCGCTGCATGACCAATACTACAAGTATTTATGACAATTCCAATTGATACAGGAACACAATTAACATTTTATCAACCAATTATTGGACCAATATTAATTATTGTGGGAACATTAATGATTTCTCAACTAAAACATTTTGAATGAGAAGTAACTATTGATATTCCTATGTTGTTTTTAACAATAATGTTTATGATGTTAACTAATTCAATAGCTGAAGGAATGGCTGCAGGAGCCATCACATTTTTAGTAATGAATTTCTTTGGTGGTTTAGTACAAAAAATAACCAGAAAGAAAAAAATAATTCAAACAATGGAAATTCAATTTAGTGATTCAAATCCTGAAGTCAAAACACGAGAATTTAATTATTGAAAAAGAATAAATTGAGTCATAGTCTTTATTGCCTTATTCTCTATAATATTTATAATAATAGGAATATTCATTTAGTTCAATACAACCGCTTGTAACAGGGGTTGTATTTTTTAATAATGGCGATAAATTGATAATAATTGATACCTCTGTACTTTTGAGTATAATTATGTTCATGAACAATGAATACAAAGATTTTTTAAATTCTCAATTAGAATTACCATATTATAAAGAAATTATTTCTTTTTTAAATTCTGAAATTGCAAATAATAAAATCATATATCCAAATAAGGAAAATAGATTCCATGCATTTAAGATAACGCCTTTTAATAAATTGAAAGTTGTTATATTTGGTCAAGATCCATATCATCGCAAAAATGTTGCGGATGGGTTGGCTTTTTCATCCAATGAAACTAAAACCCCAAAATCTTTAGTCAATATTTTTAAAGAATTAAAAAATGAATATTCTAATATAGAGTTGAATACTAATAGTTTATCTGTTTGAGCAAATCAAGGAGTCCTTTTATTAAATACCTATCTTTCTGTAGAAGAAGGAAAACCTAATAGTCATTCAAAAATAGGTTGAGATATTTTTATTGAAAATTTCATAGAATATTTAAATAGTAATAAAGATTTTTTGATATTCATTTTATGAGGTAATCATGCAAAAAAATTAAAACCACTTATTTCTTCAAAATTCAAAATTTTAGAATCTTCGCATCCATCACCATTTAGCGTAAATAAAGGTTTTTTTGGAAATAACCACTTTCGAAAAGTAAATGAAATATTAAGGCAAGAAAATTTACAAGAGATAGATTGAAATTTAAAAGATTTTAAATAGATTTTTGACAGATAAATAGTATAATTCTAATGCAATGTAAATTGCCTAGCGTGAAAGTGGAAGGGTTTTTTAAAAATCCGTCTGACCACGATAGATCAGAATAAAGAAAAATAAGGAGCACAACTATGGCAAAAGAAATAGTTCGTATTGCTAAATTGGAATTTAATGCTGGTCAAGCTAAACCCGGACCTGAATTAGCAGGACTTGGGATAGTTATGCCAGAGTTTACAAGACAATTTAACGATGAAACAAAAGATAGAGGAAGTGAGCCTGTCCCTGTCGAAATTACAATTTTTAATGATAAGTCATTTACATTTAAATTGTTTTCTTCCCCAGCTGCATATAAATTATTACAAGCAGCAGGATTACAAAAAGGTAGTGCAAATTCAAAAACAACAATCGTTGGTACAATCACTAAAAAACAATTAGAAGAAATTGCAGCTTATAAATTAGCAGATTTTAATACAGACGACCTTCAACAAGGAATGAAAATTGTTGCTGGAACAGCAAGAAATATGGGGATAGCAATCGAAGGTATTGATAACATTGAACAAATGATGAAAGATGCCAAAGAAGCAACTTTTGCAGAAGTTAAATCTAATATAGACCAAGCCAAGTTTGAAGCAGAAGCGGCAGCAGCAGCAGAAAATGTTGAAGCGTCAGTAGAAGTAGAAGTAATTGGTAAAAAAGAAGAATCAGAAGGTGATAAATAATGGCTAAACACATAAGTAAAAACATAAAAAAATCATTAGAACAATTTGATCAAACAAAAGAATATACATTAATAGAAGCAATTGATATTATTAAAAAAATATCATATGTGAAATTTGATGCTTCAGTTGATTTAGCTTTTAATTTAAATCTTGATACAAGAAAAGCTGAACAACAATTAAGGGGTTCAATTTTATTACCGAATGGTACAGGGAAGAAAATTCGAGTATTAGTAGCATCAGATGATCCTAAAAATCAAGAAGCTTCTAAAAAAGCTGGTGCCGACATTGTGGCATCTGGTTTAG
>CAMRBO010000002.1 GCA_947040465.1 uncultured Mycoplasma sp.
GAATCTAAAAACTCAAAATCATAGTTATCAACATTTTTAAATTTTAATATTTTTTTTCTTGTTTCCATGTTTGCAATAACGTTCAATGTTTTTGTGAAAAAAATCTCAAATTCTCCATTTTTACTATATAAAATAGGTATTTCCACAAAATCATATTTGAAATTTTGAAAATGTTCAAAAATTATGGGGAAAATAAGTTTTTCCACCGCATCTCTACCTTCGTTATTGGAAATCAATTTTTTAAGTCTCTTTTTATTAACGTTTTCATCATTTACATAATATTCTCCGAAAGTTGATTTTATTAATTTGTAACATTTATTATCAAATTTATACTGTTCTTTTAAAAAATCATCACAATTGAATGTTGAATAACCAAATTCATTGGCTTTTTCCAATAAAAATGTTTTCCCGACACAAGTTTTCCCTATTATTGCAATCATTTATCACTTCCTTTATATCTATATATTAATATTAAATGTATAATAAATGTATGAAATTTATTTATTTATGTGGTCCGACAGTGTATGATAAAGTTCACATTGGTAATATGAGGCCGATAGTGACATTTGATTTAATTGTTAGATCAATGAAACAATTGGGAGAAAGTACAACATTAATTCATAATATTACAGATATTGATGACAAAATTATTGCTAAATCTAAAGAATTAAAAATATCAGAAAAAGAAGTTAGTGATAAATATTTTTCATTTTATAAAGAAATGTTATTGAAATTTAACATTAATACAATCGTAGAAATTCCTAATGTAGTTGATAATATAGATATTATTATTGAGTCAATCGAAAAATTAATGAGTAAAAAGAAAGTTTATGTTTCTGGCAATTCAGTTTATTTTGATACTAAATCCATTGATTCATACGGAATTATTTCTAATAAAAAGCAAGACAATTTTTCAAATTTAGATAATAGTAATTTAGAAAAAAGAAATCCAGAAGATTTCGTTGTTTGAAAATCTAAAACGGATGGTGTAACTTGAGATAGTCCTTGAGGAAAAGGTAGACCTGGATGACACACTGAATGTTTTGCTTTTATTGATGTTTATGGGCAAGGACAAGTCGAAATTCATGGTGGAGGTATTGATTTAAAGTTCCCTCATCATGAGAATGAAAATGCACAATTTGTAGGTCTGAAAGATCAGTCAATAACTAAAAAATGAATACACATAGGAATTATGAATTTAAATGGTCAAAAAATGTCTAAATCAGAGAAAAATATTTTATATGCCGATGATTTTTTAACTAAAGATAATTTTGAATATAATGCAGATGTTTTTAGACTTATTTTGCTAAATTCAAATTACAAAAACACAATTGAATTCACAAATATTTTGTATTATGATAATTTAAAAAAACTAAATTCGATTATTAAGATATTTAACTTGGTATCCATTACAGATAATTATGTATTTTCAAAACTAGAAGATATTAAAGATATATTTAAAAATATAGAAGACCTTAATTTTTCATCGGCAATGAAAATTATTAATGAAAAAATAAAAACCTTTAATGAAAATAAAAACATGAAAGTTGGGAATGAATTAATAAGTGTTTTCAAAATATTAGGATTTCAATTTACTAACAAAATAATTTCTGAAGAACAAAAGAATATTTATCAAATGTGAAAAAAAGAAGTAGAGTTAAAAAATTGAGAAGCCTCTGATAAACTTAGGAAAAAAATTTCTAATATATTAGGAAAAAAATAGGAAAAAAGGAGTTATTTTATATGGTTAAATTACTTTGTGGGAAAAATACTGTCTTAGACGCAATTAAAAATAAAATGGACATAAAAACACTTTATTTATTAAATGAACAAGATAATATAGACCCAACAATAACAATAAAAATTATTTCAAAAGACGAAATGAATCAAATCACACCACTGAATCATCAAGGTTTTATTGCAATTCTAAATGATTTTCAATATTATGGAGTCGAATCAATTTTTGAAGACAAACCCGAAATAATATTAATACTTGATCACCTTGAAGATCCCCAGAATTTCGGATCAATTTTAAGAACAGCTAATGCATCAGGTATTAAACATATAATTATTCCAAATGTGAGATCTGTAGATTTAAATGACACTGTTTGAAAGGTTTCATCTGGAGGATTGGTTGGTCTAAAAATTATTAAAGTTAATTCTCTTCAAGCCACAATTACAAAACTCAAAAAAGGAATGTTTTGAATATATGCGACATCTCTTGAGGTTGACGCTGTACCATATGAATTAGCAAATTATAATTTTCCTTTAGCTATTATAGTTGGAAATGAAGGTAAAGGAATATCAAAATCACTTTTAAAAGAGGCTGATCAAAATATATTTATAAAAATGGACGGAACAGTTCAATCATTAAATGTTTCGGTGGCAACAGGGATTATTTTATTTTATTTAAAAAATAGAAAGGAATAAATGTGGATGCATTCGCAATGATTATTACATCAATGTATAAAACACACAAAACACTCTTTAAATATCACGCAAAAACTATTTTGAAGAAATTTTACTCAATTCCATTAGAGGAAGAAGATTTAATTTCTGAGTGTTTACATCAATTAATGAAAAAAGCTAAAAAATATAAACCAACGGAAGAATTTTCTTTGGAAAAATATTTATATTCAAGCATAAAATATGTTATGTATACATATTGTCGCTCTTATATTAGAAAAAATAATTGCATTTTGAATAACTATGTTGATTTTTCTTTAGTGGAAAATATAGAAAGTAAAACATATTATTCATTAGAGCTTAACTATGATTTTCTTACTAAGTTTCAATCAGAAATTATTAATGAATTGTATTCAAATGATTTTAATATAAGGAAAGTTGCAATCAAATATAAAACAACAACTAATATGATTAAAGAAGAAATAGAAGATATTAAAAATAATTTTCAAAAACAAATAGATAATTCTATTGATTGATAGTTTTCATATTTGATTATAAACCTCATTATTTATTGTATAATATTTGAAATGAAAAAAAAAGTCGCACTAGCATGTCAAAATTGCAAAATAAAAAATTATTATACTAATAAATCAAATGATGATCGAATAGTTATCAATAAATTTTGTAATACTTGTAGAGCTCATCATGAACACAAAGAGGAGAAGTAATGGAAGAAAATCAAAATAATGATCATATTAGTAAAGAATCACAGAATAACAACGACATTACTCCAAAAATAAAACCTTATGTAATGAGAAATTTTATAAAAGAGTTAAAAAGAGTGAGGTGACCAACTGATAAACAACACAACAAAAACTTTTTATATATCTTTATTTTTATAATATTGTTAACTGGTTTTTTTGCCTTAGTATCTTTGGGTGCGACGGAACTAATAAAATTAATAGGAGCTAAATAAATATGAACAATAAATTAAAAATGGAATGATATATGGTTTCTACCGTTTCCAAAAAAGAAGAACATGTAATTGAAAATCTTCAAAACAAAATATCTGCGGAAGGGATGGGTCATCTTTTTGAAAATTTCAAAATATTTCAACAACCAATAATTACAAATGCGGAATTATTGAAAAAATCAAAAGGTAAAGAATATAAAATAAAAATGGAAAACATCTATAAAGGTTATATTTTTGTAAAAATGATTATGACAGATGAAGCGTGATTTCTAGTTAGAAATACTGAAAACGTTACTGGGTTAGTTGGGTCTTCTGGAAAAGGAACTAAACCAACTCCAATAAGTGAAAGACAAATTAAAAAATCTAAAGATATGGAAATTTTAAAACAAAATCAATTCAAAGATTTAGAATACAAAAATCCTTTTGAAATTGGAATTAATGTCGAAGTTATTCAAGGTTCATTTACTGGTGAAAAAGGTAAGATTATTGATACAGATATTGAATCTCAATTAGCTATTGTGGAAATTGAATCATTTGGTAGAAAAGTTCCTACAGAATTTTCATACAAATCACTTATAGCCATTTCAAAAACTATTTAACATTTTCAAAATTAATTTTCTATTTTGCATTATAATATTTAAGCATTTCATATTTGTGAATGCTTAAAAACTCGGAGGAGTAGCAAAGTGGCCAAATGCAGGTGGCTGTAACCCATTTTCTTCGGATTCGGGGGTTCGAATCCCTCCTCCTCCACCATTTTGCCCCTTAGCCAAGCGGAAAGGCACTGGCTTTTGGTGCCGGCATGCGTAGGTTCGAATCCTACAGGGGCAGCCATATCATCCTTTTGGATGTTTTTTTTTATTCTATTTTTAAAAACTATATAATAAGTTAATGAAGACAATAAAACAAATCACTCCAATTGAGGAAAATTTTTCTAAATGATATATAGATGTTGTAACAAATGGCAATTTAATTGAATATGGACCAGTTAAAGGCACTATGATTTTTAAACCTAATTCATATGGCATTTGAGAAAATATTCAAACTCACTTTAATGCTATATTAAGAAAACAAGGAATTAGGAACGTTTACCTTCCAATGTTAATCCCTGCTAATTTAATAGCTAAGGAAAAAGATCATGTTAATGGGTTTGCTCCAGAGTTAGCAACCATTACTAAAGTTGGCAATAAAAATTTATCTGAAGAAATATACATTAGGCCGACTTCTGAAGTTTTATTTGCAGAATTTTTTAAAAGCGAAATAAAATCTTACAATGATTTACCACTTGCTTATAATCAATGAGCTAATATTTTAAGATGAGAAAAAACCACAAATCCATTTTTGAGAAATACGGAATTTTTATGACAAGAAGGACACACTTGTCATGATAATGAAGAAGAAGCAAAAGTGATGACGATGAAGATGCTGGGAATATATAAAGATTTTTTGCAAAATTATTTAGCAATACCTGTCATCACAGGAATTAAAACAGAACTTGAAAAATTCTCTGGTGCCACATCAACATTTACAATTGAAGCAATGATGAAAGACGGTAAAGCTCTCCAAAGTGGAACTAGTCATTTTTTAGGACAAAATTTTTCTAAAATATTTAAAATAGATTACAAATCTAAAGAAAATAAATCTGAGTTGGTTTATCAAACATCATGAGGAATTTCCACCAGACTAATAGGTGCTATTATTATGACTCATGGAGACAATAGAGGGATAATCATTCCTCCAAAAATAGCGCCAATTCAAATTGATATTATAGAAATAATGGCTGACAAAGAATTGCTGGTTGTGGAAATATCAAGTAAAGTATCCGAATTATTACAAGATATTTATTCAATAAGAGTTGACAACAGTAAAAAAAGTGGTGGATTTAAAGTATCGCAATCTGAAATTGAAGGGGTTCCATTGCGTATAGAAATTGGCCCAAGAGAGGCTCTTAATAATGAAGTTATTGTTGTGAGAAGAGACACTTTAGAAAAAAACAATGTTAAATTAAAAGATTTAAAAAGTTTTGTAGAAAAAACAATGGAATTAATTCAAAGTAATTTATTATTAAATGCTGAAAAAAGATTACATGAAAATATTGTCATAGCAACATCTTATGAACAATTAAAAGAATATTTAAAACTAAATAAATTTGTTTTAATTCCAATAATTGATAATGATGATTATGAAATAAAAATAAAAGAAGAAACAACAGCAACAGCAAGGTGTATTCCATTGGAAATGAAGATTCCTGATGAAGGGGTTTGTATTTTTTCTGGAAATAAAACGAATAGATTTGTAATTTATGCAAAATCTTATTAATTCAATGATAAAATTATAAAATAGAAAGCAATGAGGTTATTTATGATTCATGTAGTTAAAAATAAAGAAGAAATTCAAAAAATATTGGAAGTTCAAAATGAAATATTTATTTTAAACTTCCATTCAGAAACGTGCGGACCTTGTATTATGCAAATGCCAATATTGGAAGATATATCTAACGATCTTAAAATTACATTATTAACATTTGATGTTAGCATTGTGAATGATACTGCAGATTATTACAATGTGTCAGCTACACCCACAACCCACATTTATAAAAATGGAAAACTATTATTTACAAATGTAGGATTTCTTCCATATGATAAATGAAGTGAGGAAATATCAAAATATCAATAAATTCAAGTAGTAATATTAATCATAAATCATTTGAAATTGAATGTTTCTTTATTGATCTTGATGGTACTGCACTGGATTCAAAGCATCATTCTATTTCACCCACAAACATTGCCAAAATTAAAGAAGTCAATCAACATATTCCGATTGTCATTTCTACTGGAAGAAGTTTTGGTCCTAAGGTAAAAAGTTTGATGAAAACATTAGACTTAAAATATGCAATTTGTCAAAATGGAGCAATTGTTGCAAATGATAAAAACGAGATTATCCAAAAGATAATCATTAACCCTCAAATGATTGCATTTATAAGGGATATTGCAATAAAATACAAGATAATTATTATTCCAGATTCTACATATATGCTTTATACTGACAAATGACTTTTAAAACCATTTGTTTGATTGAATAAAAAACATTATTTCAATATGAGAGATTTCGATATCTCAAAAGAGTATAATAAAATCGTTTTGGCTGGATGTCGAAGAAAAAAATTATTTAATATATATTTAGAGTTAAAAAAATTAGCGCCTTCATTATCTATTAAAACATCTGCAGGAGACTGAATTATCGAAATCACTGATAGCAAAGCAACGAAGGGATTGGCAGCAGTTTTTATTGCTAATTTACTAAATATAAAACCTGAAAAAAGTGTTCATATTGGCGATTCCATGAATGACACTTCTACTTTAGGTTATTTAGGAGCTTTAATAGCTATGAAGAATTCATCAAAACATTTATTGAGTGTCGCAACACATATTGGTCCAAATTATAAAAAAGGTGGATTGGCTAAAATTTTGAATGGAGAATTTTCAGAGAATATTGAAAAAAAATAAATTAAAATTTTTAATATATAATTAAAAAAGGATTATAAATGGCACCATAGCCAAATGGCAAGGCATGGGTCTGCAACACCCTGATTACGAGTTCGAATCTCGTTGGTGCCTCCATAATGCGCCCGTAGCTCAATTGGATAGAGTGCTTGGTTACGGCCCAAGAGGTTGAGGGTTCAAGTCCTTCCGGGCGCGCCAAATAATTTTAATTACCTATTTAATAAACGAAAAATCAAAATGTTTTTTATCAATTAATCTTTTAGAGATTAAGTTTTTTATTACTTTTTTAATATTTCTTTCATTAAAAACACCCTCTTTTTTCATGGACATTTCTGCCAATTTAACCAAATTTTGATAAATAGCATTTTTAGTATCGTCATCATATCATTTTTCATTAGCAAGAAAATCATTATGATCAACTATTGAAAATTTTTTACCTGGATATTTTTTAATATCATAATCATAATCAATATATTTGATAGTGTTTTCTTCAAAGAAAAAGGGAGATGAAAGATTAGCATAATAATAAAAACCACTATCTTTAGTTGTTAAGGTAACATTAAAAAAATCATTAATTGAAAAAAATCAAAGAATAGGTTCAGAAATTATTCATTTCTGATTTTTTGATTCTTGAACTTTAGTTTTATTCAATAAAACTAACACATAATCTTTTGATATATTAACTATTCTAGTTCCATTTCATTGTCTATATAAAGTGCCATCATGCTTATATGCTTGTATATTGATAAATTCTTTATTTATATCTAATTTATTCATTATTCTTTCAATTATAGAGGTTTTTTAAATCTTTTTAGTATTATATTAAATATGAGATTAAGAAATAACCCAGAAGCTGATTCAATAATAGAAAAACATCAGAACATTATAAAAAACATTCCTATTGAAGTTGATGAAAATACTATTTTAGAAATTGGTATGGGAAAAGGTGAGATGATTGTTCAAATGGCCTTGAATGAACCTCATAAAAAATTCATTGGTATTGAAAAATTTCCTACAGTTGTTTTGAAAGCGTTAAAGGAAATTGATGAAAAAAACATTACTAATTTAAATATAGTTTGTCAAGATGTTTCAAAACTTTCAGGAGCATTTTCAGGGAAGGTTTCAACTATATGGTTAACATTTAGTGATCCTTGACCTAAGAAAAGACACTTTAAAAGACGATTGACGTATAAAACATATTTGGATATCTATAAAAATTTATTAACAAGTGATGGAGTTTTATTGATAAAAACAGATAATGATAGCCTTTATAATTATTCATTAGAATCATTAGAAGAGTATGGTGCCAATATAATTTTTAAAACAACAAATTTATACTCATCTCCAAAAATTGAAAAAAACATTCCGACAGGATATGAAATTAAGTGACATAATCGAGGTAAAAATATAAATTTTATTGAAGCTAAATTCAATAAATAGTTCCACTATTAGAAATCATAAAAACCTATTTAAATATAGGTTTTCAGGTTGTTAAGTGTTATAATATTATTAATAATAAGTGTATTACAAAAAAGTAATTTTTAGAACAGGAAAAATATGTTAATTTTTAATGATGAAGATGATAAAGAAAACAAACTAATTGATGAAGATGAAGATGATCAATATAATGTTGATGAAGAAGAGTTAAAGGTTGTTTTTTTAGACAATAATGAAATTGTCAAAATAGATATTGATGAGGAAGAATCAGAAGCTCCGCAAGATAAAGAAGAATATAAAGTTAAGTCTCAATTAATTATTGAAGAAACAACTTCATTAGCTCCAATAAATGTTTCTATTGAAATGCAAAATTCATTTTTAGAATATGCAATGTCTGTTATTGTGTCTAGAGCATTACCTGATGCAAGGGATGGTTTGAAACCTGTTCATCGTAGAATTCTTTTTTCAATGTCTGAACTAGGTTTAACTTCAGGATCTCAATACAAAAAATCGGCTCGTATTGTAGGAGATGTTCTTGGGAAGTACCATCCACACGGTGATACTGCTATTTATGAATCTATGGTTAGAATGGCTCAAGAATTTTCGTTGAGATATCCTTTGATTGATGGTCATGGTAACTTTGGTTCAATTGATGGTGATTCAGCTGCTGCGATGAGGTATACAGAAGCTAGAATGTCTAAGATTGCTTCGGAAATGATTGATGGAATAAAAAAAGACACTGTTAATTTTATGCCAAATTATGATGGTTCAGAATTAGAGCCTGTTGTTTTACCGGCTAGATTTCCAAATTTATTGGTTTCGGGTTCTGTGGGTATTGCTGTTGGTATGGCTACTACTATTCCACCACATAACTTAAAAGAAGTTATTGAAGGGGTTATCGCCCTTGCTAAAAATCCAGATATTACAATTGATGAGTTAATGGAATTTATTAAAGGTCCTGATTTCCCAACAGGAGCCACCATTTTAGGTAGAAGAGGAATAATTGATGCCTATACTACAGGTAGAGGTTCTGTAACTACAAGATCAAAAACACATATTGAAGTTTTGAAAAATGGAAAATCAAGAATTGTTGTTACAGAAATTCCATTTGATGTTAAAAAACCAGCAATGATTGAAAAAATCGCACAATTAGTTAAGGACAGAAAAATTGATGGAATTACTGATTTAAGAGATGAAACATCAAGAAAAGGAATTAGAGTTGTTATTGAGTTAAAAAGAAATATAGTTCCTGAAGTATTGTTGAATCAATTATTTAAAATGACTAATTTACAAACAAATTACAGTGTTAATATGATTGCTTTAATTGATGGTGAACCAAAAATATTGACTTTGAAATTAGCTTTAGAAGTATATTTGAAACATCAAATAGAAGTTATTACTCGTCGAACACAATTTGAACTTGATAAGGCAGAAGCAAGAGCTCATATTTTAGAAGGTTTAAAAATTGCTATTGAAAACATTGATGCAATTATTGAACTTATTAAAAAATCAAAAACAGATGTTGATGCACAAGCGGCGTTGATTATTAAATATGATTTATCAGATAAACAAGCAAAAGCAATTACTGAAATGCGTTTAGGAAGATTAACTGGATTAGCTATAGAAAAAATGGTTGAAGAATTATTGGCATTAGTTGAACAAATAAATTACTATAATGGCATTCTTGGTTCACAAGAAAAAACAATAGATTTAATCATTACTGAATTGGAAGAAATTAAAAATAAATATTCTGATGCCAGAAGAACAGAAATAGACATTAATAATATTGGAGACATTCATGATGAAGATTTAATTCCTGAAAAAAATATTTTAATTACAATGTCTGCAAGGGGATATGTAAAAAGAATACCTTTATTCGAATATAAAGTGCAAAAAAGAGGTGGAGTTGGTTCTTCTACTCAAACCACATATTCTGATGATGATGTTAGCACAATTATTTCAACAACAACACATACTGATTTATTGATTTTCACTTCGTATGGTAGAGTTTATAGACTAAGAGCTCATCAAATTCCTGAACTTTCTAAACAAGCAAAAGGATTGCCATTCCAAAACATTATTCAAATACAAAAAGATGAAAAAATCGTTTCTATGTTAACAACTAATTCTTATAATGATGATGAATATTTGATGACTATTACAGAAAATGGAATTGTTAAAAAGACACCTATTTCTCAATATGAAAGAATAAATAAAAATGGTAAAATAGCTCTTAAAATGAAAGAGGGCGACAAACTCATTAAGGCTATGAAAGTTAATGAAGATAGCGAAATAATTATCGGTTCAAATAACGGGAAAGTAGTTAGGTTCCAAGTTGATCAAATTAGGTCAATGTCGAGAACAGCAACTGGTGTAATCGGTATGAAATTTGATGACGATAAAAGTAAAGTTATAGGAGCATCGAATACAACAGAAGGAATAATTGTTCTTTCTATTGGAGCGTCTGGTTTTGCCAAAAAAACACCTCTTGATGATTATAGGCAAACCAAAAGAGGAGCAAAAGGAGTTAAATCAATTAATGTTGATAAATCAGGGTCACTTCTATATGTTGGCTTAGTTAAGGGTAATGAAGATATAATGGTTGTTACCAATAAAGGTATAGCTATTAGAACAACTCTTGGACAAATTAATGAAACCAGTAGAGCAACTAAGGGTGTAAAGATAATCCAAGTAAAAGACAACTCAAAAATTAATTCAGTTGCCATAATTGATGTTGAAAAGATTGAACAAGAAGTAGAACAAGAAATTTCAAAAACACAAGAATTATTTATATCAAAAGATGATAATTAATTTTATAATATAAAATTTGGTAATAAACTTAATTTCTCAAACAGAAATAACTAAAGTTTTTGATTAATTAGAACTATTTCTAGTTCTTCTATTAATTTAAAAAAATCTTCACTAGTCATTTTTTCATTGTGCTCAGAAATCTTAGAAATAGCCAGAATTTGGTTATTATATTTTTCTTTCTTTTCTTTTCATTGGAATGCACTTACAATTGAAATAAAAAAAGTTCCAACTCCAGTTATTATGGTGAGGGCGATAAAAATATCTTTAACTTCAGTAAATTGATCATTATATTTTAGAGTAAATAAATTAAGAACAATTAAGAGTGCAGAAGCAACAAAAACAAAAACATTAATTAACACAAACATAGATTTTGAATATAAGTATTTTTTTCTATATTTTTTTCAATACTCTCCAATGATATTTTTTTGTTCTTCATTCATATTTATTCCCCTTTTTTGTTTTCTTGTTGATATCCAGTTATAATGATAAAAATTTGTTTTTCAAAAAGTTTTCTTTTTTCATTTATTCCATTTAAATCAAAATATTTATCGCCACTTAATGAATATCTTTGTTTTTCGATAATTAATTTATAATGAATTTCGTTATATTTATTTATTTTTTCTTTTAATAAAAAGAATGAAATCAGTGAATTTAATAATGCAACAACTCCAGAAATCATGGCTGAAAAGATAATATAATTTGCTCCAGTAATGGATGTTTCGTAGTTTGGTCCTGATATATTTAAGGTCGAAATTATAACTAAAAATAAAGCAATGGTTGGGAAGATGATGTTGGTTATAGTTATAACAGATTTTAATACTATTATTTTTTGTTTATATAATCTAATGAAATAGTCAATATTAGCGCTAAAATTTAAATTTTTTTCTTTTCTTATGATCATTTTATTTTATCCTCACTTACAAAATTTTTCAGTGATTTATAAAATTTTTCTTTTTTAAATATCAAATTTTTATCAATGATTTTCTTAATTTCTATTTCCACATCTTGAGTTTCATCATTAATTAATAAATTATTAAGGTCAAGACAAATCTTTCTATAAATATTAAATTTATTTTTATTTTTCATAGATATTAAGAAGAAAGAGCAAATAATAATTCCTAGAGATAGGGTTATGGAAAGTGCTACTAGAAAAATAATTCCTGAAAGATTAGCATCACTAGGGTCGTAGCTCGGATCATTAACTTTTTGTATTATCATTACCACTGCAGTAATTAAAAGTGAAAAAATAGCCACATTTAATAAAGCGACAATTAAATTAAAAATGATGGTTGATCAAGAACAAATATTTTTTTTAACTTCTAATTTTCAAATTTGAGATTTTCAAAAACTTTTAACCTCTTCTTGGTTGTGAAATTCTAGCGGATTTTTATCAAGTGAATTCTTTTTTTTCATATCTAATTTAATTATATTGAATTATTTTATTTTTGATTTAATATCAATAATATTTTTTCCTTCAAATTGATATTTGGAAGAATAAATGAATCCATCTAGTGATTCTATTTTTAAATAATCTTTGTTTTCTTGAATTGTTGCTTCGAATATTTTTACACGTTTTTTATTGATAAACAAATAAGCTCCAGGATTAGAGTTATAAGCTCTAATTTTATTAATCATATTTTTTGAATAATCTTTAGCTAATAAACTACTTTCTTTAGATAATTTAGGTGCCAATGTAACTTTTGTTTCGTCTTGTTTAATTGCGGTAAAATCACCATCATTAAATTTTTGTAATCAATTAACAATAACTTCTTTTGATAATGTTGACAATTTATTAAATAGTTCATCACTAGAATCATCTAAATTAATATTTATGTATTTTGTAAAAATAATATCTCCGGCATCCATTTTCTTAACCATATATATTAATGAAATGCCAGTTTCGGTATCTCCATTAAGAATGGCATGTTGTATTGGTGCCGCACCTCTATATTTAGGAACGATTGATCCATGAATATTTATAGAACCTTTATTAGCTAATTCTAAAATATTATCAGGAATCAATTGACCAAAAGCAACAGTTAAAAAAATATCAAAATCAATAAGGGAAAGTTCATCAAATATTTCACCAATGTTATTTGGTTGAAATAATTTTATTTTATATTTTAAAGCAAGATCTTTAACGGGACTAGAAATTAAATTCATTCCTCTTCCTGATTTTTTGTCCGGTTGAGTTATAATACCTACAACATTTAAGTTCTTAATAATTTCCTCAAAAATAGGCACTGAAAATTTAGGTGTTCCAGCAAGAATTATTTTCACATTAACTTCCTTACTATGTTTGATGTTCATAGTATATATAATATAATAATATGATATTATTTAAAAATAAATAAAAACGAATGAGGCATTTATGATAGGAATTTTTACATCAGAATCAGTTGGTAAGGGGCATCCTGATAAAATATGTGATCAAATTTCAGACGCTATACTTGATGCTGTTTTAACAAATGATAAAAATGCAAAAGTTGCCATTGAAGTAATGGCGTCTAACAGATTAGTTATTATAGGTGGAGAATTAACAACAACAACATATGTTGATTTTGTGAAGATAGCATGAAAGATATTAATGAATTTAGGATATACAGAGAACGACTTTTCTATTCTCTCAAATGTTAATAAACAATCTGAAGAAATTAGAAATAGTGTTGATTTAGATAATGAAATTGGTTCGGGTGATCAAGGGATAATGTTTGGTTATGCAACTGATGAAACAGAATCTTTTATGCCTATTGCAATTACTGTGGCTCATGAATTAGTGAAAAAAGCAGAAGAATTAAGGAAAAACAAAATCATTAAAGAGTTAAAGTCTGATATGAAATCTCAAATTACTGTTGATTATAAAGAGGATGGAGAAATTGAGATAAAAGATGTTTTAATGTCTATTCAACATTCATCAAATTATGATAAAAAGAAATTTGAAAGTGATATCAAAAAAAATATAATTGAGCCAATTATTAACAAATTTTTTAAAAATAAAAACTATAGAACATTAATAAATCCATCTGGTAGTTTTATCGTTGGAGGACCAATAGGTGATACAGGTTTAACGGGACGAAAAATAATTGTTGATACATATGGAGGAATGGCTCGTCATGGAGGAGGAGCTTTTAGTGGAAAAGATTGTACCAAGGTTGATCGTTCCGCAGCGTATGCTGCAAGATGAGTTGCTAAAAACTTAGTAGCATCAGGAGTTGCTAGAAAAATTGAAATTCAATTATCATATGCAATTGGAGTTGCTAAGCCAATTTCTATTTCTTTTGAAACTTTTAATACAGAAAACATACCTAAATCTAAAATCATCGAAATTGTTGAAAAGGTTTTTGATTTATCTCCACAAGGAATAATTAGAGACTTAGAATTGAGAAATCCTGTTTATTTACAAACTGCAGTATATGGTCATTTTGGTAGAAGTGAATTAGATTTATCATGAGAAAAATTAAATAAAGTAAATGAAATAAAAAAATTATTATAATAAGATAGTTTTCGATATAAAAATGATATATAATATTTATTAAGTATATTAAAATAAAATAAAAATTAAAGGAGATAATATGTCAGCAATTATAAATGTTCACGCGAGAGAGGTTTTAGATTCACGTGGGAATCCGACAATCCAAGTAGAAATACACACAGAAATGGGCGGATTTGGATCAGCAATTGTTCCTTCAGGGGCATCAACAGGTTCAAGAGAAGCATTAGAACTAAGAGATAAAGGGTCAAAATATGAAAGTAATTGATTTGGTGGAAAAGGAGTTATGCTTGCCGTTGATAATGTAAATGATAAAATAGCTTCAGAAATTTTAGGTATTGATGTTACAAATCAACGTTTAATTGATGAATTAATGATTAAATTAGATGGTACACCAACAAAATCAAAATTAGGTGCAAATGCAATATTAGGTGTTTCGTTAGCTGTTATGAAAGCTGCAGCTCATGAATTAGACTTGCCTTTATATCGTTATATTGGTGGAACTAATGCAAGAACATTACCTGTTCCAATGTTGAATGTTATTAATGGTGGAGAACATGCTACAAATACACTTGATTTTCAAGAATTTATGATTATGCCTTTAGGAGCAAAAACTTTTAGAGAAGCAATGCAAATGGCCAATAAAGTATTCCATAATTTATCAGCATTATTACATGATGCAGGATATGGAACACAAGTTGGTGATGAAGGTGGTTTTGCTCCAAATTTAAAAAATCATGAAGAAGCGTTAGATTTTCTTGTGAAAGCAATTACTAAATCAGGATTTAAACCTTCAACTACTGGAGATAAAGCAATTGCTATTGCTATGGATCCAGCAGCTAGTGAAGTTTATGACGAAAAATCAAAAACATATATTTTCAAAAAACTTAAAAAAGCAATCGCTTCAAAAACACCAGGGTTTGAAAATATGAAAGACAAAGTTGAATTTACATCTGCGGAAATGGTTGAATATTACAATAAATTAATTGCTAAATATCCAATTATTTCAATTGAAGATGGATTTGCTGAATCAGATTGAAATGGATTTAAAGAACAAAATATTAAAATTGGTAAAACACACCAAGTTATGGGTGATGATTTAACAGTTACAAACAAGTTGATTCTTGCAAAAGCTATTAAAGATGATGTAATTAATTCAATTTTAATTAAATTAAATCAAATCGGAACAGTTTCAGAAACATTAGATACAATTGAAATGGCTCATAAAGCTGGAATGACAGCAGTTGTTTCTCATCGTTCAGGAGAATCAGAAGATACAACAATTGCAGATTTAGCAGTTGCAATGAATACTGGTCAAATAAAAACAGGTTCAATGTCTAGGTCAGATAGAATTGCTAAATATAATAGATTATTGGCAATTGAAGAAGAATTAGGTATTATTGCTGAATTTAATGGTGAAGCAACATTCCATAATTTAAAAGCAAATGTTAAATAATGATATATAATAATTATACAAATATAAAAATATAAAAGTGAACATACACTTAATAAGGAGAATAAAATGGCAAAAGAAGATTTCGATAGAACGAAAGAACATGTTAATATTGGAACTATTGGTCACGTTGATCATGGTAAAACAACTTTAACAGCAGCAATTGCGACTGCACTTTCAAAAAAAGGATTAGCAAAAGCGCAAGATTATGCATCAATTGATAAAGCGCCAGAAGAAAAAGCGCGTGGTATAACTATTAATACATCACATATTGAATATGAAACAGCAAATAGACATTATGCTCATGTTGATTGTCCAGGTCATGCTGATTATGTTAAAAACATGATTACAGGTGCTGCACAAATGGATGGTGGAATTTTAGTTGTTGCCGCAACAGATGGTCCAATGCCACAAACTAGAGAACACATCTTACTTTCAAAACAAGTTGGAGTTCCTAAGATTGTTGTATTTTTAAATAAAGTAGATATGTTAGGTTCACCAGAAGAAGCTAATGAAATTATTGAATTAGTTGAAATGGAAGTAAGAGGATTGTTATCTGATTATGAATTTGATGGAGATAATGCTCCAGTTATTACTGGTTCTGCTCTTAAAGCGTTGCAAGGTGATGTTGCTTATGAACAAAAAATATATGATTTAATGGATGCTGTAGATACTTATATTCAAGCTCCTGCACGTGAAAAAGATAAACCATTTTTAATGGCTATTGAAGATGTATTTACAATTACAGGACGTGGAACTGTGGCTACAGGACGTGTTGAACGTGGAGAATTAAATATTAATGATGATGTTGAAATTGTTGGGATTCATCCTACTAAAAAAACAACTGTTACAGGTATAGAAATGTTTAGAAAAAATCTAAAACAAGCTTTGGCAGGAGATAATGCAGGACTTTTATTAAGAGGTATAGCAAGAGAAGATGTTGAACGTGGTCAAGTTTTAGCGAAACCAGGATCAATTATTCCACATACAGAATTTAAAGCTGCAATTTATGCTCTTAAAAAAGAAGAAGGTGGACGTCATACTCCATTCTTTAAAAACTACAAACCTCAGTTTTATTTTAGAACAACTGATGTTACTGGTGGTATTGAATTACCAGCGGGTAAAGAAATGGTTATTCCAGGAGATAATATTGAACTTACAGTTAAACTTATTTATCCTGTTGCTGTTGAAGAAGGTACTAAGTTTTCTATCCGTGAAGGTGGAAGAACTGTTGGTGCTGGATCAGTTACTCAAATTATTAAGTAATTTTAAATAATAAAGTACACACAAAATAAATCATCTATTAAATTGTAGATGATTTTTTTTAAAGAGTTTCATTAAAAAAAATGATGGCGATAAAATTAAATCAATAAGCAAGAGAGGTTCTTTTGAACAAACAAAAAACACTCACAAAAAACAATATGTGAGAAATGAATAAAATAGACTATCAATTTTTAATTTTTGGTTCTATTTTTAGTTTATTATCCGCTTTATGTGGAGCATCACTCCCTTTTTTGTTGGGTAAAATCATTAATTTGGCAAGTGGTTTTAATGATTCATCTACTATTCCCATAAATGGAATAGTATTTAATTTATTGTTTATGATATTGGCAGGAATATTTGGATTAATTTTCACATATTTTGGTAGAAGATACTTAGCAAAATTTTCGACGTCAAAACTTGCAGAAATAAGAAGAAAAGTTTTTATTAAAATACAATATCTTGCTCCAGAAGATTTGAAAAATCACAAGGACAATTCCCTTTTAACGAGGTTGCAATTAGATAATTTAAACTATTCAACTTATTTAAATTTTTTAATTATTTCATTTATTCCTACCCTTTTTAGGTTCATGGCATTTTCAATTATGTGTTTAGTTTTGAATTATATCGTCGGGTTATCTTTAATTGGTTTTGCAATTATTTTCTATATAGTTATTTCTTTATTATCTATGAATGCAGAAAAAAGTTATATACAAGCGTTAGAATCAACTGATTCATTAAATAAAATAATTAAAGAAAATATAACTGGAGCAAGGGTGGTTAAAGCTTTCAATTTAAAAGAAAGACAAAGACAAAGATTTATTAAGATAAATGATTTTTTGGTTAAAGTTTCTACCAAAGCGGAAAAAAAAGTGTTTAGTGGGTGACCATTTTCCTTGGCTTTTGTTGCTTCTACATCAGTAATTATCATTTTAATTTTTTCTTTAATAACATGAGGAATACCAAACACATCTGCTAATATTGGAGATATTGTAGCGTTTATTAATTATTCATATTTAATAATGTGATCAGTTTTTGAATTTATCGTTATAAAAATATTTAAAGCAAGATCCCACGCCTCTAAAATGAGGATACAGGAAATTATTGAACTAAAAAATAATCACTTTAATGAAAATGGAATTAAATTTAAGTCAGGAGATATTGTTTTTGAAAATGTTTCTTTTAAATATAATGTTGAATCATTAGACTATGTCTTGAGAGACATATCTTTTGTTATTAAGGAAAATACAAGAGTTGGAATAATTGGTTCTACAGGAAGTGGGAAAACAACCTTAATTAATCTTATGACCAGACTATTTGATGCTCAATATGGTTCAATAAATATTAATGGTATAAGCATAAAGGAACTTGACACAAAAGATTATATTAATAATATATCAATTTCATTCCAACAAAAATATTTATTTTCCGGAACGATAAAGTCTAATATTAAATTTGGAAATGATAATATTGGTGATGACCAAATATTAGACTTATTAGAAATAGCGGAAATGAAACAATTCATCGATTCTAAAAAAGATGGAATAAATTATAAATTGGAGCAAAATGCACAAAATTTATCTGGTGGACAAAAGCAAAGGATTGCTATTGCTAGAAGTCTTTCCAAAGAATGTAAAATATTAATTTTCGATGATGCTACTTCTGCTCTTGATAATATTACCGAAAAGAAAATATTATCATCAATTAATAAAACAAAACCTAATGTTACTAAAGTTTTTGTTGCTCAAAAAATTTCTACAATTAGAGAAATGGATCAAATAATAGTTTTGGATAAGGGTTTGATTGTTGGAAACGGAACTCATGATGAATTAATTTTGACATGCGATGTTTACAAAGAAATATATGAATTCCAAGATAAGGAGGATAATAATGGCTAAAAAACAATCCAATCATTCACATAAAAAAATTCAATTTAATCAAATATTTAAATTATTTTCTTTATTTTTTAAAGCAGATAAAATTTTGATTATAGTGTGTTTATTTATTGCTGCTATTTCAGCGGTAGGAATTATTACGGCTGCCATTTTTACCGGTTTTACATTAGACGTATTTACCAAATCGTTTAGTGTTGATTCCCTAGGACAATCAATAATGACGGACCAAGAATTATTGAATGTGGTTTATACTTTTTTAATTGCAATTTCAGGATATGTAGTTTATTTTATTACCAATCATACACTATTTATGATAACGATTTCACTCTCTTATAGAGCAGGTTCTAGAATACGTAGAGCTGTTTTTGAAAAAATTATTTCTGTTTCTATTAATTATATTGATAAAAACAAAGCAGGAGAATTAATTTCAAGAACCACTACAGACGTTGATCAATTCATTTCAAACTCTGTCCAAATGTTTTCATCTTTGTTTGTATCTCCTTTTATTATTTTGGCTTCAATAATAGCTTTGTTAATTTATTCACCCCTTTTAGCATTAATCACTTTCATAATGATGTTTATATTTTTTGTTGGTTCTGTTTTAATTGCAAAATCAGCTGCACCCAATTATTCTAATATGCAAGAAAAGGTTGGAGAAATAGGCGCCTTTAGTGAGGAGCATATTAAAAATAAGGTTGCTATTTATCTTTTTGGAAACCAAGAAAAAGTAATTAATGAATTCGATTCTATAAACAATGCGCACTCACACCAGTTTTGAAAAGCAGAATATAAAACAGGAATACTGTGGCCGTATACCGATTTTACAGAAAACATTTCTTATGGGGTAATTTATATGGTAGGAATCCTTTTTATGGCCTTTAAAATCCCACACGGTGGTATTGAAGCCACACTTACTCTGGGGACGATTACATCTTTTGTTTTAATGGTAAGACAAGTTAATGGAGAGTTGGGTAACATGGCAAGATTTGCCACATTTATTCAGAAAATAATATTTAGTGCTGAGAGAATAAGGGAAATATTAATTGTTGAAAATGATGTTAATATTGGAGTAGATAAGGTTGAAGACTTGGATGGAGATATTATCTTTAAGGATGTTAATTTTTCTTATGAAGAAGGTCCAACCATAATAAAGAATTTTAATTTACATGTAAAAAGAGGTCAAAAAATTGCGATTGTTGGACCTACCGGTAGCGGTAAAACAACATTAATTAATTTATTGCTTAGATTTTATGAATTAGATTCAGGGTCAATAACAATTGGCGGACAAAATATCCAAAACTTAGATAAGTACAATTTAAGAAAATTTATATCTGTTGTTTTACAAGAAGTTTCGCTATTTTCAGAATCTATTGCAACTAATATCGCATACGGACATAATAATGGTGATGCAAATATGGATGATATCAAGCATGCTGCAAAAGAAATTGGTTCCGATCATTTTATTAATTTATTACCTAATAATTATAACCAAATCGTTGAAGATTCCAATGATTTTTCAGCTGGTGAATCACAATTATTATCGTTAACAAGAGCATATTATTCACCATCCAACATTTTAATTTTAGATGAAGCAACTTCTAATGTTGACTCTAAAACCGAAAATAATGTTCAAAAAGGAATTTTGAAAATAATGGAGAATAAAACAACATTCGTCATTGCTCATCGTTTATCAACAATTGTTAATTCAGATATTATTATTGTTATGAAAGATGGAGAAATTATTGAAAAAGGCAACCATAATGAATTACTTTTATTAAATGGCTTTTATCATAACTTATATAATTCAAATATTCTTGAAAATGAAGAATAAAAAATAACCATTCTATATTCATAGTGGTTATTTTCTTTTTGAATAAAATTAATATTTTTCTTTGGAAGTTTTCCCTGACAAAATTGCAATTGAAGAAGATGTTCCGAATCTTTCTACTCCAAGTTCAACATATTTTTCTAAATCATCAGTAGTTTTGATGCCTCCAGCGGCTTTCATTTTAATTTTTCCTTTAATTACTTTATTGAAGATTTCAATATCCTTAAATGTTGCCCCTCTATATGAAAAACCTGTACTTGTTTTAATATAATCTGCCCCTGAATTTAAAACAATTTCAGCAGCTTTTTCAATTTCGTAGTCTTTAAGTAAAGCGGTTTCAATAATAACTTTTAAAATTTTATTACCAATTATTTCTTTTATTTTTTTGATTTCATTTAAAACATAATCATATTGTCCATCTCTAAATCTACCAATATTCATAACCATATCTATTTCATCTGCTCCGTGATCAATTGCTAATTTAGCTTCTTGAACTTTTGCCTGAGTAGCGCCAGCCCCTAAAGGAAAACCGATAACTGAAACAATTTTAATGTCAGATTTACCTATTTTATCTCTAGCATGTTTAACTCAAGATGAATTGATACAAATCCCGCCAAATTGTCATTCAAAAGCTTCTTCAATAAGTTTGTCTATTTCCTTACTTGTACCCTCCGGCTTTAAATAAGTGTGGTCTATCATTTTTTCGAATTTCATAAATACTCCTTAATTAATTTTATCAAGAATAACTTTATTAGATGTAACTTTATTGTTAATTTTATATCCGAGATTAAGTTCCTTCACTAAAGACAAATCAATAATTTTATCAGAATATAAAACAAAGACAACATCCCCCTTTTTTACAAAATCATTAGTGATCTTTTTTAATTCGATGCCAGCTTCAAAATCAATAATATCCTCTTTTATTCTTCTTCCTGCCCCTAGTTTTAAAGCAACATTACCAAAAATTAATGAATCATGGATTTCTAAAAATCCATTATTAGTTGATAAAATTTCAATTTTGTTTTTTGGATTTCAAAACATAGGACTTTTAATAGATAATAAATCTCCGCCTTGTGACTCTATAAATTCATAAAATTTACTAAGAGCTTTCCCTGATGATATCGCTTCTTTAGCAAGTAATTCTCCTTCTGCTTCATTTTTAACAATTCCTGCTTGTAGTAACATGGTTGATGCAGAACTCAAACACAGTTTTGTGAAATTATGTTCTCCATTACCTGACAAAGTATTTATTGACTCTATTATTTCGTTTTTATTACCAATCATTTTTCCAAGTGGTTGACTCATATTGGTTATTTCTACTCTTACATCTTTATTTAAAGATTTACCAATTTTAATCATAATTTTACCCAATTTTTGCGCTGACTCCAAATCTTTCATAAATGCTCCATTACCACATTTAATATCCAACAAAATTGCATCACTACCAGTCGCAAGTTTTTTAGACATTATTGATGAAGCAATTAATGGTAGTGAGTCAACAGTTCCGGTAGCATCTCTTAATGCATAAATACTTTTATCTGCCGGCACTAAAGAATCGGTTTGGCCAATGATAGCAATACCAATTTTATTAACATTTTTTTTAAATTCATCAATTGATAAAAAACAATTAAAACCAGGAATTGACTCAAGTTTATCTATAGTTCCTCCTGTATGTCCTAAACCTCTTCCAGACATTTTGGCAACAACGCCTCCACAAGCAGCAACAATGGGTCCAAGAACCAAGGATGTTTTATCACCAACGCCACCTGTTGAGTGTTTGTCAAGTTTAATTCCTGAAATAGAAGATAAATCCATTATTTCTCCTGAATTCATCATAATTTCTGTTAAATCAACAGTTTCTCTTTCTGTCATTCCATTAAGAACTATAGCCATTAATAATGCGGACATTTGATAGTCAGGTATTTTCTTTTTTGTAAATCCGTTTACAAAAAAGAAAATTTCTTCCTTTGAAATTTCAAGTTTATTTTTCTTTTTATTTATTATATCTATCGCAATCATTTTTAGTTTTTCTTTTGCTTTACAAAATATCTAATGCAACTTCCATCATATCTTTAAAGGCGTTTTGTCTTTCTTCAGGACTTGATTCTTCTTTTGTTATTATGTTATCTGAAACAGTTAGAATACAAGCAGCTTTTTTGCCTAATTTTTCAGCATTTGTAAATAATGCATAAGATTCCATTTCAACAACTAAAGCATTTGTATTTTCAATTCTTGTTTCAATAGGAATAGATGAATAAAAAACGTCTGATGAATGTACTCTTCCTTGGATTAATTTTTTTCCTAATTTTTTAGCTGATAAAATTAGTTTATCATTTAATGTTTGGGAAGGTAACATTACTTCTTTGGATTCACCCAAAACTAATTCTGTAAAAGTTGTATTTTCACTGATGGCTTCGGTTGCTAAAACTAAATCATAAATTTTAATATCAGCCTTGTATGATCCTGCAGAACCGATTCTAATGATATTATCTACATCATAAAATTTAAAAAGCTCATATGAATAAATTCCAATTGATGGACAACCCATTCCACCTCCGGCAACAGTTACTTCTTTTCCTTTATATGTTCCGGTATACATGAACATATTTCTTACTTGATTAACTAATTTAACGTTCTCTAAATAATTATCAGCAACAAATTTAGCTCTTAGTGGATCTCCCGGCATTAAAACTGTTTTGGCAATTTCTCCCTTTTTTGCATTTATATGTGGTGTCATAATTTATCCTTACAAATTCATAGAATTAATTTTTAATATTTTAATTATATTATAAATACTGAAAGATATCTAAAATAACATTTATTTTAAATAAATAATTATATATTACGTTGTTTATATAAAGTTATATAACAGAGAGAAGGCTGAAATGACCAAAGATAAAATAGAAGATTATTTACATAATAATTTAATCTAGTTTTAAGTAATAAAAATGAAAAATAAGTGTTAGCTAATAATCGTGCAACATTAGGAATATATGATGGAATTATTGAATATTAATCATTTATTAAAATATCAAATTTTATGTAAAAGATAAATTGCCAAAATCAAAAAATTATGTTATTTTTTATACAACAGGCACTGTTGATTATGATGACAAACATGGGTTCAAATCTCATATATTAGTTGTTAATGATGATAATATGACTGAAGTTCTATCTCCGTTTTTTGCCACCAAATCCAAATAAAAGAAAATACACTATTTTTAATAATATATAAATTAAACTTTTAATAAGTATAATTTTTATATGAAAACAAATGAAATCATAAAACCTAATGTTTCTTGTAGTCAACTTGAAAAAGATATAATTAAAGAAATTAATATAAATCCGAGTCAATTTTTATTTCTCAATATTATAGATTACTCAAAAGAAATTTTTGTTTCCAAATCTTCAATTTCCAGATTGTCACAAAAATTGGGATTTTCAAGTATGTTGGAAATGAAATTGTTTATAAAGCAAGAAATAATTAAACATCAATTTTCTTATAATATAAACTCGAATATCTCAATAAATAATAGAATTAATAATTTGCGTTCATATAATAATTATGCAATTAACGAAACACTTATTAATTTAGATTTGGATAATTTTCAGAAGATATGTAAAATAATATGTGATTCCAAAAAGATAATTATTTTTGGTGTGGGTTCTTCATATTTGGCATCGTTGGAATTATCAACAAATTTACAAAGAATAGGCCTTAATGTTGTTTCATCAAATGATATACATAATTCAATTTTAAAGTTGTCATACTTTAATCATAATGATTTGTTAATTTGTTTTTCCAAATCAGGAACTACAAAAGAAATTTTGTTTTTATTTGAATCTGCTAAAGGCATTGGAGCAAAAACTTTGTTGATAACAGCAAATAAAGATTATGGTAAAAACATTGATTTTAAAATTTATTTAATGGATTTAGCTAAGGATAATAGAATCATTGCGACAAGCTCCAAAATTTCACAACTAGTTTTATGTGATGCGATATTTTTGGAAATATATTCAATGCTACAAGGTGATAATAAAATAGAAAAAGAACTCCTTAATAAATGGGAAAAATTCCAATAAAACAAGAATAATAATTATATAAATACGATTAATTGGGAAAAACTCCATACATTTATAAACGCGCATTATTTAGTAATATCATTTTTATTATAAAGTTTTTTGTATTTGAAAAACATTGTAATATGAAAGGAATAGATATGAAAACTAAATTTTTAGATTCAATTAAGAATCAATTAATAATTTCTTGTCAAGCAGTTGATAAAGAACCATTAAACAACGTTGGAGCAATAACGTTGGTAGCTCGGTCAGTTATTGAAGGTGGTGCCCAAGTTTTAAGATTGAGTCAATTAGACCATATTGAATCTATCATGAAAATAACTGATTTACCAATAATAGGTTTAATAAAACAAAAATATGATAATTTTGATGTGATAATTACACCTACTTTAAAAGAAATGGAGGAATTAATAAGCGTTGGTGTTAAGTGCATAGCGCTTGATGCAACAGATAGGAAAAGGCCAAAAGAAAGTCTGTCAACTATTGTTACATATATTAAGAAAACATACCCAAATATTCTATTGATGGCAGATTGCTCTGATTATGATGATGTTAAAATGGCAATAAAATTAAAATTTGATTTGATTGGAACAACTTTAAGGGGATATACAAAAAAAACTAAAAATGTAGATAATATTTCTAATAATTATGAATTTATTAGAGAAATATTAAAACTTACTGAAATACCTATTATTGCTGAGGGTGGTATTTGAGAACCTTCACAAGTTCAAGATTTACTTAATTTAGGGTGTTTTGGTGTTGTGGTTGGATCTGCAATAACTAGACCTAAAGAGATAACAAAAAGATTTTACAATCACTTAAGAGGACAATAATATGAATTTAAGTTTGTATAAATCTTTTAAAGAAAGAAGAAGTAATAGTAAACATAAAGGAAAAATTAAATCATTTTTTGATCAACTCTCTAGAGGGTTAATGCTTCCAATTGCTATTTTACCAATTGCGGGTTTGCTTTTAGGTATTGGCGGAGCTATTGGAGCTAATGTATCTTCTGAAGTAGGGATAATTTTTGCTAACATTTTTAAAGGAATGTCAGATGTCATATTCAGCAATCTACCACTTTTCTTTTGTATTGCAATAACTATAACTTTTTCAAAAGATAAAGGGTCTTCCGGATTTGCTTCAGCAATAGCATATTTGGTTTTCTGTTCTTCACAATTTGCATTTTTACAATTTAATGATGATAAAACATTAAAATCAATAATGTGATTCCACACACAAGTAACCGGGATGTCAAGTACAACACTTGGACTTCCAACAATTCAAACATCAATTTTTGGAGGTATTGTGGTTGGATTATTAACTTCATATATCTTTAACAGAGTATCAGTTTTAAGAGTACCTAAAGCCTTAGATTTTTTTTCAGGAATAAGATTAGTTCCTATAGTTTTGATTCCAATAATGTTTTTACTTTCAACATTATTTTTAATATTTTGACCATGAGTAGGCTTAGGAATATTAAAAATGGGACAGGGAATTCAAGGAGCCCCAGCAGGAACTGGAGGTCTGCTATATGGTATATTAGGAAGAGCTTTAATGCCTTTCGGATTACACCACATACCAATTGTTTTAGCATTTCAAACACCATTTGGAGGAGTATTGACTCAAGAAGCATTGGTTAATGGGATGAATGAATCAGGTATTTCTATAATTGATCAAACCAATATAATAGATTTGTTTGATAAGTTTAAAGGTGGAGCTAATATTGAAGGAGATCAAAATATTTGAAATTTTATTAATTCTCTTCCTTATAATTCTCTTCCAGGATTAGGGCAAGAAATTCCTATATTCGATTGATTTTATCAATATACAGGAGTTTATGCCGGGAGATATACACAAGATTATCCAACGTACTTAGGTGTTTGTATGGGGATAGGTAGCGCAATTATTGTGGCATCAGAAAAGAAAAATAGGAGAGATGTTTCGGTAGTTGTAGGCTCATCTATGGTTGTAGCGTTTGTAACAGGAATTACAGAACCTTTAGAATTTACATTTTTATTTGCTGCACCATTATTATTTTATTTGATTTATGTTCCTTTATCAGGATTTTCATATATGTTCATGGAATTA
>CAMRBO010000003.1 GCA_947040465.1 uncultured Mycoplasma sp.
TATTGTTTTAGAACTAATTGAAATAGATATTTATTTTCTTAATGTATAATTGCACTTAGTATGAATAAAATAATAATTATAACTGGTCCTTCAGGAGTTGGAAAGGGAACAATTGAAAAAGAATTGTTTAAAATGGACGAACTTAGACTTTCTCTTTCTTGTTCTATGACAACTAGAAAAAGAAGGGAAAATGAAATTAATGAAAAACATTATTATTTTGTAAATGAAAAAACATTTATTGAAAAAATAAATAATAATGAATTTTTGGAATATTCAAAACATTTCGAAAACTATTATGGAACATTAAAAAGTGAAGTTGATAAGTTAATTGATAATGGAAAAAACGTCATTATTGAAGTTGATACTGTTGGTGCTATAAATATTATCAAAAAATTTAAAGAAGATAATAATATGACCGATTTAATTTCTATATTTATAAAACCGCCTAATTTAGAAGTTTTAGAACAAAGGATACGTGAGAGAAATTCGGAAACAGACGAATCAATTGCACAAAGATTAAAAAAAGCTAAAAAAGAAATTCAACAAACAAAAGATTTTAAGTTTATAATTACTAATAATAAATTGACAGACTCAGTGAAGGATGTTGTTAAAATAATCAAAGGAGAAATTGGTGAATTATAAAATAAATACAAATATAGGTGTTGTACGTGAGGAAAATCAAGATAGAGCGATTGTCATTGAGGGTGTTGTTGCGACATTAGCTTTGCTTTGTGATGGGATGGGTGGCCATTTTGGTGGTTCATTAGCTTCTTCAATAACAATAAACACATTCGCTACAGAAATGGAATCATTACCGATAGATAAAACACAAATATTCGAATGGTTCAAGAACACTATTAAAAAATGTAAAAATAATATGATTATTGAAGCAGGTGATGATGCAATGAAAAAAGATATGGGAACTACAGTTACTGCAGCCATTATTTATAATGACAATAAAGATATTTTTGTTTTTAATATAGGTGATTCAAGAACTTATATTTTTGATGGATTATTACACCAAATAACCATAGATCACAATTTAATGAACTATTATATTATTGAAGAAAATATGTCAGAATTTGAAGCTGCAAAATTACCTGGAGCACCAGCATTAACATCAGCATTAGGTCCAAATAAGAAAACTAATATTGAAGCATTTACAATTGAAAATTCTAGCGAAACTAGAACAATTATTTTGACTTCTGATGGGATTCATGATTATATTACAAAACCAAATTTTGAAATGATGGTGGCAAGCTCTGCAAATCTCACTGAAAAAACAGACCAATTAATCAAACAAGCAATTAGGGGAGATTCTACTGACAATTTAACTATAATTATGTTGGAGATAGAATAAATCATGATTAAAATAAATCAGTTACCAGCAAAATATGAAGTTTTGAGAGAAATTGGTTCAGGTGGAATGGCTAAAGTTTATCTAGCTTTAAATAAAGAAACGAATCAAAAAGTTGCTATCAAAACTTTGTTGACAGATGTCAACATGCCATTAACTAATAAAAACAGGTTTAAAGAAGAACTTAGGCTAGCTAAGTATATTTCTTCTCCTTATGTTGTGAAGTTTTATGAAGGTAGTTACAATACTGAAACTCAATATTTGGTGATGGAATATGTTGAAGGTAAAATGCTTAAAGACTATATTGAAGAACAAGGAAGATTAAATGTTGATGAAGCTGTTAATTTTGCTACACAAATAGCAAAAGGGTTTGCTGAAATACATGCTCAAAATATTATTCATAGAGATTTAAAAACATCTAATGTCATGATTTCTACATTAGGTGAAGTAAAAATAATAGATTTCGGAATTGCGATAAGTGAAGATTCAATTAGATATACACAAACCGGAAGGGTAATAGGTTCAGCTCATTATATGGCTCCTGAGATTGTCAATCAAGAAGGAGCTACTCCTCAAACTGATGTTTATGCATTGGGGATTATTTTGTTTGAAATGTTAATTGGAGAACCTCCATTCAAGGGGAAAGATGCCTTGGAAACAGCTCTTAAACATAAAAAAGAGGAAATGAGACCAGTTAACCAAATTTTTCCTTCAATTCCACAAGCGTTAGCTAATATTGTAGAAAAAGCAACAGCCAAAAATAAACATGATCGTTACTTATCAATGAGACAATTATCTCAAGATTTATCTAGTTGTTTAAACCAAGATAGAATTACTGAAAAGAAAATTGAATTGAGTTCAGTGGCAACAAAAAATAAACCAAATTGAAAAGAAATAGTTAATTCAAAATGATTCATTATTGGAACTGTAGGATTTCTTCTTCTTATAATATTAATAATAATTATAATATTCTTTTCGGTACCAGCATAATTATATGATAGGACAAGTTGTTAAAATTAATTCTGGTTTCTATGATATATTTTCAGATGGAAAGATATATCGTACAAGAGGTTCAGGAAATTTAAGGGAAAAATCCCAAAACCCACTTGTGGGTGATCAGGTAAAATTTAATCCTGATGGTTTTTTATATGAAATATTGGACAGAAAAAATTTTCTCATAAGACCCAAGGTTGCTAATATTGATCAAGTGGTTATTGTGACAGCTTTGTGTGAACCTAAATTTTCTTCTTTCATTCTAGATAAATTTTTGGCAATTGTTGAATTTCAAAATATTAAACCCATAATTCTTTTTACTAAATCTGACTTAACAAATGATGGAATTTATCAAGATTATAAATCACAAGGTTATGAAGTTGTGGTGATTTCAAATAATGATGTGTCTCAAAATTTTTCTAAATTAATAAATTTGTTGAAAGGTAAACTTTCGGTTTTTACTGGCCAATCAGGAGCGGGAAAATCATCAACAATTAACAATATTACTAATTTAGAATTAGAAACTCAAGTTATCTCCAAAAGTTTGGGTAGAGGTAAACATACAACGAGAATAGTTGAAATATATCAATTAGATGACTTTGATTTAATTGATACACCAGGATTTTCAATATTGGAAATAACACTTTCGAAAAATGATTTAGCTAAATCATTTCACGACTTTAAAAAATTGTCTTTTGAGTGTGAATTTAGAACATGTATACATTTTAAAGAATTAAGATGTAAAATTAAGAAAGAAGTAGAAAACGGGAATATTTTACAATCCAGGTATAATAATTACTTAAGATTGATTAGCGAGGTTGATGTCAATGAAAAATAGATATATTTGTCCCTCATTATTAAGTGTCCCTACTGAAAAAAGAATTGAAGTAGCGAACAGGCTTTTAGAAATGGGAATAGAGTGAATTCATTATGACATAATGGATAATGAATTTGTAAAAAATAAGGCAATAGAACCAGAGGAGTATATTAATATATTGCAGGCTACACCTGCTCACTTATCAGATATCCATTTAATGGTTAACGATCCTTTTATTTATGCTGAAAAATTAAAGGATTATGCTACATGTATGACCATTCACTATGAATCAATGCCTATAGATAAAATTTTAGAATTTGTTAAGAAATATCAAGAAATAACATGAATTGGTTTAGCGATAAAGCCAGGACTAAATTGAGAAGAAATTAAACCTATTATTCACCACTTTGAAATAATTTTAATTATGTCTGTAGAACCTGGTTTCGGTGGTCAAACATTTATTGATGAAAGTATAGAAAAAATAAATAATATTTCCAATTTTATAAAAGAAAATAAACTTCAAACAATTATTCAAGTTGATGGTGGAATAAATAATAATAATTCTAAAAAAGCATTTTTAGCAGGTGCAACTGCCTTGGTTTGTGGATCATATTTGACAAATAATTTAAGTGAAAAAACATTAAAAAAACTTTATTAACTTTATTAGTTGTTATAATTTAAAAAGTAAACATTATAATGTGTGAAATAAAGTTGAGGCAAAATGTATAATTTAGAAGAAGTTTGAAATAAACAATTTGGAGAAACTATAACTATAGCTCAAGATTTTTCTGGAGAAATAGTTGAGAAACAACATTATAAAAATACTAATTCACTTTACTCTTGAGAAATTTATAATATTGAAAATAAGGAATGTGTCATTGTCAGTTCATCAATTATTGGCCAAATGCCTCAAACTTGGGAGAACATTTTTTTAATAAATAATAATGAATTTCAATTTTCGAAAAAAGATGATGGTAGTTTTGAAGTTCTTTTATTAAGAGATGTTGTAAAAGAAGAAAAAATAGAAGTAAACCACCCTATATTAATTGAAGAATTAAAATTAAAAGAGGATTTATTTCATGATGATGAAATTCAAGATAAACATAATAAAAATCCAAGATCACTGAAAAGAAGAGCTTATAAAGAACCTGTGTTAGTAGAAAAACCAAAAAAAACCAAAAATCCTGCAAAAACAAAAACAACAAATGTGGTAGAAACACAAACAAATGACAATCTTACAATAAGTAGTGATAAAATTTGAGAATCATTTTATGGTAACGAAATTATTGTAACTGATTTTGCTGGAACACAAATTACCAAGCACGAATTTGATTTAAAGACAAAAAATTCTTGAAAAACAGATTTGTATTCTGTTAATGATGAAATAATGTTTATTGCTTCTGTGGATAACATTCATAAAAGGGCAGGGAAAGATAAATTTATAATTGATGATATTGAATATTCTGTAATTGTTAGAAACGGCAAATATATGATTGTTCATTCAAATAAAACCAATAATCCTTCATTTCCTCCTAATGTGCTTTTCAAAGAAATAGAACAATATTTTCCTTCTCTTTTAACGAATGATGATAAATTGAGTCAAACAACACCAAACTATATTTCGTTATCAATAAAACTCTCTAATTTTCCAACTCAAGAACTGCAAAAATTAAGAATAATGTTACAAAAATTACTCAAAGATATTGATGTATTTCAAGATATTTTTATTTACAATGAAAATAATGAATTTATTTTAGAATATGAGAATAATTGTTCTGTAATAATATTTTTTAAATCAAACAATATTATTTCGGATGATATGGAAATATTTAATCTTTCTTTATTTACTAAAAATATACTTTCTATAACCATAAATAATATAAAAACAGCTTATAATTTGTCAAATTTAACCAGTTTTACAATGTTTTTGGTTAATCATAATCATAATTATAAATATATCTCTTGATTTACAAAATATGATATTGAGTTTTTTGAAAATAATTTACCTTATGTAGTTAATAATGACGAATTAATAATTGATAAATTTTTTTATGAATTATTTATTAATTTTAAAGGATATGTCAGTTCTTTTGTAATGATAAAAAATCAAATGAATGATGTCTTTTATTTATGTAACATAGAATTAAATAATGTTTCAAATAGTATTAATTCTCAAATGATTAAAAACAAAAGTAATTCACTTGAATAGTTTCTTATTTATGTCCATTTAAGTTTTGAAAATTTCCTCTTATTTTCAAGTATGGAAGCAATATTCTAATTTATTTTTGAAATTAAGTTAAAATAACTAAAAATAGATTAAAAGGTAATATAATTCTTATTAATATAAAAATTTAAATAAATGGAGAAAATATGAGAAAAGTAATAATAGTAGGAAATTGAAAAATGAATAAAGATAAAAAAGAGACTGAAAGTTTCTTGAGAGAATTTTCTAAAAAATCATTTGAAACAGAAGAAAATACAATTTATGGTATTGCTATTCCATCAATAAATATAGAAACTTTTTCAAAATTAAAAACAAATAACATGAAAATATCTGCGCAAGATATTTCACAATTTGCATCAGGAGCTTATACTGGAGAAATTTCGCCATTAATGTTAAATTCTTTTGATGTTAGTTATGCTGTTGTTGGTCATTCTGAAAGAAGAGCGTATCATGGAGAAACAAATGAATCTGTTAATGCCAAAGCTATATCTGCTTTAAACAATAAAATAACGCCAATTATTTGTGTTGGAGAAACATTGGAACAATATGAAAAAAATGAATCAAAATCAGTTGTTAAAGAACAAATAACTAATTCTTTAAAAGGATTGAATTATTCAAAAATCATTGTGGCTTATGAACCAGTATGAGCAATCGGAACAGGTAAAACAGCAACATTTGAATATGCACAGCAAATTTGTGAATATATTAGATCAATAACTTCAAAAGAACTATTGATTCAATATGGTGGATCTGTTAATGGTGCAAATATTAAGCAATTATTGGAACAACCTGATATAGACGGAGCGCTTGTGGGTGGAGCGTCTTTAGAAGTAGATTCATTTATAAGTTTAATTTCAAAATAAAAATAAGAAAAGTGAGTAAAAAAATATGATTAAAAAAATAGCAATATTAACATCTGGTGGTGATTCTCAAGGTATGAATAATGCCATTAGGGCAATAATTAAATTTGCAAAATTTCATGGAATAGAAACATTTTTAGTTTATGAAGGGTATAAGGGATTAGTTGAAAACCTAATTGTTTCATCAAAAAATATAAAAATAGATGAATATATAAATAGAGGTGGAACATTTATTTATTCTGCTAGATATGAAGAATTTAAACAAGAAGAAACGAGAATTAAGGCCAAAAAAGTTCTTGAATCACATGGCATTGAAGCTCTTATTGTTATTGGTGGAGATGGTTCATATCACGGTGCTCAATTATTGCATAAAATAGGAATAAAAACAATCGCACTTCCGGGAACAATTGATAATGATATATCATCAACAGATTATACGATTGGTTTTGATACAGCTCTTTCGGCAATAGTTGAGAATGTAGATCGCATTAGAGATACTGCTAGGTCACATCATCGTTGTATAATAGTTGAAGTGATGGGAAGATATGCTGGTGATTTATCTTTACATTCAGGAATTGCAACTGGCGCTGAATTAATAATTACTGCAGAAAACAAAATGACTTTAAAAGAAATTTCAAAGGTTGTCAATCAACAAATGAATGTATTGAAAAAAGATTCAATTATCATTATTGTTTCTGAACATATTTATGATGATTTAGATGGTTTAGCTAAGGAAATTGAAGCAACAACAAATATAGTTACTAGATCAACAATTTTAGCGCATTTACAAAGAGGTGGTGTTCCTACCGCTAATGAAAGAGTTCTTGCTACTAGGATGGGTGTTGTTGCGGTAGAATTATTATTAGAAAACAAATCGGGATTTGCAATTGGCATTACAAAAAACAAAATAAGCGCATTACCAATTTTAGATGCACTTTCTCAAGAGAGACCAAAATTATTAAATGAGATTTTAAAAATAACAAAATTAAATCAACAATAAAATAAAATTATTTTTTTAAAATATTAATAGATTTTTTTTGTTTTTTATTGCTATTGTTGATAACTTCTTTTATTTCTTTTCTATTTTTTATTTTTTCTGAAAAAATATTATCAATATTTACTTTTTGCTGAATAGCATGTTCTAATAAAAAATCACCATCAATAGAATAAATATGGGTAGAAACAAGTTTATTTAATCTTGGTAAATATTGCAATTTGTCTTTCATATAAATATTGTAGTGTGAATATTTTTTCTTGAAAAGTTTATTATATTGTTTTCTAATATTTGATAATGTTTCTTCGAAACTTAAATTAGGATTAGATATATTTTTATATAGAAAACTTCTTTTGATAAAATATATTTTGTAAATTGATGCAAATTCTTTCAAATGAGTTGTAAATATTTCTGAGTAGTCGATATCATATTTAAAATCAATTCCTATACCTTTTAGTTTTTCTTTTTCTATTATTCCAACAGTTACACCAAATTTTCTCACTTTATAAAAAGAAATATAATCATTATTTAAGTATTCAATGATTATCCCATCTTTTTTATAAGTGTGAAATAATCTTTGGAATTTAATAAAATTGTGATTATTCTTAATTAACTTGCTATCTTGGTTGATAATATTTTTAATAGAGTTCAATTCATCATTATAAGTTCCTAAAATTAAATCTTTTAAATCAGCATTTTTATATTGTGTTAAAACTGTACCAATTAATTTTTTATTTTTAATTAAATTGGGACCCCACATCGTTGTATCAAATGCTCGAAAAATACTTACATTTTTATTTTCAATAGAAGTTGATAATTTTTGTGTAAAATTCAAATAATTTTTATGTCTTTTTAAATATTTTTTAATTCTGAATACAATAAAATAAGTAGCAGAAAAAACACATATAGCCATTGCTGCAGTAATTAAAGATAAAATAGGTACAATAATTAATCTAACAATCTCAAAACCAGCAGGTACTGATGTTACATTGCTAACCTCTTTTAAAATATCTAGAAATTTAATCATAGCGCTCCAATATTATTTAATTATATTACTAAATTTTAAGAAGTTAATAAATAGTCAGAACATAATACAACTATTTTTATTAATAAATTTAAAATAGTATTTGGAAATATTGATATTAATTAATAACGGGATATCAAATTTTAATAACAGATTTTGTTAATTTAAAATTAATATAATATATTATTTAAATATGTTAACAAAATTTAAATTAAATTTCCCATCCAATAGACAAAGATGAGGACAATTCACTATGACATCTTTGCCAATTATTTTTGCAGCAATGATTTTTGCATTAAACAGTTTTATTGATAATTTTATGGCTATTCCGATCCCTAATGGTATTGATAAATTATCATATGCCAACACTTGAACTTCATTAGTCACAGGAATAATTGCAGCAACAACAGTGATTGGTTCATCATTATTTGGTCAATATTATGGAGCTAAAGACAGGGTCAATACCAGATATATTTTAAGAGCAAGAATATTAATATCACTTTTAATAACATCGTTATTCGCATTACCTGCTTTTATTGCTCCAGAATTTATGATAAATTTAGTGGGTAGTTTTAAAGTCGATCAGATTATCGTGACAGATTCAGCATTATACTTGAGAATAATTGCAGTAACTTGAATGACTGGGGCATGAGGGTATACTTCAGCAATGATTATGAGAGAAGCAGGACACGGAAGAGCTTCGTTGATTTCATCAATTATTTCTTTGAGCATTAATATTGCTTTAAATTCAATGTTTGTTTTTGGTTTTAAAACAGGAATATGATCATTAGCGGTTTCAACAATAATTTCTCAAATATTTTCTGTTGGTTTTAATATTGTTTTTGTATGATGAAAGAATAAAGAGTTGATAGTAAATCCATTAAAATTATTTTCCATATCATCTCAAATTTGGAAACAAATTTTAAGAAGGTCTTCTTCATTTGTATTTATGGCAGTTGGTTCAATAGCTGTATCAATTAGATTTATATTTTGAAATGCAAATTATTCTCCAGGGAATGTCGGTTCTAATCCTGAGTTTTTAATTTCAGCAGCCACAATTTTAGGTATTTCAGGAGCCGTTTTTAACATATTTTGGTCTACATTTGAATCAGTAGGCGCTAATACAACAATTTTTGTTGGTCGGGAACTCGGGCATGGTAATTTAGAACAAGCAAAGATAAATGCCAAAGAACTACAGGGGTTTCATTTAATTATGGCTTTAATTATGGGTTCTTGTTTATTGGTTTTTTCTTTTATAATTCCTTCTATGACATTTTTAGCAGATGGATATAGACAGGGAACTATTTCCAGCTTAATTGATAAGGGTGTTAATATGGAAGAAGCGATAATTATTGCTAACCAAGGAGTGACTGAGTATCTAGACTTATTGAAAATGACAATTTGACCACTTGCAGGTTATATGCCAATGTGAATTTGATATCAAACAAGAAGTAGATGTATTTCTGCTGGTGGTAAAACAAATATAACTTCTCTAGTTGATGCTTCTGGAGGGGTTGTTCAAACATGTTGAATATCGATACTTGTTTTTGTTATAGTTCCTGCAACTGATCTTTCCTTTCCTATAGCATATACAATATTTTTTCTATCAGATATAACAAAAGTGATTGTTTATGAATTGTTGTTCCATAAATTAAATTGAGGTAAAAATTTAACTTTAGAAACAAAAGATCCTGATACAATCTCTAATGAAAGTCAAAATATATCAATTTAAATATTAATATTAAAATTAAATTGATATAATTTTTTATTATGTATGAACATCTAAAAATTGAAAAAAAATGACAGAATTATTGAGAAAAAGAAAAGACATTTAAAACAACATTTAATAAAAAACATAAATATTATGTTTTAGATATGTTTCCTTATCCATCAGGAACAGGTCTTCATGTAGGGCACCCTGAAGGATACACTGCAACTGATATTATCGCTAGATATAAAAGGTTAAATAATTTTGATGTTTTACATCCTATGGGTTGAGATGCTTTTGGATTGCCAGCAGAACAATATGCTATCCAAACAGGTAATGATCCAGCAACATTCACAAATGAAAATATTGATAAATTTAGAGTGCAGTTAAAATCATTAGGATTTTCATATGATTATGATAAAGAAATAAATACTACTGATCCAAAATATTATCGTTGAACACAATGAATATTTTCGCAAATGTACAAAAATGGATTAGCAGAAATTCAAGAAATAGATGTTAATTGATGTGAAGGTCTAGGAACTGTCCTTGCTAATGAAGAAGTTTTGCAAGATAAAAATAACAATAACATTAGTGAAAGAGGAGGGTTTCCTGTTATCAAGAAACCCATGAAACAATGAGTTTTAAAAATAACTAACTATGCCGACAAACTATTAGAAGGTTTGGATGATTTAGATTGACCTAATTCATTAAAGTCTTTGCAAAGAAATTGAATTGGTAAAGAAGTTAAAGATGGAAAAACAACTTATCATTTAAGAGATTGAGTTTTTGCTCGTCAAAGATATTGAGGGGAACCGTTTCCGATTGCGTTTGATAAAGATAATAATATTTTATTAATTGAAGAATTAGTTGAATTACCAAAGATGGAAAATATTAAGAGTTCAGGAAACGGAGAAAGTCCGTTGTCAAATAATAAAGAATGGTTATATTTTGAACATGATGGAAAACAATATAGAAGAGATTCAAACACTATGCCACAATGAGCAGGCAGTTCTTGATATTATTTAGGATATATTCTTAAAAATGATGATGGTTCATATTTAGATCTTGATTCTAAAGAAGCTTATGAAAGATTTCAAAAATGATTACCAGTAGATTTATATATTGGTGGTCAAGAACACGCGGTTCTTCATTTGTTGTATGCAAGATTTTGACATAAAGTTCTTTTTGATTTAAAAATTGTTCCAACTTCAGAACCTTTTTTAAAATTGATTAATCAAGGAATGATTTTAGGTAATGACAATCAAAAAATGTCAAAATCAAAAGGCAATGTAATTGATCCAACTATAATAATAAATTCACATGGAGCAGATACGCTAAGAATTTACGAGATGTTTATGGGCCCTTTAACGGACACAAAACCTTGAAGTGATAAAGCGCTCGATGGAACAAAAAAATGATTAGACAGAGTTTGAAGAATTGTTAGAAAATATATCAATCAAGAATATAAAATAGATTTTAATATAATTGATGATGTTTTGGAATCAAATTACAATATATTAATCAAAGAAGTAACGAAAAATATTGAAGAAACCAAATTTAATATTGCAATCTCAAACTTCATGGTTTATATAAATTATTTTTATAAAATAACAACTATATCACACAAAAAATATTTAATAAATTTTTTGATTTTGTTATCTACATTTGCTCCACATATGGCAGAAGAACTTTTAGAACAATTGGATGAAAAGCAATTATCACAACAATCGTGACCTTCTCATGATGAAACAAAAATAACTTTGGAAGAATTAAGCGTGGTTGTTCAAGTTGATGGAAAATTGAGAGGAAATATTAAAATCGAAAAATCGATATCAGAAGATGATTTGATCATTAAAGCTAAGCAAGAGATTAATGTTGCAAAATTTTTACTTGATAAAAAAATTATTAAAATAATAGTTATAAAAAATAAAATAATCAATTTTGTTATTAAATAAATCTTTATAACTTATATAATATTTAATATCACTCATTACAAAAAAGGAACAAATATGAAATTAGTAAATAAAGAAAATTTGAAATCATTTAAAATAAAAGGATTTTTTAACACGGCAAAAATACAAGAAGAAAACTTGCTTAAAAATAAATTTTCAATAACAGAATTCCCAGATAAAAAAATAGCATATATATATTTAGGAGATGAAGACAAATTTGAAATTTCTTCACTAAAATTAGCTGCAAGTAAAATAATTGATTTAAAAACAAGAGAATTTGAAATAGATGCAAAATCATTTGTAACAAAAAAAGTAACTGAAGAGACAGTGGTTAAAGTATTTGTTGATAAGTTTGAATATATAGCAGGAGATGGATTATATTCTGCTAAAACATCTAAAAAAGAAGAAGTTATTAATTTAACTATTTTCTCTCAAGACAGTAAAATGAATAAAATAGCAGAGGATACATTATTTCTTGCTAAAGCTGTTAATGTTGCGAGAAAATTTCAAGCAACACCTCCAAATGTTTGTAATTCTGAATGATTAGCAAATGAAATGTCCAAATTATTGAAGGTACATGGTTCAAAAATAAGTCTTAAAATTTTGAATAAAAAAGAAATTGAAGATGAGAATATGGGTTTATTTCTTTCTGTTAATGCTGGATCAGCTTATGAAGCAAGACTTGTTACTGTAGAATACAATGGGAATCCATCTTCTAAATCTAAAACAGTATATATCGGAAAAGGAATTACTTTTGATACTGGTGGTTACAATTTGAAACCTTCCAATTCTATTCAAGGTATGAAATATGATATGTCAGGTGCGGCAATTTGTTTTTCTGCAATGAATTCAATTATTGAATTATCTCCCAAAACAAATGTTTCAATGGTATTGCCATTAACAGATAATAGAATTTCATCAGTTGCTTCGTTGCCAGATTCTATTTATACATCTATGAGTGGAAAAACGGTAGAAGTAAATAATACTGATGCTGAAGGAAGATTGATTCTTGCTGATGCAATAACATATGCTATCAAAAAATTTAATCCAACAAGAATAATTGATGTTGCTACACTAACAGGAGCAATAGTTGTTTCATTAGGTTCTACATATACAGGTGCATGAGCAACAACGGAAAAAGCGTGAAACGATTTATTAGAAGCATCAACACAACAAAATGAATTGGTATGAAGAATGCCTTTCCATAATGATTATTTGAAAAACATTAAGAAATCAAATTTTGCTGATTACAAAAATACTGATTTAACTGGGAAAGGTGGGTCTTGTTCTGCTGCAATGTTTTTAAAAGAATTTACAGATAACAAAGAATATATTCATTTAGATATAGCTGGTTCGGGTGGTGAAGGAGATAATCCTACTGGAATTATGGTCAAAACTTTAGTTCAATTGGCATTAAACTCCAAAGACTAATTTATGAAAATAATAAAATCAAAATCAAACAAGAAATTTGTACTCATTGCTGAATTTAATAATGAAAATGCTTTCGGACAAATAATTGAAAATGCTTCAAATTCAATAAGTACAATTTTTTTGGGTAAAAAATCAGAATTCACAGTAAATAAACTTTCCAAAGTAATAGAAATTCTTTTTCTAAATTCAAAAAGAAGTTATGAAATAATGGTGAGTTCTTTTCAAACAAATATTATAAAAGAAGAAGAAGTTGTTAGACAATTTATTGAACAAAACATTTTGATAAACGGTAAAAAATTTTCAAAAAAAACATGTGATAAAAAAATTAAGCAAACTTATAGTGTAATTTCTAAAAAAATGATAATATCAGATTTTAGTGAAACAATCTTATTGGCTACACAAATGTCTTTTGTCCGCTATTTTCAAAATATGCCTGCCAATTTGTGCACCATAGATTTTTTGACAAATGAATTAAAAGGAATATTTTCTAATTCAAAAAAAGTAAAAACAAACATTCTGACCAAAAATGATTTAGAAAAATTAGGAATGAATTTAATTCTTTCTGTTAATGAGGGTTCAAAACAAAATGCTAAAGTTATAGTTTGTGAATATAATAATAATCCTAGTTCTAAAAAGAAAATTGCAATAATTGGTAAAGGTATTATTTTTGATTCAGGTGGTTATGACCTCAAAAGAGGAAAAAACATGTTAGGTATGAAATATGATATGTCAGGTGCAGTTGTGGCAGCATACATTCTTGACACAATTGATAAATTAAATTTAAAAACAAATGTTTCTATTGTTTTACCAATTACAGATAATTTAGTAGACTCAAACGCAACTCTTCCAGAATCCATTATTACATCCATGAGTGGAAAAACCGTTGAAATAGCAAACACTGATGCTGAAGGTCGTTTAATATTGGCGGATGGATTAACTTATGCATCTCGAGAATTGAAAGCAAGTCTTTTGATTGATATTTCTACATTAACTGGTTCTGTTATTTATGCATTGGGTCACTTATATACAGGAGTTTGATCTTCAACAGATAAAAATTGAAATTTAATTGAAAAGTCAGCAAAACATTCAAATGAAAAAGTGTGAAGAATGCCACTAGATTCAGATTATGATGAGTCACTTTCTAAAAAAACATTTGCTGATGTTGCTTCTTGTTCTAATACAGAATATAGTGATTGTAATATAGCTGCTTCTTGACTATATTCATTTGCAGATAACAAAGAATATATACATTTTGACATAGCAGGAACGGCAGACATTAATGAAAATGGAAAATCTCCAATGATTAAAACAATTGTAGAATTTGTTAAGAATTACTAAATTTTAGTTTTATATGTAATGTACGAACATTCAAGATCAATGATAATATCTTTAACTTTTTCTTTGTCATGTTCTATATCATCATCATCTTTATATTTTTTATATTTCAAATAATCTTCTCAAGTGTAATTGATATAAGTTGATGTAATTACATTGTTAGTTTTAAAAAGAAAAACAGGTTTATATTTAGTGTTATCAGATTTATGTTGTCTAAAATCAAGAGTAAATGTTGACCTTTTGGCATCACTTTCTGTAAGGCCTCCTATAGTTCCATCTGTTGAATATGAATTCAAATTTGATTGCTTTAATATACTAGTTATTCCATCATTTTGCTCATTAACATATCATTTTGAACTTTGATATTTATCTTGAATATTAGGTTTATCAATACTGCTATCATTTTGGTAAAAATATCCACCACCTGTCGGTTTTATTAAAATTTCTCTTAACTTACCACCTTCTTTTAGTTTGAAAGAAGTGGTTCATTCTCATTGATTTGGTGTGCCCTCTTCTTTTAGTTTTAATATAATTTCAGGGTCAATGATTTCTGCAAGTAAATTATCAATATTTTCAAATTTCTTTTCATCAGATATATTAGATTCACCTGTGATAAAGTCTTTCAATTTATCTAGAGCTATTTTTCTATCACCAATAGCTTCCATTTCTTCAAATTTGTCATCAATGATGTCTGTAACACTATATAGAGAATCATAAATTGAAGCCAAAAAATAAATTTGTAGTTTTTCTTTAAATAAAGAATTATTTCCAATTTCTCTTTTTATCAATTCATTAATGTTGTTTGTAGTTTTTTTATTGAAAGAATTACTAACATCTTTATCTTCTCCAGACAGTAAATTAAATAGATTATTAAAACCATTTTTGTTCCCAGTTTCTAGAACTGTTGTTTCTAATCTAATAGGAGCTGTTTCATCTGTGGAGCAAGATGACAAAACAACAATTGGTAAAATTGATATTAATAAAGTTGAAGAAAAAAGATTTTTAATTTTCAAAATAACTCCCCTATATATTTAATTATGTAATTATACCATAAAAATATTTTGTCCATTTTCAAAACATTTTTTATATAATTCAAATATATGAGTTTCTTCAAAAAAATAAAAGACAAATTATTTAAGACAAATAACATTGAAAATAATGAAAAAAAAGATTTGAAAATAAAGTCAACAGATGTTATTGATATACAAATTAGTAAAGAAAAAGACAAAATTGTCAAAATTCAAGAAAAAATAGATAAAAAAGAAGAAAAACAAAGAAAGAAAATCCTTCTAAAAGAAAATAAGATTAATAAATATGTTTCAGGCTTGTCAAAAAGTGGTAATAATTTTAGTCAAAAAATAATAGAATTGCAAAATAAGCACAATGAAATAGATGACAATTTTTTTGAAGAACTTGAAGAAATATTAATTATGTCAGATATATCAGTTAATCTTGTAATAACGATAATTGATGAAATTAAAAAAGAGGTAAAAACCGAAAATGTAATAGATAAACATTTAATTAATGAAATCATCGCTGACAAAATGTTCGTTATTTATGCTAATCAATCAATTGTAGACACAACATTAAAGATTTATAATGAAGGATTAAATGTTTTATTGATTGTAGGGATAAATGGTTCTGGAAAAACAACATCAATTGCAAAAATTGCCAATAAATTAATCCAAGAAGGCAAGAAGGTTTTGATAGCTGCGGCCGACACTTTTAGGGCTGGCGCTGTTGAACAATTAAAAATTTGAGCTGATAGAGTGGGTGCTAGTATTGTTCTTCCGGAGAAAGAGGGTGCAGATCCATCATCAGTCGTTTATAAGAGTTTAACTTTAGCTGAAGAAGGAAATTATGATATTCTTATTGTCGATACTGCCGGAAGATTGCAAAATAAAATAAACCTTATGAATGAATTAGCAAAAATGAATGGAATAATTAAAAAATTTATTCCAGATGCGCCACATGAATCACTTTTAGTTTTAGATGCAACAACTGGTCAAAATGGTGTATTGCAAGCGAAAAGTTTTAAAGAAGTAACCCCTCTAACAGGAATAATTTTAACGAAAATGGATGGAACATCAAATGGAGGCATAATACTTTCAATTAAAGATCAACTAGATATTGATGTTAAGTTAATAGGTTTGGGTGAAAAAATTGATGACCTTCAAGAATTTGATTTAGACGCATATATTTACGGTTTAACAAAAGGATTAATGTTAAATGATTAATAATGCAGAGGAAAAAACTAAGGAAAGAGAAGAATTGGTAAATACTTTTATCAAATTTGATTTTGTTTTAACTCAAAATCAAAAACAAATAATGCACTTATATTATATTGAGGATTTATCGATGGGTGAAATAGCAGAAATTGTTGTAACTACAAGAAGTGCGGTTTTTGATGCAATTGATAAGTCTAGAAAAAAACTTAAACCATTTATAAATTCAAAATAATAACACGTTTTATATTATAATTAATTAAAATATTGTATTAAAGGTGTATGTATGAAATATAAAAGAATACTGTTAAAGTTATCCGGGGAATGATTAGCAAATAAAGAAAAATCTCTTTCAATTGATTATTCATTAGTTGATGGGATAGCTGTTCAACTAAAAAAACTTATAGAACAAAATATTGAAGTAGCGATAGTTATTGGTGGAGGAAATTTTTGAAGAGGCGCGAGTGCTGAAAAAAATGGAATTCCGAGAAATAGAGCTGATTATATTGGAATGTTAGCAACGATTATGAATGCTTTAGCTCTTCAATCAGGTTTTGAAAAAAACGGTCTTAAATGTAGAGTTCAATCATCAATTAATATTGATCCCAAAGTAGCAGAAAATTACATTACAGAAAAAGCGATAAAATATTTGAGTTCTGGAGAGATTGTAATTTTTTCTGCTGGAACTGGAAGACCTTATTTTACAACCGATACCGCGGCAACTTTGGTAGCCTCTGAAATTAAAGCGGATATAATTTTATTAGGTAAAAATAATACAAAAGGAATTTATGATTCTGACCCTAATATTAATTTTGATGCAAAAATATATTCAGAAATTTCATATGATGAAATTTTATCAAAAAATTTAAAAGTTATTGATTCAACAGCTGCAACAATGGCGAGAGATAATAATATAAATTCTTTGGTGTTTGACATTGGTACAAAAAACTCTATATTAAATGTTTTGGAAGAAAAAGGAATATTTACAAAGGTTCATAAATAATGGAATATGAATTATATGAAATGGGATTGATTGATGAGCTTAAAGAGTCTGTTAATTTTTTAGAAAAACAACTTTCAAGAGTTTCTTCTTCTGGAGCCAATCCTCAACTAATTAATAATTTACAAATTAAATATTATGAAGAGTTGACTTCAGTTGGTGAACTTTGCACTATAACCATTCCGGAAGCACAACAATTATTGGTTAAACCATTTGATAAAGAAACATTGAGAGATATTTATAAAATGATAGAAAAACAAAATTATCAAATTTCTCTAGTTGATGAAGGTCATCAACTAAGAATTATTTTTCCTTTATTAACAACAGAAAAAAGAAGAGAATCTGTTAAACAATTGTCAACAATTAAAGAGACTACAAAAGTTAAGATTAGAAACTCTAGACAATCTATTTTAAAGTCAATGAAATCTGATGAAGAATTGAGTGAAGATATTTTGAAAAATTTCAAAATAGAAGTTCAAAAAATAATTGATTATTACAATGATATAATAGATAAAAAAGTCAAAATTAAAGAGGAAGAATTAATGAAATTATAAAGGAGGCTATTTATGTCATTAAAAAATATGAATCCTGTTGCTAAAAAATCTTTATTCGCTTTTATAATAGCTATTTTTTGTGTCACTTTAATTATGCTAATTTATTATCTTGGAACACCGGGAAAAATATTGGGTTTAGTAATATTCACATTAATTTCCGTTTTTACAATATTTGAATTTTCCAATTCTTTTAAAATCCCTATATGAGCCAAATTTTTTATTCCTCTTTCTGGTGCATTTATTATGCTGACTCCATTTAATACTGATTTTATTAATTTCATTATTACTCCAAATAATGAATTAACATCCTTGGAACCCGGTTCTAAATTTGAAGATATACTTATTATTCTTCTTCGTGATCAATTTATGTTTTCTGTTAATGATATTCCAGGAATAGGTTTTCCAATATTGGCCACAATTATATTGATTCCTTGTTTTTTTATTAAGGATAAGTCAAAAATAATTTCAACATTTCTGACATTATTATTAGGCATCATTTTAATTACATTTTCTATCAAGTTTTTGTTTTACTTGATAATATTACAATTCTCATTAATTATAACTTTAATTTTATCAGTTGTTTTGGTGGATACATTCGCCTATTTTGGTGGAAAATTATTTGGAAATAAATTATTTAAAAAAAAATTAGCTCCCAATATTTCTCCTAATAAAACTATAGAAGGTGCAATCATCGGTTATTTTGTATCTTGTGCATTTTTGTTTATAATATTTGGATTAAATTTTGCTCAAATACCTGGCGGAATTAATTTTGGAAAATTAGGTGGAATTAACACATGAATATTATTGTTTGTCGCTCCTATTTCAATTCCTATTGTAGCTATTATGGGAGATTTATTATTTTCATTTACAAAAAGAAAATTAGAAATAAAAGATTTTTCTAACTTGTTACCTTCACATGGTGGTATTTTAGATCGTTTCGATTCATTAATATTAGTGGTATTTATTTTTTCATTTTGTATATCTTTTGCATAATAATTGAATATATTTTATATAATAAAATTTATGAATAAAGCATTTATTAATTTTTGTAAAGATATAAAATATGAAATACCAGAATATCTTTTAGAGTCTGAAATTTTAGATGCAATTTTTGTTGATAATAAATTTGATATAACATTTAATTTTTTTTCTATACCAATTATTGATGATTTAAAGTTTTTTTTAGATAGTATAAAACAAAACTTTTCCTTTAAAGTTAGTTTTAATATAACCTATATGAATAAAAATTACACATTACAAAATATTTATGATTATTTATTATTTTCGTTTTCATTTTTGCAAAACGAAACAATTGCGAATATAATATCCAAATCAGACTTAAATTTTAATGATTTTAAAAATTTAAAAATTGAAGTTCATTCTAATAATAAATTGAGAATATTGCAAGAAAAAAAGAATGAAATTATGAGTAATTTATCTAAATTTGGATTTACAGGTTTCGAAATAATTTTTATTGACTTATCATCGCATGCAATAATAGAAAAAATCTTAGCAGAAGAATCCAAAAATGAATCAGGACTTTTAAAAAGCATTGTTGACAATAAAAAAGATGAAAAAACCAATTCAAACAAATTTTTACAAAATAAAACCACTTCCAAAAAATACTTTTCAATGAATATGGAAGAATTTTATATATCAGAAGAAACAAATTATATTTTTGAGGGTGTTGTCTTTAAAAAAGATTTATTCAAAACAAAAACAAATATGAATATTCTAACTCTTTCTATAACTGATTATTCAGAAGCAATAACAATTAAAAACTTTATTAGAAATGAATCAGATTTAAGTCAATATGAAAATATTGATATTGGTGTAAAAATAAAAGTTTTTGGAGAAAAAACGATTGATTCTTTCACGTCAAAACCCATTTTGGTTTCTAGAAAAATGGAAATTTTAGAAGATCAACAAAAAACAGTAGATGGCCACAAAATAAAAAGAGTAGAATTGTCTATTAGAACTTCAATGAGTGTTATGGATGGTTTTAAAAAACCTGAAGATTTTTTAAAACATGCAAAAGAATTGGGGCATAAAGCGATTGGGATTGTTGATTTAGAAAATGTTCAATCATTTCCTAATTTATACAATGAATCTAAAAAAATGAATATTAAACCAATTTATGGTTCCACCTTTAATGTAATCAATAAATTAAACCAATTTGTTGTCAATCCTAATGATAAAAACATAAAAGATGAAACATATGTTGTATTTGATTTAGAAACCACAGGCTTATCTCCTAGATTTGATGAAATTATTGAATTTGGTGGGGTTAAAATTAAAAATGGAATTATTATTAAAAGGTTACAATTTTTTATAAAAGGAGAAAAACCTATTTCTAATTTTACTACTAACTTAACCGGAATTACACAAGCTATGGTTAATGGAGGAATATCTGAAATTGAAGGAACTAAAAAAATAATTGATTTCATAGAAGATTGTACATTAGTTGCACATAACGCTTCTTTTGACATTGGGTTTTTAAAAGAAAAAATATATAAATATAATTTAAAGGAATTAAAAAATCAATGATTAGATACTCTAGCAATTGCTAAATTTTTAATCATATTTTCTAAGTCATATAGATTGGAAATAGTTTGTAAAAAATATGGAATATATTATGATACAGAAGTAGCTCATAGAGCAGATTATGATGCGGAAGTTTTATCGCTTCTTTGGTTGAAATTTATTGATGAATTAACTTTAAAAAATATAATAACATTTAAGGAGTTATTTCTTACTGAATCATCTGAAGTTCATAAGAAAAAATTTTCAAATCAAATAACTATATTGGCTAAAAATCAAAAAGGTCTTAAAGAACTATTTCAATTTATTTCTGAAGCATCTACAGTTAATTATCATTCTGAACCAAGAATATTCTTTGATGAATTTCAAAATACAAAGAATATTTTAATTGGTAGTTCAGGAATAAAATCAAGATTATTAGAGAGAGTTTTTAATGGAACGACAGAAGATATAATTAATGAAATTAAAAAATATGATTATATTGAGATTCCTAGACCTCAACTTTTTGTCCATCTTGTTAATAGGGGAGCGATTTCACAAAAAGATTTAGAGTTTTCATTGAAAGACTTAATATATAAGTCTAGGCAATTAAATAAACCTTGTGTTGCAATTGGTGATGTTAGGTATATTGAGGAAAGAGAAAGTATACTTCATAATGTTTATATAAATGCCAAGGGTCTAGAAGGGAAGAGACATTATTTATTTAAATATAAAGAAATTCTTCCTATTTACCCAAGTCAACATTTTTTAAGTACCGACGAAATGTTGGATGATTTTAAGTTTTTAAATGATGAAAAATTAGCTTATGAAATAGTTGTTGAAAATACAAACATGATTGCAGATCTTATCGATGAAGATATTGAAGTAATTAAAAATAAATTATATACTCCTAAATTTGATGACTCTGATAATAAATTAAGTGATTTAGTTTATAAAAAAGCACATGAAATTTACGGAACAAAATTACCAGATATTGTTAGAAAAAGAATAGAGCGAGAGTTAGAACCAATTATTAAGTATGGTTTTTCAGTAGTCTATTGGATTAGCCATGTTCTTGTTGCGAAAAGTCTGAAAGATGGGTATTTAGTTGGTTCTAGGGGTTCTGTAGGTTCTTCTTTGGTTGCCACTCTTGCAGAAATCACAGAAGTTAATCCATTAATTCCTCATTATATCTGTAGAAATTGTAAACTATCAGAATTTTTCTCAAATGGAGAATACATTTCAGGTTATGATTTACCTGAAAAAAAATGTCCAAAATGTAATGATATTATTATGGATAGGGAAGGTCAAACTATTCCTTTTGAAACATTTTTAGGTTTTAATGCAGACAAAGTTCCTGATATTGATTTGAATTTTTCTGGAGAGTATCAAAACATCATTCATAAAGAAGTAAAAAACATTTTTGGTAGTAGTCATTGCTTTCGAGCAGGAACTATTTCTACAGTTGCATCAACAACTGCTTTCGGATATACAAAGAGTTGGAGAGAAGAACAAGGAATTAATAAATCTGATTCATTTACTGAATTTGTTACAACTCAAATAACAGGGACGAAAAGAACTTCTGGGCAACATCCAGGAGGAATAATAATAATTCCAAAAGAATATGATGTTGAAGATTTTACTCCAGTAAATTTTCCTGCAAATGATATATCTTCAGAATGACAAACAACTCACTTTGACTTTCATGCAATTCATGATAATGTTTTAAAATTAGATTTACTAGGACACGATGATCCTACTGCAATTAAATTATTACAAGAATTAACTGGTGTTTCTCCAAAAGATATATCTTTTTCCGATCCTCAAATAATTAAAATATTTTCTTCAACAGAACCTTTTGGAATTAAGTCGGAAGATATTAATGGAGAAAAAACAGGAGCGATAGGAATTCCTGAATTCGGAACAAAGTTTGTTAGAAAAATGTTGCTCACAGCTAATGTATCTTCTTTTGCAGATTTAGTTTCTGTTTCTGGTCTTTCTCATGGTACTGATGTTTGAAGTGGAAATGCTGAAGACTTGATTAAAGAAAAAAATTTAAAATTAAAAGATTTAATATCTTGTCGAGATGATATTATGGTTTTTTTAATTCAAAAAGGTATTGATCCATTGAAGTCTTTTCAATTAATGGAAAAAGTTAGAAAGGGCATGGGTTTAATTCCAGATGAAGAATTATTATTAACACAACATGGAGTCCCACAATGGTCAATAGATTCATTAAAAAAGATAAAATATATGTTTCCTAAGGCTCATGCAACAGCATATGTAATGATGGCTTGAAGAATAGCGTGATACAAACTTTATTATCCTATTGAATATTATGCTACCTATTTTTCAACTAGGTCAGACCATTTTGATATTGAAACATTAGTTTCTGGAAAAAAATATATTCTTGAAAAATTAAAAGAACTATTGTTGAGGCAAAATAAACGTGATGAAAATAAGTTAACATCAAAAGAACAAGCTTTAATAATAAATTTAGAAGTGGCCAACGAAATGTTTGCAAGAGGTTATATTATCCAAAATATTGATTTATATAAATCAGATTCTTTTAAGTGATTAGTGGAAAGAGAAACAAAATCATTAATACCTCCATTTATAAGTTTGGATGGTCTTGGAAACGCTGCAGCTGAATCTATTGTGGAGTCTCGAAAAAATGGTGAATTTTATTCTATTCACAATTTTTCTAAAAGAACTCAAGTTAACAAAACGATAATTATAAAAATGAAGGAAATGAAAGTATTTAAAGATCTTGATGATACAGATCAAACAACATTATTTTAGTTTTATAAAATTTTTGTTCCATGAAATTGTGTCGCTTTAGTTAACAAAGATATATTTTCTAAATTATCTTTGTTAACACTTCCGCCAATAAGTATTTCAATTTTGTCACCAAATTCATCAATTATTTTATTGATTGATTCAATATTTTCAATAGCAGGTTTATTGCCACCTTTAGTTAAAATTCTAGTAAATCCCAGTTTTATTAAAATTGGAATATCTCTTTTATAATTATTCAAAGTATCAATAGCCATATGAAAATTATATTTACAGTCTTTTAAATTTTTTATCAATTTTTCACAAGCCATTACATCAATTTCATTAAATTCATTTATAAAACCAAAAATGAATTCTGTTGCACCTATTTTTTTTAATTCATTTATTTGATCAATCATTAAATCTAATTCTTGGTTATTAACTGAAAAGTTATCATTAGTTCTTATCATTATTACTTGATGAATATTGGAATTTTTTTTAATGTATTTAAATAATTCAATTTTGGGCGTTAATCCACCTTTTGATAAATCATAACAAGTTTCAAATCTATCAGCTTTTTTATCAATGAAGTATTTAGCTTCTTCTATTGTTCCTATACAAGCTTCTTTAATTATTTTATTTTTATTCATAATATAAATTATATTATATTGTTATTAAAGTGTTAAAATTATATATATTAAATTAAATATAAGTAAAAGGAAAATTATAATGAAATTATTTTGTAGAAAAAAGAAAATGGAATTTAAGGGTTTTGTAAGTGATATTGAAGCATCAAATTATGTAGCTACAGAAATGTTAAAAGAAATCAAAAAACAAGAAAAAATAAACTTAGGTTTAGCAACAGGTTCTACACCAGTTTTGTTGTATAAGGCACTAATAAAAGACTTTAATGATAATAAAACATCTTGAGATAAAGTCTCAACATATAATTTGGACGAATATTTAGGACTTCCTAATGGACATCCTCAAACATACAAAGAATTTATGGACAATGAATTATTTTCGGGTGTTAAAGTAGATTTAAAAAATACACATTTTCCTGCAGTTGATCAAAACTATGATGCATTAATTAAATATAATGGTGGAATAGATGTTCAAATATTAGGGATAGGAACAAATGGTCATATTGGTTTTAATGAACCAGGATCACCATTAAAATCCGTAACGAGGGTTGTCGATTTAACTGATGAAACAATTGAGGTAAATGCAAAAAAATTCTTCAATAACGATATTTCTCAAGTTCCAAAAACAGCAATTTCAATGGGGTTAGATTCAATATTAAAATCTAAAAAAATATATTTGTTAGCTTTTGGACATTCTAAAAAAGAAGTTATGAAAAAATTATATAATTCAAAAAAATTCGATATCAATTTTCCAGCAAGTGCTTTGTTAAAGCATAATAATGTCACAATAATATTTGATAAAGAAACAGAACTTGATAAAGAGATTGCGCTTGATTTATAAAAACGCATTGATAGTAACAAAAGATTTTTCATTTGTAGGATTTATTGAAATAGATGATTTAGGAATTGTTAATAATATTCAAAAAGGAACAACTGATAAAAATGGTGTTGATTGTAAAGGAAAAATAATAATGCCTGGTTT
>CAMRBO010000004.1 GCA_947040465.1 uncultured Mycoplasma sp.
TTGTCTGTTATTAGGAATGATTTCTCCAGTTCTTAAGTTCATCATTCCATTATTTTGATTAGCATTATTCATCATTTGATTTTGTACATTCATTTGATTTGGATTAAATGAACCTGTTTGCATCATTTGTCTGTTATTAGGAATGATTTCTCCAGTTCTTAAGTTCATCATTCCATTATTTGCCGTATTTGGTTTATTGAAACTTGATTGAGATGTACTCATAAATTTTGGTTTGTTCATTTTGATTTTATCCATTCTTTATCAATTTGATCAATAGATAATTTATATATTTTTGATCAAATCTTTTTATTAATTATATTACTTTTCTTATCTTTTTACAATATAATTTTTTGATATAGATAATTTTATGCCGTTTTAGCTCAGGGGCAGAGCACTTCCATGGTAAGGAAGGGGTCACAAGTTCGATTCTTGTAAGCGGCACCATTTGGTTTAAAACCACCAAACAAAATAATCTTTAATTAAAAAAATATTTTCATTGATATAATTAATATTTATGGTTGGAATAGATATAACATCAATTGATAGATTTAAAACTAAAGGTGATACTTTCGCTAAAAAAATTTTATCAAAAGAAGAATATTCAGAATGAACAATTAGTGAAACAAAAGATATTTTTTTAGCCACGAGATGAGCGATAAAAGAAGCTATTTTTAAAAGTGATAATAATTTTTCTAATTTTAGTAATATTAATTTAAAAAAAATCAATAGTAAATATTGTTTTAAAGAATTTCAAATTAGTACTTCGAGAGAAAATAACTACATTATTGCAATTGCTTTAAAGAAAAAGGATGGATAAAATGGATTGAAATTGAAAAGCAGTATTAAGAAAACCTCTATGAGATATGAGGTCAAAAAAATGTAAAAGAGTAATGAAAAAAATGAATAAAGATCCGGAGAGATTTTCTTTACAATGAAGAAATGACATTGTTTCAAAATATGCTTCTAAAATGTTGGATGGTTTTAACTTAAATGTAAAAGTTGTGGGTAAAGAAAATTTATCAAATGGCGGCCCTGCTTTATTGATAGGCAATCATCAAGATTATAGTGATGCATTTATTGTTTTGAAATCTTTGCGTAAAACTAGTCAAGAAAAAGATGAACAAAACAAAATAGCTACTTTTTTAGCCAAAGATACTTTGAAACACGATGATCTTATTAGATATCCTTTAGAATTAATGGATGTATTTTTTTTAGAAAGAGACAACTGAAGAAAATCACTAGAAATTTATAAAGATTTTGGAAAATTTATCAAAAAAAATAAAACATACGGAATTATTTTTCCTGAAGGAACTAGAAATCAAGAAAAAATAATTTCTGATTTTAAACCAGGAGCTTTCAAAATAGCTCAAAAAGAATTAATTCCAATTATCCCCTTTACTATCAATAATTCAGTAAGAGGTATTGATTGAAGAAGAAAAACAAAATTAAATACAGAAATAATTTTTCATAAAAAAATACCGGCAAACTCTTTTATTAATCAATCTACACAAGCTTTGGCAGAAAGGGTTCAAAAAATAGTTGAGTCAGCCTTTGTTCCGCCGATATTTCTTCATAGAGAACAGACAGAAAAATCTAAAGAGAAAGCAGTAAACAAAGAAAAAAAATACATCAAAAAAGAATGTAGTAAAGTAAATAAAATTCAAAAAGAAAAAGATAAAATATTAAAGCAAGAATTGAAAATAAAATTACAAGAAGAAACAGAAACAAAAAAATTTATTGAAATGGAAAACAAGAAAAAGTCCAAAAAAGAAAGTAAAAAGAAGAATTCAGGATTACACTAATGAAAGAACCAAAACAATCAAAAGAATCAGAAACATCACTGTTAAATCACAATTTTTCATTAGAAAAATTTAGTGGTCCACTAGACTTGTTGTTAACTCTTGTGAAGAAAAAAAATATAAGTATATTTGAAGTTGATCTTGTTGACTTGGCGACACAATATTTAGAAATAATATCTGAAGTAACTAAAAAAAATGTTGATGTAGCAAGTGAGTATTTAGTTATGGCAACCGACTTAATTTATATTAAAGCAAAATTAATATTAGCTGATCCTGACGAAGAAGAAGAGTTGCAAGAAGATAAATCAAGACTCTTGAAATTATTATATGAATATGAAGAATTTAAAAACCTTTCAATTACCTTAAGGGAACAAGAGTTAAAAAGGAAGGAAATATTTATTAAAACGTCATCAGATACAATTGAATACATAAAAGAAATTGATGAATCTATATTGGATGGATATGGAACTTCTATAAAATTAATTACAATTTTAAGGAAATTATTTGAAAGAACACAAGCCGATCAGTTAAGAAAAATTAAACTTGAGACTTTTAATATGTCTCCTTCTGAAAGAAAACAACAAATTAGAAAATTAATTGATAACATTAAAGAAGATGAAATAACATTTGAATTATTATTTTCTGTTCCAACACTAAATCACTTTGTAGTTACTCTTATTGCGGTTTTGGATATGTCTAGACAAGAAGAATTGATTTTAGAGCAAGTAGAACAATTTGATGAAATAAAAATATCTAAAGGAGAAATGTACTAATGACATCAAGAGAAAAAATAATAGAATCAATATTATATATTAGAGGCGATCAAGGAATTAAAAATGAGGATTTAATGCAATTATTTTCCTTAGAAACAATCGCTCCTGCAAAAGAAATTATGAATAAATTTATTGAAAAGTTTAATAATGGATTGAGGGGTGTTATCATTGAAGAATATAATGGAATATACAAAATGGCAACCATTCCAGAAGCTAAAGAATTTATTTCTGAGTTAATTACAGGAGAACAAAGACAAAAACTTTCAGACTCAGCAATAGAAACAGTTGGTATAATTGCATATAAAGCTCCAATAACAAAATCATCCATTAGTGATATTAGGGGTAAAAATTCAGATCATATAGTTAATGTTTTACTTTTAAAAGGTTTAGTTGAAGAGGTGGGTATTGCCAAATCACCAGGAACACCCATTCTTTATGGTGTAACAGATAAATTTTATGATTATTTTAGAATCAGATCACTTAATCAATTACCAAGAATTTCAGAATTTAATCATATTAACTTAGATGTAAATGAAGAGGATGAAATAGATTTATATTCATCCCAAAGAGACGATTAATATGAATCTAATAAAATTAAAGGCCACTAAAAATGATTCTGGAAGAACTTGTTTCAAGTATGTAATAAAAGTGTTGGATAATGTTCCTGTTTCTAGAATTGAAAAATTATTTAGAAAAAAAGATATTCGTGTGAATGATGTCAGAATTTCTGAAAAAGATTATGAAATTAAGGAAAATGACAGAATATGAATATATGGTTTGGAGGATAGTTATAAAGTTGATGATTTTATAAATCCAGCAATAACATTTGATAAAATTTTTGAAGATGACAATATTTTAGTTATTAATAAACCAATAAATGTTGCAGTTCATGGAGAACCTGATTGTCTAGATTTTCAAGTTCTATCATATTTAAATTATAAAAAAATCGATTCATTTAAACCATCTCATATCGGGAGGCTTGACAAGTCAACTTCCGGTTTAATTATATATGCCAAAAACTATTCAACACTTGTTCAAATTAATGAAAAAACAGGATTCTTTGAAAAATATTATGTTTTAAAATCAGATTTTCCTTATGAAAAACAGCATTTCATTTTTTACTCAAAATATGATAAAAAAACAAAAAGACATAAATTATCTGAAACATTACCAGGAGAGAAAATGGAAACAATCTTCTTTACACAAGGTAATAAAAAATATGCAAGAATAATAACTGGGAAAAAACATCAAATTAGAGTTACTTTGCAACATTTAGGTTATCCCATTAAGGGAGATAGAAGATATGGGGGAGATTATGGAAAAAGAGTATTTTTACATTCTAACAAACTAGTTTTTCATAATTTAGAAAAAGAACTAGAATATTTAAATGGAACAATGTTTGTTTCTGATGCAAAATGATAGTATTATTAAAATAAGGAGTTTTGTATGACAAAAGAAAAATTAATTTCAATGACTAATAAAATATTGATAAATATAGACAAAAAAGTTTTGGATTCATTACAAGACGAATTTTATTGTATTCAAAGGAATATGGATAAAATAAAAAATATTGATGTTACAGGTGTGGAACCTATGGCAAGAATTTCTCCGCCAATAACATTTTTAAGGGAAGATGTTGTTGGTCCTTCTTTGTCTAAAGAAAAATTATTAGAAAATTCTTTTTCACACAATGAAGATTACGTAATTATGAAAAGGATTTTGAAATAATGAATTTTTTTAATCGTGGGAATTTTGAGAAAGCGCAAAAAGAATTATTAAATGATAAAAACAATTCAGTTATAGAGATTTATAGTGATGAGAATAAAAAATCTGGAACACTTTCAAATGTTGTTTTCACATTGAAAGATGTTTTTGCAACAAAAGATTGAGAAACAACATCATCTTCAAAAATATTAAAAGGATTTAAACCACAATATAACGCAACATCTTTTCAAAGATTAATTGATTCAGGGGCAATAATTGTTGCTAAAGTTTTTTGTGATGAATTAGCAATGGCTGGAACAGGAACTTATTCAAGATCAGGGATAATCACAAACCCCTTAGACGTTAAAAGAATGGTTGGAGGATCATCTTCAGGTTCAGCATCAACATTAACCACAAACATTGGTTTTGCCTTGGCTTCAGATACAGGTGATTCAGTAAGGCTGCCTGCATCATATGTTGGAAAAGTAGGTTTTAAACCTTCTTATGGGGCGGTCTCTCGTTGAGGATTATTTGCTTATGCTTCAAGTTTAGATACAGTTAGTTGATTTACACATAATGTTAATGATTCTTTAGAAGTTGCAAAAGTACTCTATGGTATTGATGAAAAAGATCCAACTTCCATAAATTTAAATTTAAGCAAAACCCATAAAACAAAACCTAAAATAGTATCATATCTAGATTGTTTTGATTATTTAGATAAATCAATCGCCAATAAATACAATGAATTCATAAATACATTAAAACAAAATGGCATTATTTTAAATAAAGTATCATTAGATATTAATTTATTAAATGCTATAAAACCCATTTATGATATCATCTCTTTTTCAGAAGCATCATCAAATTTATCAAATTTAACAGGAGTTAGTTTTGGACAAAGGGTTGAAGGAAATGATTGACAAGACACGTTTTCAAAAACAAGATCTGCAGGTTTTGGGTTTATGGTTCAAAGAAGACTTTCATTAGGATCGTTTTATTTAGAAAAAGATAATCAAGAAGAACTATTTATAAGGTCACAAAAAATTAGAAGATTAATTAGTGATTGATTCACCAAAATTCATAATGAATGTGATGTTTTAATATTTCCTTCTTCTCCAACTATAGCACCCCTCATTGATGATGCAAAAAAAGAAACTAATAATTTTATGAATTCAATTTTGACAGCATCGAATTTAGTTGGTAATCCATCAATTAACTTTAAGCTAGGAGAATATGAAAAAATGCCATTTAATATTTCGATTGATTCAAAAATATACACTGATGAAAGGTTATTTTCTTATTCCTTATATTTAGAAAATATGTGAAATGAAAAAGAGGGGCATGATGATTAAAAATTTAGAAGTGGTTATTGGTATAGAAATCCATCTAGAATTAAATACAAAAACAAAATTATTTTCTCATGCAAAGAATGACTTTAATTCATCTCCAAATACAAATGCAACAGTTATTGATTTAGGATATCCTGGAACTTTACCATCTTTGAATAAAGAGGCGGTAGTTAAGGCTATTAAATTAGCTAAAGTGCTGAAAATGGAAATTGATAATGAATTACATTTTGATAGAAAAAATTATTATTATACAGATATACCAAAAGGATTTCAAATTACACAGCAATTTAGACCTATCGGTTTAAGGGGGTCTCTTTCATTGTTTTTAAAGGATGATAAAATAAAAGAAATTAACATTAATAGAATTCATATTGAAGAAGACACAGCAAGACAAATACATAATGCAACAGAGACATTCATAAATTACAATAGAGCAGGAGTTCCATTGATAGAAATTGTCTCAGAACCAGAAATAAGTTCCGCTGAAGAAGCGATTAATTATATTGATTCGATAAGAACTATTGCATTATTTTTAGATATTAGTGATTCAAAAATGTCAGAAGGTTCTTTAAGAGCTGATATCAATATATCATTGAGAATGCTTGGAGATAAAAAATTGGGTCAAAAGGTAGAAATTAAAAACATTAATTCCCTAAATAATGTAAAAAAAGCAATTGAATTTGAAATAGAGTGTCAAACTAAAAAAATAATTAATGGTCAAATAATAAAACAAGAAACGAAAAGATTTGATGAAGATTCTTCTGAAACAATTGTTATGAGAGAAAAAACAAATGATATTGATTATAAATATTTTAAAGAACCAAATATACCACCTATTCTTTTAGAACAAGATTGAATTGATAATATTTCTATTGCAGAAATGCCTTGAGAAAAAAGAGTAAGGTATATTAATGACGGAATTCCTGAAACATATATAACATTACTAAAAAACAATATTGAAGCATCGATATTGTTTGATTCAATTGATTACAAAGATAGAGGAACTCTTGCAAAATTCTTTTTTTCAGAAGTTTTACCTTTATCTAAAAACAACGGCATCAAAAATTTAAATATTAAACCTCAAGATATTGCAAACTTAATTGACCTTTTTGTTTTGGGGTTAATTTCAGGAAAGCAATTAAAAAATCTTTTCCCAAAACTTATTAATTTAGAAACTTCTGTTAAAGATTTAATTCATAATGAAGGTACTACACAAATTTCTGATACAAAAAATTTGACTTTTATGATAGAAGAAATAATCAAATCAAATCAAATAGTTGTTACAGAATTTCTTGAAAGAAGAGAGAGGTCCTTAAAATTTATTATAGGTCAACTAATGAAAATTACTAAAGGACAAGCTAATCCAATTGTTGCGACAGAATTAGCTATAGAAATTTTGGAGAAATATGTCCAAAAAAAATAAACTAAAATCTGGATGAGATGCTTTTAAAAAACCTAAAATTAAAACTCAAAAATATAAATGAGTTTCAAAGCATACATATCGTAATTTGAAAGAAATAACCATTTTTGAAAAATTAATAAAAATTATTATTTTGATTTCTTTGAGGTTAACACTTAATAGGAAAATATCTATAAATCCAGTTAAAAAAAGAGAACTAATAGATACAACATATGAAAAAATATCTTCTCCAAAATTTAATTTTATTCCTGCTGGTCTTGGTCTTTATTTATTTTTCTCAATGATTCCTATATCTATTATAGTCATTTCAGCAATCCAAACTATTTCACACATACCTGTTTTATATGGTGGAGAGGACTTAGGTTGAGGAGTCATTCTTAGTAATGATATTTTAGCAAAAATTATTCCCGGGGTTGATTCTCTTTTGATAGATATTGATGCAGGAAGTATTAATGATATTTTTATTAATACAACTATTATTATTTTATTGTTATCATCTATTTGATTTTCTTCGAAGGGTATTGCAAAATTTATTGATAGTCAATCAACTATTTATGAACATACAGAACAAACAAATTTCATCATTAAGAGGTTGAGAGGTATCGTCATAGTGCCATTAATATCATTTTTTTTTATTGTTTCCTTTTTGTCATTAATTCCTTTAATAAGTTTTTATCAAAAAATGTGACCTCCTGTTATTTCTGCAGATAATATTAGGATTTTTAGTTGAGAGTATGAAACTCTATTTTATTTCACACTAACAATGTATTTAATAATTTGAAGCTATATTGGTGTTGGTTTATTGTTTAGGTTCTCACCATTATTTAAATTAAAATGAAGTGAAATTGCTCCAGGTATTTTAATTACAGTTATTCCAACTGTAATATTTATAATGTCATTCGGTTATATATCAGCTTTAGTAGATTATACAAAATATGGAGTAATAGGAACATTTTTATATGCAATAACTTTTGTCTTAGTGCTCTCTTATTTTCTTTATGCCGGAATTATTATTAATGCATCATATTATAAAACGTTCTTTTCACAAAGAGTAGTTCCTAAAAAATGATTTATAACCAATAGAGTTTTGGAGAAATTGGATATTTTTAAAAGAAAAAGATAACAATTAAATTAAGCAATATTATCTAGTTGATAAAGTTCTTCATAAAGCGCGTCTTTTATCAAAGTATTAAATTCATTATTTTGCATTTTGCTAATAATAGCATCTCTTAAAACTTTAGGAATATTTTTTGGTAATTCAATTGAGATACCATTTATTTGAATAGTTTCTAATTCTTTTTTAGGCATAATATTAACATTATTCAATAAAGCAATTAATACTTTGAAAGCTATTTCATGCCTCATTTCATTAAATTTAGAAGTGCCTTGTTCTGCATAAACTTGATATGGATTTTTTTGAGAATATTGAACAATATTGGTTGAAGATCTCAATTTATCCATCACATCAATATGATATTGTCATTGGGAATCAATATATTCAATAAAAGTAGTTCTTTCATTTGATTGAATTCATTCTTTTGAATTTTTTTCAATAGATATTTGTCTAGACTTAGTGTAAAGTTCTAAAATAACTTTGTTAAAAAATAAGGGTATAGATTCATTTGTTAAATGTTTAAAATGTTCTTCAATAAAATTGAAATCACATTCTCCTAAGAAGGTTTCATTTATATAATTTGTTAACTTGGCATAATCAATTAACCCAGTGTTTTGCATAACTCCATTAATGTAGATTAGTTGTTCGCTGGAATTTTTAATAATTTTTTTAATAACAGAAAATAAATCAGATTTTGTTAAAACAATATCTCTTTGTTTATAAAGTAAGTCTCTTTGTTTTCTAATAACATCATCATAATTTAAGACAGATTTTCTATTGTCATAGTTAGAACCCTCTATTTTTCTTTGGGCTCTGGCAAATGCTTTTAAAATGGTGTTTCCTTCTATTTTTTCTTTACCTGAATCTTTGAATATCTCTTTTCATTTATCTTGTAAAGAAAATCTTTGAATAAGTTGATCTTCAATTGAGAGGAAAAATTTAGATTCACCGATATCTCCTTGACGTCCAGCTCTTCCCTTAAGTTGATTATCAATTCTACGTGATTCAGCTTTATTTGTTCCAAAAACATAAAGCCCCCCAACATCTATAACTCCCTCTCCTAGTTTAATATCCGTCCCACGACCCGCCATATTTGTCGCTATAGTAATTGAATTTAATTGACCTGCTTTAGAAATAATTTCAGCTTCTGATTTATTTTGTTTAGCATTTAATATAGTGTGAGGAATATTGTTTTTTAAAAGCAATTCATGTAGATATTCTGATTCTTTAACTTCAGCGGTACCAATAAGAATTGGCTGACCAGTTTTTCTAATTTTTTCTATTTCTTTAACCATAGCTTGAAATTTATATTTAAAACTAATATAAACTTCATCTAGATGGTCAATTCTAGCAATGGGTTTATTTGTTGGCACTACATTCACTCTCATGTTATAAATATCTAGAAATTCTTGTTCTTCAGTTTTTGCTGTTCCTGTCATTCCTGAAAGTTTTTTGAACATTCTAAAAAAGTTTTGATAAGTAATTGTTGCCATCGTTTTTGTTTCAGGCTCAATTTCAATTTTTTCCTTAGCTTGTAATGCTTGTTGTAACCCTTCAGAATAAGATCTTCCTTCCATTACCCTACCAGTAAATGAATCAACTAGTTCAATTTTTTCATTTAAAACTATATATTCAACATCGCGTTTCATAATTAATTGTGCACGCAATGCATTTTGAATTCTATGAACTACTTCAGAATTTTGAATTTCATATATATTCTTAACCTTATAAAATAAATCAGCTTTATTAACACCTTGATTATTCAATGAAATAGATTGTGTTTCATGATCAACATCATAGTCCTTAGGAGTTAAAGAAAGAACGAATTGATTAGCAGCTTCATATAACTTTGAATCATTTTTCTCTCCACCAGAAATAATAAGTGGAGTCTTAGCTTCATCTATTAAAATTGAATCAACTTCATCTATTAGAGCAAAATTTAATCCTCTTTGAACTTTTTGGTCTTTATGAACAACCATGTTATCTCGCAAATAATCAAATCCTAATTCAGAATGGATAGAATATGTTACATCACAAGCATATGCCTTTCTTTTCTCTGTTTTATCAGCTTTGGGTTTATTTATGCCGACAGATAAACCCAATCAATTTAATACTTGTCCCATTTCTTCGGCATCACGAGTAGCAAGGTATTCATTAACTGTTGAAACAATAACTCCATCACCAGTAAGTCCATTTAAATATATAGGAGCTATTGAAGTGATTGTCTTTCCTTCTCCAGTTTTCATCTCTGCAACTGAACCAAGATCAAGAATAATTCCTCCAATTATTTGAACATCAAAAGGTCTTTTGTGTAAAACTCTAAATGTAGCTTCTCTTGAAACTGCGAATGCTTCATCTCTGAGTTGTTCCAAGGGTTCACCCTTTTTAAGTCTTTGTTTAAATGAACGAGTTTTGTTTTTTAGTTGATCATCAGTTAAATTTTTAATTGTTCTTTCAAAGAAATTTATTTTCTTTAATGAAGCTTCAGCAGACCTAATTTCAGCAGACCTAAAAATTTGATGATCTTTAGAAGTCATTTTCTTCTCTTTTTTATTTAATTTTCTCTTCACCTTATTGGTAGAAACATTTGCTTCAATTTTATTAGTGCTATTCATATATATAATTTTATATAAAAAAAACTTTTTATTGTGAAAAACTTTTTTTAATTAAATTTACCAAGGATATTATCAATATATGAAATGTAACTCTATAATGTGATTAAAAATAGTAAATAATTATTTAGAAATTTGATTAGCTTTTTCAATTATTTCATTCATTTCTTTTTTTGTTTTTATAATTGCGCCACAAGCTTTTTCATGACCACCTCCGCCATACTCTTTTGCAATTTGATGAACGTTGTGAATACTTGACCTTAATCTGACTCTTATATCACCATTTTCTTGTTCTATAAAAAATATTCATATTGTATATGGTTGAATATTAGCTAAAAAATCAACGCGATTTCTATTTTCCTCTGAAATATTTAATTCTTTTATTTTTTCATAACTTAGAAAAAAATAAATTGTATTCCCCTTAACTCCATAATTATTCAAAACTTCTTTTTGAAATGTTATTTCTTTTTGAGTTCTTTTAGATAAATTATTATGAATGAATTGAACATCAAAATTCGTCTTTAATAATTTTGAAACTAATTTAAATGTTCTTGCAGAAGTTTTATCGAAAAAAAATCTACCTGAATCCGTATATATACCTAAATAGATATAAGTTGCTGCTTTTTTTGATATTTTTCACTTTAATTCAATAGCTAACTCTGCTATTTGTTCTGCTGAAGCACAATAATTTTGATCAACCCAAGAATAAATAGGTTTTAAATCATCGCCACCAATATGATGATCAATCCTCAAAATATTTTTTATTTTCCCTCCCATTATTAATTCTGAGTTTTGAATTCTGTTTAAAAAATTAGCATCAACAACAATTCCTAGTGATTTAGTTAAAATTTCTTCGCTTGGAATTTCATCATGTTTAAAATCTAAAAAAGGTAAAACATTTTTCGAATCTCCGATGGCATACACATTAATTTCCGGGAAATTGTCAATAATCAGTTCTTTTAATCCAAACTGAGACCCTAAACAATCACCATCAGGATTAATGTGATGAAAAATTACTATTGATTTATAATTTGTGATGATTTCTTCAATTTTTTTTAAATTCATATTTCTATTTTAACTTAAATAAGTATCAAATAATAATATATATTTGATATAATTTTATTAAATAAGATGTCTTAAATTGTCAAAATAAAATAATGAATAATGAAATGGAGATATAAATGTCTAATATAAAATTTTTTGCCTTAGGTGGTTTGGATGAAAATGGAAAGAATTCTTATATTCTTGAAGTCGATAAAGAAATATATATAATCAATTCAGGGACAAAAATTCCTATTTCAGCCTCTCACGGAATCGATACTTTAATCCCTAACTTCGCCTATCTCCAAGATAACGCAAATAGAATAAAGGGTTTATTTATAACTGATGTTCAAAATGAATCATTTTCAGCACTTCCTTGATTGTTAATGATGGTTCCTAATATAACAATTTATTGTTCTGATTTTTCTGTTTTCTTAGTAAGAGAGAGAATTTCTAAATATAATATTGGGAAATCAAATCATCAACTTAAAACCCTCAATCCGAAAGGTGAAAAAATAGGATCAATTATTGTTGAACCTTTTGAATTGGCAGGAGCACTTCCCGGAACATTAGGATTCAATTTCAAAACCTCAGATGGAAGCGTTATATTTATGTTCAACTTTGTTAATGGTGATTTAGGCATTTATGGTAAAACTGATATTAATAAAATTAAAGATGAAAATCCTAATATATTGGCTTTAATAATAGATTCTGGAATGTCAAATTTTAACGGTGTTTCTAGTGACCACATTGATATTAAAAATCTTTTAGATGACAAATTTAATTCCGTCAAAGAAGATGAAAGAATTGTTATTGGTTCATATGATCACGAAATGTCTTCCTTGCAACAAATTTTAGATTTAGCTAAAAAATATAATAGAACAGTAATTACATACGGAAGGACTTATCATCAACTTTTAGAATTCCTAATTAATTCCAACCCTGGTTTAAGTTTACCTAAAATTGTTGATTATAAAAAAATTAAAGAAGTTAAAAGTTGTGTAATTATTGTTTCAGGAACGGTAGAAAGATTATATAAAAGATTTGTGAGAATCACTGATGATAATGATGTTTATTTAAAAGTCAATAATACTGATCATATCGTCATGATTGCTGCTCCTGTTAATGGTTTAGAAACCGAGTCAACTTATGCACTAGATGAATTAGCAAGAAAAACTCCTCATATTATTGATTATACAGATAATGAATTTTATCGTTGTAGACCAGCTAAAGAAGATATTTTTAATATTGTCAAATTATTAAAACCTAAACACTTCATTCCTGCTCAAGGTTTGTATAGATACATGATTGTAGCTGTCAAAGAAGCAATAAAAGCTGGATTAACTCAAAACAATTGTATTCCTTTGCAAAATGGTAAGATAGCGAATTTTCAAGATGGTAAATTAATTTCTCAAAAAGAAAGAATATCAGAAGTTGGAGATGTAATTATTGACGGATTTGGAATTGGTGATATTTCTAAAGAAGTAATCTATGAAAGAGAAGTTATCGCTAGAGATGGAGTTATTGTTGTTTCAGCGCTTTATGATAAAAAAACGAAGAAATTATTTGATCATATTGATATTAAATACATTGGAGTTATCACTGCTGAAGATAGAGATAGAACCGATATTTTAATAGAGAATACTGTTATTGATATTTATTATGGTGAGATTAAACAAGTGGTTAAATTTAATCTTTACAACATTCAAGACACGATAAGAAGAGTGATAAGGAAAAAAATATTCAAAATGACTGATAAGGAACCAATGGTGGTTATCATTTTTAATGAGATTTAAAAAATGATATGTATTATAATTAAAAAATGATAAAAAAGAGAAAAAGAGAAATAATTGATAGTTCTGAAAAAAGTATTTACAATATTTGAGGTAATGGTCGTTTATTTTCAATAATTTTAATAGGAATATCCATTCTGTTTTTTGTGCTATCAATAATTGAAATACCTTTTTTATCAGCTATTCCCGGATATACAATCGGATTTTTTTTGGGATATTATTCTTATATATTTTATATATTTTTAATATATTATGCTTCTTGTAAATTATTTAACATAAACATTTTTTTAATAAAAATTATTTCAAAAGTTAGAGTTTTTCATTACTCATGATTAAATATAACCATCCTAACATTAGGAGTCATGCTAATAGTTGAAACATCAATGTATATAAGTAATGGTAATCCCGCATTCCCTGGCATTAATGCGTGAAGTGACAACTTTAATTTATGGTGGACTCAATTTACATCATTTAATGATGCATTGAAACCAAGCATAAATAATTTGGGAATTATAGCAAGCTTTATATTATCTTTATTAAATTCTATAGGTGGAACAATAATTACAATACTTATCGCTATTTTATTAATTTCTTATTTTGTATTTTATACATTCTATTCTTCACCCATTAAAAATTTAGGACTAAAGAAGCAAAAAAAGATAAAAGACTTGGATATTAAAAATGAACATGAAACCAAAATTATTGACCTTACATTTGAAGATGAACACAAAATTGTTGTAACTGAATTTGGTAACAAAATAATTGGAGAAGTTGATATTAATCATCAAAAAAATGAAAAATTTAGGAAAACAAAGATGTTGAAAGATGTTGAAAACATTGAAAAAGAAGAACGCAATAAAAATATTAATAAAACAAAAATTAATGAAGTTTTTCCAGATGAAACTTCTGATGAAACAATTCCTTTTGACAACCCATTTGAAGAAGGTCTAGATTCTTTTATTTCATCCGAAAACATAACAAGTGAAATTAAAATGAAATATGATCCCAAATTTAATGATGATGCAATTGTTTTTGATAATGTTGAAAAACATAAAAATGGGAAACCTAATGTTTATAATGAGACCAAAAATATTATAATTGAAGAAAAAAAGAAAAAAAGGACTTAACTATGATTAAACAAATGAAATGAATCGATGCTGAAAAAGAATTATCTAAAATGGACATTACATATCTTTTTTTTGGCACTGAATGATGTGGTGATTGTATAATGATGGAACCCATTTCTGAAGAATTAGCAAAACACTTTTCTAATGATAAAAGCGTTTCTTTTATTAAAGTTGATGCTGAAGAATCTCTTTTATTTAGAAATGCAAATAGCAAATATAAAGTGCTAAAAATACCCACACATGTTTTTTTAAAAAACGGAGAAATAATGAATATTAAATATGAATATGTTCCTCTTGAAATAATGATTGAAGAAATTAATAAATTAAAATAATATGAATTTGGACAACGTAGGAGAATCAGCTGGGGTTTATTTGTGAAAAGACATTAACAATAATGTAATTTATATTGGTAAAGCTAAAAACTTAAAGAAAAGAATGTCACAATATTTTTCTGGTTCCATAAACTCATTTAAAACTGTAAAAATGGTTAATAAAATAAAAGATTATGAAACTATTGTTTGCAATAATGAAAATGAGGCATTGATACTTGAAAGAAACTTAATACAAAAACATAAACCTTTTTACAACGTGTGTTTGTTGGATGACAGAAAATATCCTTATATCAACATTAATATTGACAAAACTAAATTATCTATTTTAACAAAATACATTGTAAAATCTGAAAACAAATATAATCTATTTTATGGTCCTTATTTAAATAATGGAAGTTCAAAAATTATATTTAATTTTTTGAAAAGTGAATGTTTATATGAAAAGGGAATACCAATTAAAAATGAGTCATATGAATTTTGAAAAAATAAGTTTTTCTTTGCAAAGAAAATACTTTCTAAAAGTAATAAAGAGTTTATTTTTGAACTAACTCAAAAAATGACTTTCGCATCTGATAATGAACAATTTGAAAGAGCGAAAGAATTCAAAGATGTGATTAAATTTTTAACTTTACAAAAACAAGTTCAAGCTGTAGAAATTAAAGATACTAAAAATATTGATGTTATAGCAGGAATTCATCATGATAATTTCATTGTTTTCTGTATCCAATTTTTTCGAAATGGATCATTAATAAATAGCGATATAAACACAATTGAAATAAAAATTTCAAGTAGTGAAACAATTAGGCAATTTATTAATCAATTCTATAAAAATAAGCAACTTCCTAAAACCATAATTACTAACCTTGATATTGGTATTGACGATATTTTTTTTAAAACAGAAATTATGTTTCCAAAACAAGGAAAATATTTTTCAATTATTGATTTAGCGCTTAAGAATGCCAAAGAAAATATTGATTTTAAAATTCTTGAATATAAAAATAAAAATTTGAGAATTACTAATGGTTTAAGTTTTATTTCCAAAATCATTAATCAAGATAATTTAAATCATATAGTAATGATTGATAATTCAAATACCAAAAACACCAACGTTGTATCGGTTGTTATTTCATATAGAAATGGTTTGCCTCAAAAAAATGAATATAGGAAATTTAACATTATTTTAAACAATAGAAAAAGTGATGTAGAATATATAAAACAAGGACTAGAACAATATTTCAATAAAACATCTAATATCCCTAATCTTTTAATTGTGGATGGAGGTATTCAACAATTAAATGAGGCAAGACAAACCCTTTACAAAATGGGACTTAACGATATTCCAATAATTGGTTTGGTCAAAAATATGCGTCATAAAACCGAATTTATTGTCTTAGAGAATAATGAAAAAATAACAATAGATGAGAATGCCTATTCTTTTATAAGTGGCATCCAAGAAGAAGTTGATAGATTTGCAAAAGTAATTCATAGAAATAAAAATTCTAAGAGTAGTTTAGAGGGTAAATTAATTAAAATTCCAGGAATAGGAATTAAAACTGAATTAAAAATTTTAAAATATTTTAAAACATACAATAATATTTATAATGCTGATTTATCAGAATTAGAAAAAATTGTAAGCACTAAAATTGCTAAAAACATTATTAATTCATTCAAAGAATAAATTTGTTAAAATAAAAAGAAAAACTTAAATTATTAATTAGAACAAATCAATAAAATTTTAAAAATATTTAATTATTATTAAAATAAAATTATTGTGATAAGATTTAATTATTAAAATGGTCGCGTAGCTCAGGGGACAGAGCACGTGCCTTCTAAGCATGTGGTCGGAGGTTCGAATCCTCCCGTGATCGCCATTTTTTTTGCTTTTTTTTTAAAAAATAAGATATTATTAAGATATTATGAATGAAAAAAATTATTACAAAGAAATAATCACAGAGATTAAAAAAATAAAGGAAACAGACTTAGAGCAAGCTGTTTTATTGTTGAAAAAGGAGCTTGCTATGCCTTACATACCAAGCGAATACCAAAAAGAAATGGACACATTATTTAAAGAATATACAATTAAATTTGATGATAAAAAAATAACAATGACTAGAGAAGAGTTATTAAACATATTAAATTCTGGTTCATCGGCTGGGAAACAATCATTAGCCTTAACTCAAATTTCACAATTTAATTGAGTGGGATTTGAAGAAACAATTCAAAAAATATTAGTTTCTTCCAAAATTGCAAATAATGCTAAAACTGTTTTTGTTGAAAGTTTGATTACACAAAAATTAAATTATGATTTTAAAATTGAAGGATTAATTATAAATCCCTCAAAAATGAAATCAATTTTTGATTCAGAATATTGTATTAAAAACATTATAGGAATTGAAGAAAAAAATATCAAAGATCTTGTTGTCAAAAGAATCGCTATGGAATCATTTTTAATTTATATTTCAATCATATTTCCAAACAATATAAATATGAAGTATATTAATCATGTAGAAGAAATTATTTTAGTGGCCGAAGCTTTATTGGGTGAAAAAAATTCTATCAAAGATAACAAAATAGCTATAGAAATTTTTGAAACAATTGCAAATAATTAGTTTATAATTTATACATCAAAATTTAAGAAAAATAAGAGACAATGATATGAATACAAAAACAATAGATAAAAAAACATCTGAAATGAGAATCACGGTACCGGTTGCTATTGAAAATTGAAAAAAAGCTCAAACCAAATCTTTTGAATTATTAGCAAAAGATTTAAGCATCAAGGGATTTAGAAAAGGTAAAGTTCCTTTGACAAAGGCAAAAGAATTTATTTCAGAAGGTCAAATATGAGAGAAAGCTATTTTATCTTTATTAGATAAGCATGTTGTGATTGCTTCTAAGGAAATTTCTGATGATGAAATAATTTTAGATAATCCCACATATAAAGTTGAGAAAGTGACAAATAATGAATTAGAAATTATTTTTGTATATCCTTTATTTCCTGATTTCAAACTAAAAGATTATAAAAACTTGAAAATATCACTTGATAAAATAGGTGAGGCTGAATTAAAAAAAGATGTTATTGAGCAAGAGGAAAAACTATTGTCTAAAACCGCAGTTCTCTTACCTAAAAAAGGTAAAGATGTAAAAATTGAGAAAAACGACACCATTATCTTTGATTTTAAGGGTTTTGTTGATGGAGAACCATTTGAAGGTGGAGAAACTGAAAACTTTGAATTAAAGGTTGGTTCAGGTGGTTTTATACCAGGATTTGAAGATAAACTTATTGATTTGAAATTAGGATATAAAGGAAGCATCAACGTTCCTTTCCCTAAAGATTATCATGTTCAAGATTTAGCGGGCAAAAAAGCTAAATTTGAAATTGAAATTAAAGATATTAAATCTTTAGATTTTCCTAAATTAGATGAAGATTTTGTAAAAACTTTAAATATTCCAAATACAACAACTCCTAAAGAATTAAAATCATATCTTTTAGATTTAACTAAGAGAGAGAATTTAGAAAAATCAAGAATTAAATTTAAAAATGAAGTATTCTCAAGATTAATGGATCAAAATGAAATACCGGTTCCTAAAACACTTCTTTTAAAAGAGGTTCAAACATTAATGAAAAAATTTGAAGAAGGACTTAAAAAACAAGGATTAACAAGAAAAGAATATCTTGAAATGACTAAATTAACCAGTAAAGATATCACTAAAGAACTTACTGTTGAAGCCGAAAAGAATATTATTACTTCTTTATTATTTGCTCATTTAGCCAAAGTTGAAAAGCTTGAAGCTAAAGATGAAGATTTTGAAAGGCAATATGAAAAGCTTGCTAAACTATATAATATCGAAGACACTAAAATGATTAAAGAAATGTTGCCAAAAGAAAAAATGGAACCCCAAATTATCAACGAATTAGTTATTGATATGCTAATAAAATACAACACAAAGCAGGTAGAATAATAAAAAAATTATTTAAAACTTGTGCGGCTTCAGCCATAATAAGCAAAAATGAGAATTTTTTATAAAATAATATTGTAGAATCGTCATCAAAAAAAAAAAGATATTAATGCTTTAAATAATGGTATTACAAACTTTGGAATAGGGCAAATCAGTGGTGATCATTCAAACTTTTGAATAAATTCTGCTGATAAAAAATTAAATGCCACTTGGGCAAGAAATCATTTGCCTAGTGCATTATATAAATTTCCCGACCTTATAACAGAATACTTTAATGAACCCAACATAGAAGTGGGTCTACATAAGTGGGGAACGACTGTTCGACTTGATTACATTCATGAAATGGTTGAAGTAAGGTGAAAGTTACTGGATTTAATTATGATTTGGATGGAGATGGTACAGGAGATCACGGTAAAAATACATCTATAAACATATCTGATATAAGTTTACAAAGTGATATTAAAGACATTTTTACAGATCAAATTCAAATATCTGACCCAAGAGCTTCACATTATATTGATAAATATATTAAACTAGAATATAGAGATAAGGTTGCATTTGATCCATACTTATGAAAATTGAAAGTTATAAATAAAAACACACTAGAAGTCAAAATCATTTTTCCTTAAGATTATCTGATTTAGATCCTAAAAAATACTATTATTTTTTAGGAGCAACTGAGGATTATGACACTTATGAAAAAAGTTTGCTAAAAATTCAAGAGCTTGTTAAACTTTTAGAAAAAGATTACTCAATATTTGTTTAGTTATTATTTGGTTCAAAGGAATTATAAAAAGAACTTTAATTAGTTCTTTTTTTGTACAATTTTTATGTGTAAAAACCTCATTCTTTGAAAACCTAATATAACCTTATAAAATATTTTTGTTTTTTTGCTCATGTTTTTATTATAGAAATGAGAAAAATGGAAAAAACAACAAATAAGAAAATACTTGATCCTAAACTTTTAGAAAAAAATATTACTTTATATATTGAAAAAAGCAAAATGAAATAATAGAAGTTTTTGAGGAAAGATGTGTAATTTATGAAGAATATATTTTAGAGCTTGAATCAAAATTAGAGAAAAGTAAAAAAATAATTTTTGATAATAAGTTATAAGAGTTATATTATTGGATTTAAAAAATAATGAATAAAGAACTTTAATTAGCTCTTTTTTATGTTACAATTTATTTATAATAATCTGCTATTTTGAGAAGGATATTTATGAACTTTAAAACAAAAAAAATATTATTTGGCTTAGGAGGTAGTCTAATTGCTTCATCTGTCATATTTTTTTCTGCATCTACTCTAAATTATGAGCATTTTAAAAATAAAAATACTTTCACTTTAAATAATATTAATTTTAATAAAACAGAAGAATTTATAAATTATTCCACTTATAAAAATTACATAAATAAACTAATTAATTCTGATTCAGTTTTATATGATTCACTATCTACCGAAAAGTTAACAACCGACGTTTTTGCTAAGATTGAAAATGCTAAAAATGCTTCATTAGATTTAGAAGAAAATTGAGAAAAAATTCATAAACAACAAGGAATTTACAGTACTAACTTATCTAATTCAATAAACAACTATCAGGTTAGTAATGTTAGCGATTCATTAAATATTACAAAAATTAAAAATAATCCATATCAAAAACAAACTTATTACAATTGCAATGGAAATAAAGTAACATCTTCTATGTGTAATAGTCACTATCAGCATCCAATTTGAGTTAAACCACCAATTACTAATCCAGATATTAATCTTCCACATCATTGAGTTTATAAAACTAAAGCATCCGGGATTAGAGTGCAAGCTCATCAAGGAGCTGTTGAAAATGGGCAACTAAAATATGAAGGAAGTATTGACGGCATTAGAACATCAACTTTTAGAGTACCTAATAGGAATACCTGAAATTTTGATACTGAATCTGGAAGTGCATCAGCCTCATTGGTTAATAATATAAATTACAACAGATGACCAACCATAACATTTGATGATATTACAAATTGAACACCTAGTAGCAAAATTCAAAAAAGGACATCATATTCAGTCAATGGTAATAAGAGCAACTTAACAGCAGGAAATCATCATCTTTTATCTTTTGGTGAAAATAATAAAGAAATTTTTAAAAATCTATTAATTGTTGATTCAATTACTTCACCATATTCAAAAAATGGTGGTTATTATTTTAATAATTTAAAGCAACAACCTAAATTTAAATTAGGTCTTAATTTACCTTTAGTAACAGCAGCAATGCAAATGAAAGATGTTAGAGAAAAAGCTATTAAAATTATTTCTCTTAATAAAGATGTAATTTTAGAATATTCTTCTCCATCAGGCGAAACATTAGCTAGTTTATTCGGTTCTGAGATTGAGTATTATAAATTTATTAATACTTATATTCAAAATATTTTAGATGGTAAGTATTCTAATGCAAAATCAGCAAAAATATTAACTTTTGTTGATAAGCTAATTAAAAGAGATATTACTAAGTCAACAATTGATAAAATTAAATCTAATAGTTCTACAGAATATCCTAATTTTTATTCGACAGAACAAAAATGGGTTGATACTTTAAAAAATAATGGAAGAGAATTACCTATTTCAATAAACAAAGCTTCATCAGGAATTTATGCAAATGCTGAACTTACCTCAAATTTGTTACCAGTTAATAAATGAAATTCATTAGCTAACTTTATAATTCCAGAGTTTTTGAATCAAAAAATAATTGCTAATGTTGAAATTAATGGCAATAAGCATGAAATTACATTATTAGAAAATGGAGTTTTTGAGGAAATAATGATTCCATTAAATAGTAACTTGAATACTTCAACTTTAAAACTTATTTCCTTATCAACATCTCAAACAAATAGATATCTACCTGACCTTCAAAATATATTAAAAACATCGCAAAATCACCAAACCATTCAAATTGATAATAAAACATATTTAGTAGAAGATTATTTTATTAATAATCTTGTTGTGGATACAGATATAAATAATCTTAACTTTATTTTTTCATGATTATATGCAAGTGAAAAAACCGTAATAAACGATAAAAGATTATATCAATTTAAAAATATGAATTCTATGTCTGAAATTAAATCTGATTTAAGATTAGTTTTACCAGATGAAACTTTTAATGATCCATTTGGAAATGATACAAGAAATATGTATGCTAAAGAGTTATCACAATTAGTTTACTTTCCACAACAATTTGCTCATCCAGCACTAGCTTCATTATTTATGCCTGATAATGCAGACTGAGATAGATGAATGAGGGATGAAATGCCTACATATCTAAATAATGATGTAAGCGCTTCTGGAGCTCCTTTAAGTAGAGATTTATTAATTAATAATGTGTTTAATAATGATTGACTTAATGATAATTATTTAATGAATACATTTGATAACTTTACAGGTAATGAATTACAAGCTAAAATTGATGCTGGAGAAGATATTTTACTTGCTTCAAGTAGAGCAAGACAATGGTTCCAATTTTTTACAATGCCAAAATTTGCAAATACTCCAATAAAAGAACTTTATGCAAATGATTACACTGGAGTAATTTATACATTTGCTCAATATACCACCAAAATTAATGATGCAAATAAAGAAGGACTTATAGAAGCTAATGGATTTTATAAAGTAGCAAACAATGCAACAGAAGGAGGGGCAATTACTTCTTACAATTATATTGTCCAATTAGAAACACCTAAAAGAAAGTTTAAATCTAATGATTCTTCTGCTTTTGAAAACTTGTTAAATTTTAGTCAAACTTTATCTCCAATTTGAGTTTCACAAGAAGTTTATGATGCTAGATTAAAAGCTTGAATGAATACTAAAAATAAAATTATTGGAATAAATCCTGAAGATTACAATTCGGATTCAATTGTTCAACCAACTTTTGAGTTAAGTGATGACTTTAATGTTAACTCGATTAGAAGCTTTCAAAGAACCATGACAATTAGATATCCTAAGACTATTGCATCTATGGTTTCAGCTGACGAAAATGGAAATCCTATTAATTTAAACTTTAAATTAATGGATCTTGATGGAATGAAAGGATTTATAGAGAAAAATAAAGTGGCAATTAGTGCTGGAAGAGTAGTAATTGATGAAGTTGAAAACACTATTTCTTGACCAGCAGATATTCTGGAAAGACATTTAGGAATTAAATTAACTCCTTTTGGAGTTGATTCAAGACACTTAAATTGAGATAACTTAGATTTTGGTTATGATATTAATACTGGAATTACAACAACTCCTCATTCATTAAAAGTTAAGATAGATAATATGAGTTTAACTGATAAAGTTAATTTTATATTACTGCCATCTATTGATGTTGTTGAGAAAAATGATTTTATTACATCTGTTGATAGATTAATTGTTAATGTTGTTACAGTAAATGGAATAGAAGGTTTAGAATTCATTTGAGTTTATAAAGATGGAATATTTGTAAAAAATTCTACTATTATTTTCGATAACATTAAATCAACCCCTATAACCTCTAAAACTATTATGGATCCAGATAAAATAAATGTCGAATTTAAAATTTGGAATCCTGACTTTAAAATAGAAGATTCTCCAGAAGCTTGAGAAACATTTAAATTAGAATTTGGAAAACCTGAATTTTATGATAAATTCTTTAGCTTTAATACTTATGGAATTAGTGAAATCAAAAATATAATTTTTAATGACAATACAAAACAAGTTAATTTTGAACTAATACTTAAGCCTAATTTTATTCCTTCATTGGGTTATCGTGATGAATGAACAAAAACAAATACTTCTTTAGAATGAGATAAAACAACAAAATGAAAAACATTTAGTGCAAAAGTTGGAACAGTTGTTCCTCCTCTTCAAAGAGCAGCTTGAGAAATTCCTGTTATGGCTACAGGAATTAGTTTAGTTGCACTTCTATTAATTTCAATTGTAAGTATTTTGATAATAAGAAAAA
>CAMRBO010000005.1 GCA_947040465.1 uncultured Mycoplasma sp.
TATTGACTTATTTTACAAACATTGTTAATAGTATTGATCCAAATTTTGATAATTTACCAATTTATGTTAATTCTCAATTTGATAGTATGGCAATGACTTTGATTGGGATGACTGTAGCTTTCTTTCTTGCGTCTACTATATTCATATACTCCATTTTTAATTCATATAAATTAAAGTCATTTGAAAAATTAGATTCTTTTTCTTCATTCTTTTTGGGTTTTCAAACTTTTTTCACTTTATTTAGTTTGTTCCAATTAATAGGTAGAACAGATATTTATTTTGGAAACTCTGAAGTTGCATCCAACCCAATTATGATATGTTACTTTGTTTTACCCTTTTTTACAGTTCCTGTTTGATTATTATTGTCAAGACAAATAAAGAAGATAAAAAGAACATTCTTTATGGCAAAGAGACAAGAAGAGTTAGAAGCGTTTTATGAAGCTAATCAAGGTCAATCTATGGATCCGAACAACAACCCATATCAACAACAGAATCCGTTCGGATTTCCGTTTCAACAAAAAAAACAAAAACCAATTCCTCAACCTCAAAATGGAGAATTAAGTCCTACAAATAATATGGAAACAGACAGCAAATTTTCTAAATTGCAATTGATGACAGTTCATCAATTGAGAAAAATAGCTGAAAGATTATCTATTTCTGGAAATAAGGAAATGAAAAAGCCGGAATTAATTAAAACAATATTATCAGTTTCGCAATCTTTAGAAGCACAAAAGAAAAATGATGATAATGTTAACAAAGATCAAGAAGATGATAATTAAAAAAATATTTTTTGATACACTAGGGTGAGTTGTTGTATAATAATTAAACTACAATGTATTATTTTGTAGATATATAAAGGAAATAAATGCCAACAATAAATCAACTTGTTAATGATGGAAGAAGTCCAAAAATTCGTAAAACAAAGTCACCTGCACTTTCTTTAGGGTTTAACTCATTACATAAAAAATCAACAATTCAACCTTCGCCTTTTAAAAGAGGAGTTTGTACAAGGGTAGCAACTATGACACCTAAGAAACCTAATTCAGCTTTACGTAAGTACGCCAGAGTTAAATTGTCAAATGGAATGGAAGTTACAGCTTATATTCCTGGTGAAGGCCACAATTTACAAGAACACTCTGTTGTTTTAATAAGAGGTGGAAGAGTTAAGGATTTACCTGGAGTACGTTACACTATTGTTAGAGGTACGCAAGATGCTGCCGGAGTTAATAATAGAAACAAATCTAGGTCTAAATATGGAACTAAAAAACCTAAACCACAAAAATAATCAAATTGAAATAATCTTGAAAGGATAAAAGAAATATGTCAAGAAAAAGAAAAGCTCCTGTTCGTGAAGTACTTAGTGATCCAATTTTTAATTCTAAAATAGTTACAAAATTAATCAATACTATTATGCTTGACGGAAAAAAATCAACTGCAGAATCAATTTTGTATTCAGCATTTGATATAATTAAACAAAAAACAAACGAAGAACCTATTGAAATTTTCAAAAAAGCTGTTGAAAATATTACACCTCAGTTAGAAGTTAAAACAAGACGTATCGGAGGGACAAATTATCAAGTTCCTTCTGAAGTTTCTTCTCGTCGTAAACAAACACTTACTCTAAGGTGATTAATTAATTATTCAAGACTTAGAACTGAAAAAACAATGGACTTAAGACTAGCTAATGAAATAATTGATGATTCAAAAGGAACCGGTGGTTCTGTTAAGAAAAAAGAAGATACTCATAAAATGGCAGAAGCTAATAAAGCATTTGCACACTTTAGATGATAATTTGTTTATTAGCAAATTAATACAAAATTAATCAAAAGTTCAATTTAACAAAAGTGTTAAATTTTACTTTTAAAAACAAAAGAACTATAAGTTCAAAATAATACTCAAAATAAGGAAAATATATGGCAAGAAAATTCGAAATAAAAGATTACCGTAATATAGGAATCATGGCTCATATTGATGCTGGAAAAACAACAACTACAGAGAGAATTTTGTTGCATACCAATAAAATTCATAAAATTGGTGAAACACATACTGGTGAATCACAAATGGATTGAATGGCTCAAGAACAAGAACGTGGAATTACAATTACTTCAGCTGCTACAACAGCTCTTTGAAAAGATAAAAGAATTAATATAATAGATACTCCTGGACACGTTGATTTTACAGTTGAAGTAGAGCGTTCGCTAAGAGTTCTTGATGGTGCTGTTGCTGTTCTTGATGCCCAATCTGGTGTTGAACCTCAAACGGAAACAGTTTGAAGACAAGCGACAAATTATAAAGTTCCACGTATTGTTTTTGTAAATAAAATGGATAAAGCGGGAGCTAATTTTGAAAATGCAGTTAATTCAGTTAGAAAACTATTGGGTGGTAATGCCGTTCCTATTCAATGAAATATAGGGTCAGAAATTGACTATTTGGGACACATAGATTTGGTTGAAATGAAAGCTTGAGAATTTGATGGTTCTCCTGATGAAATAGGTAAAGAAATTCCTATACCAGCAGATTTACTTGATATTGCAACAATCAAAAGACACGAACTTGTTGAAGCAGTTTCAGATTTTGATGAAGAACTAATGATGGATCTTTTAGATGGTAAAGAAATTGATGCTCCAAGATTAAAATCCATTATAAGAAAAGCAACTTTAACTTCTGATTTTTTTCCAGCTGTGTGTGGAACAGCCTTTAAAAATAAAGGTGTTAAATCAATGATTGATGCAGTTGTTGATTACTTGCCATCTCCATTGGATGTACCTCCTATGAAAGGTCATTTGGATGATAAAGAAGTAGAAGTTCCTGCTAGTGATGATGCAGATTTTTCAGCTCTTGCTTTCAAAATAATGACAGATCCTTATGTTGGTACACTAACTTTTTTTAGAGTTTATTCAGGTGTTCTTTCAAAAGGTTCTTATGTTTATAATTCAACAAAAGAAAACAAAGAAAGAATTGGTCGTATTCTTGAAATGCATGCTAACAATCGTGAAGAAATTGATGAAGTTAGAACAGGTGACATTGCTGCTGCAGTTGGTTTAAAAAACACTACAACAGGTGATACACTTGTTGCTGAAGGTAAGGATAAAATAATTCTTGAAAAAATGAATTTCCCAGAACCTGTTATTTCACAAGCTTTAGAACCCGCTACTAAAGCAGCTACTGAAAAGTTGTCATTAGGATTACAAAAATTAGCTGCAGAAGATCCTACATTTAGAACATATACTGATGAAGAAACAGGTCAAACAATCATAGCAGGTATGGGAGAACTACACCTTGAAATTATTGTTGATCGTTTGAAAAGAGAATTCGGAGTAGAAGGAACTGTTGGAGCTCCTCAAGTTGCTTATAGGGAAACAATTACTAAAAAAGCTGATATTGAAGGAAAACACATTAAACAGTCTGGTGGTAAAGGTCAATACGGACATGTTTGAATTACTTTTGAACCTAATCCAGACAAAGGATTTGAATTTGTAGATAAAATTGTTGGTGGTAAAATACCTAAAGAATATATTAAGTCAATTCAAAAAGGTCTTGAAGAAAAAATGTCTTCAGGAATTCTTGCGGGTTATCCAATGATTGATATTAAAGCAACATTGTTTGATGGTTCATACCATGATGTCGATTCTTCTGAAATGGCATATAAAATTGCTGCATCAAAAGCTTTGACCAATGGAAAAGAACAGTTATCTGCTGTTATTCTTGAACCTATTATGGATGTTTCTATTATTGTTCCTGAAGAATATTTTGGAGATATAATGGGGGATGTTTCTCGTCGTAGAGGTCAAATAAAGACTAATGAAACTCGTCAAGATGGTGCATCTGTTATTAAGGCAGATATTCCGTTGAGTGAAATGTTTGGATATTCAACAGATTTAAGAACTATGACTTCAGGTCGTGGAAATTATCAAATGATTTTTGATCATTATGAAAAAGCTCCCAAATCTGTAAGTGAAATAATTATCAAAAAAAGAACTGTTAAATAAATAACTTAATTAATAATTATTTACAAAACCTTCTTATTTAAGAGGGTTTTAATTTTTATTAAAATTAAACACAACCTTATTAATGTTTAATTCATTTTATTTTTTTGATTATCATCTGACCTGATATCATCAATTGATGTTATTAAATTTGCGCCATCTCTAATTAATATGTTATTTCCGTCATTTTCATTTTGACCACCTGGATAACAATATATTTCTTTCCCTTGGTCTAAAAAGTTTGTAACTAAATTAATAATTCCACTTTCTCTTCTTGAAGAAAAAATAATTAAAGCATCACTAAGGGCTGCTGTTATTCTATTTCTCTCTCTTAATCTTTTTTTATTTACATTAACTCCATTTGGATATTCAGATATTATTAGAGAGTTATTATTTGGTTTCACTTCATTTGCGAAATACGGTTTAAATAAACCGTTAGATGAGATAAAAATGATATTTTTATCATTTTCTAAATAATAATTTACAACATTTTCTTCAAACCCTTTAAAATAATTTGTCACTAATGCATTATTTTTAGAAGTTTGTTTAACTGCTTGATTCATATATTTTGTTGTTGGTTCTGAAATTTCATCTCCCACTAAACACAAAGCATTTTTATCAATGAGTGATATATTTCCTTCATAAAATAAGACAAATGGTGGATTTGCGATTATTTTTAATGAATCAGGGTATTCATCATCAAGAATAGTTATTATTTTTAATTCTCCAATTGTTATTCTTTTTTCTAATTCGTTTATTTCATGGGGGTCAACAATTTCTTTATTTTTTAATGCGTTATATATGCTAATAAAGTCCCCCTTATATTTCAATGCGAAATATGTTAATATTAAATTCATATAATTCCTTTCATATATTAATGTCTTTTTTTGGTTATTTTCTTTCAAAAAAATTAAATTTAGTAAAAAGTAATTGTTTTTATTAAATTATTCATGAAAAATAATCTACAAATGTTGATTAATTAATTTATTTTGGTCCCTTTACTCATTCTTTTTATTCTATTAAATGAAAATATATTTTGTTTTCATTTATAATTAAAAATAATTAAAAGAAGGTTTATAGATGGACAAAAAAGATTATAAAAACACTCTAAATATGCCTGAAACAGATTTTTCAATGCGTGCTAATTTAAATGAAAAAGAAGAATTATTTAGAAAAGAATGATTAGAGAAACAAATTTACAAAAAAATATTGAAAAGGAATAAAGGTAATGAGAGATTTGTTTTACATGACGGACCTCCTTATGCTAATGGTTCTTTACATATAGGACATTCTTTTAATAAGATATTAAAGGATATAATTGTAAGATATAAATCATCAAATGGATTTTATTCTCCTTTTGTTCCTGGGTGAGATACACATGGATTACCAATTGAAAATAAAATGCTTCAAGAGATGAAGATCTCTCATAAAAATTTAGATGTTTCAGAGTTGAGAATTGCAGCTGAAAAATATGCTCTAGGTCAAGTTGATATCCAAAAAGCTCAATTCAAAGACCTACAATTACTTTCAGATTTAGAAGATATATATATTACACTAGATAAAAATTATGAAGTGAAACAATTAGAATTATTCAAAAAGTTCGCATTAGATGGATTAGTTTATCGTGGTTTAAAACCAGTTTTTTGATCACCATCATCTCAATCAGCTTTAGCTGAAGCAGAAGTTGAGTATCATGATCATCGTTCTCCATCTATTTTTGTTTCTTTCAATGTTGAAAAAGGCAATGATGTAATTGGTAAAGGTGATAAGCTAGTTATTTGAACCACAACTCCATGAACATTGATTGCGAATGCTGGTATTGCTGTTAATGAAAAATTTTATTATGTTAAAGTTAAAGTAAATAATACTAATTTTGTTGTTGCAAAAGAACTGTTGGAATCACTGTTAGAAACTTTTAAATGAGAAAATCATGAGATTGTTCAGGAATTTAAGGGTAAAGAAATAATTGGGATAGAATATAGTGTTCCTATTCTTGAAAATACACTTGCTCCTGTTGTTTCTGGACACCATGTGACGCTTGAAGCTGGAACTGGTTTAGTTCATATAGCACCACTCTTTGGTGAAGATGATTTTATAATTGGTAAGAAATACAATTTAAATATGATTATGCATATTGAAGATGACGGAACTATAAATGATAAGGGCAAACAATTTTCAGGAATATTTTACGAAGATGCAAATAAAAATATTGGAATGTTTTTGGAAGAGAAAAAATCATTACTTTCTTTAAAATTCATTAAGCATTCTTATCCGCATGATTGAAGAACTAATAAACCAATTATTTATCGTGGGACTCCGCAATGATTTGTTTCAATAGAAAAAGTTAAATCACAAATTTTAAAGGCATTAGATGATGTTAAGTTTTATTCTGATTGAGGTCATAAAAGAATTTCAACAATGATTCAAAATAGAAATGAATGAACAATCAGTAGACAAAGATCATGAGGTGTCCCTATTATCATTTTTTATGATGAAAACAAAGAAGTTATTATCAATGAAGTAATATTTGATTATGTAATTAAACTAGTAGAAAAACATGGAAGTAATATTTGATATCAAAAAACAACCGATGAGCTTTTACCTAAAGAATTTAGAGGAAAAAATTGAACAAAAGAAAATGATATTATGGATGTTTGATTTGATTCTGGATCTTCTTTTATGGCAGCTAATATTGATGGTCAAAAAGCACCATTCGAATTATATTTTGAAGGTTCTGATCAATATCGTGGTTGATTTAATTCTTCATTAATAAATTCGATTGCTTATATGGGTAAGGCGCCATTTACAAGATTGCTTTCTCATGGGTTTGTTCTTGATGATAAAGGTAGCAAAATGTCTAAATCAAAAGGAAATGTTATCGATCCTAAAAAAATAATATCTACATATGGTGCAGACGTTTTAAGGCTTTGAACAGCGAATAGTGAATATTCCAGTGATGTAACAATAGGTGACAATATTATTAAGCAAAATGTTGAAATATATCGAAAAATAAGAAATACATTAAGGTTTTTACTAGCTAATTTAAATGATTATAAATATGAAGAAGTTGCAAAAAATGATGTGCATGCATTAATAGATGAAAGATTGGAAAATCTTAAAATAAAAATTTCATCTCATTATGATAATTTTAATTTCATCAATGTTGTAAAAGAAATCAATAATTTTATAACAGATTTATCATCGTTTTATTTATCTATAATCAAAGATGTTCTTTATGCAGAAAAAAAAGATAATCAAGAAAGATTGATGATCCAAAATAATTTGTATAAAATATTAGATTTTTTATTGATTTCTCTTGCTCCAATAATACCCACAACCGCTGATGAAGCATATTCTTTCTTCAATAAGAAAAACAAGTTAGAATCAATCCATTTAGAAAGTTTTTTTAAATCCAATAAACAAGAGATTTTCGAATTAGAAACCCAATGAAAAGAATTTTTTGAGATAAAAGATTCGATATATAAAGAAATAGAGTTGAAAATCAAAAGTGGTGAAATAAAAAGAACTAATGAGGCAAGTGTTGTAATGAGCTTGAGCTCTTCTTTTTTAAAAACTCTAGACTTAAAAAAATTATTGATGATTGGTGATTTCCGAGAAGGAGACATGATGAGTGTTTCAACTTTTGAATCTTTAAAATGCCAAAGATGTTGGAATCATTTTGACGCAAGTCTCTTGAAAAATGATTTATGTCAAAGATGTGAAAATGTTTTGAAATAATTGAAAATTTAAATTCAAAAAGTTTTATAATTAAACATAAGTATTATTTTATTTAAAAACCAAAAAAGAAGGTTATCTTGATTAAATTGTTTAAAAAGAAAACATTATTATATATATTAGGAACGATTTTCTTTATTTTTTTACAATCATTTGAATCAATTACTGAATCAATGTTTATTGGTGAAATAATGGAGGCTATTAGTCCTTTCGGTAGACAACCTAGTCCTAATAATATTTTTAATATTGATTATTTATCAATGTCGCAATTAATAGGGACTTTTTCTGGAATGGTTATTGGAGGGTTTGTTTGTGGAACGATAGGTATTTATTTCACATCAAAAGCAGCTACTAGTTATATAGCTTATATGAGACTACAAACATTTGCAAAAATTCAAGGACTTTCATATCAAGATATTGACAAAATATCGACCTCTTCGCTAATAACAAGAATAACAAATGACACAGAGCTAATTTCTGTTAGTTTGCTTTTTAGTTTGAGGTTTTTTATAAGTGGGATTTTTTTGTTTGTTTATGGGATGATAGTTTCAATAATTAGTTATACCAGTTTATCATGAATTTTTGGAGCAATAATTCCATTTGTTTTGTTAGCGATGATTTTAGCAATAGCATTATCAGTTCCTAAATTTTCTCAATCACAAAAATACACTGATTCTATAAATAAAAACATGAGAGAATCAATATTGGGTATAAGAGTAGTTAAGGCTTTTAATTTAAAAGAGGATCAAAAAGAAAAATTTGATAAGAGTAATGAAAATTTAGCAAATACAACAATGAAGGCATATAAAATTTTAGGTGTTGTTATGCCATTGATTCAATCTGGAGTAAACATATCTATAATATTGGTTCTAACAACAGCATCTCTTGGGTCGCCTGAAAATTATCAAAGTGTTGCTCCTTTTATAAGTATTTTGATGAACGTTCTTTTTGGTTTAATAACAATGATTATGGTGCTTATTCAAGTTTCAAGATCTATTCCTTCGATGAAAAGAGTTAGTGAAGTTTTGAATTGGAAAAATTCAATCACTTATAAAAATGATAGCGAAGAAGTAATTGATAAAGGTAAGATAGAATTTCTAGATGTGACATATAAATTTCATAGTGATTCTGCTTCTGTGTTAGATAAAGTTAACCTCACCATAAATCCTAGCGAGCACATTGGTGTCATTGGTAGAACTGGTTCAGGAAAGTCAACTTTGATAAATTTAATTGGAAGATTATTCGATCCTTCCGAAGGTAATATTTTGATTGATGGAATTAATGTTAAAGATTTAAGTTTTGATGAGTTGAACAAAAATGTAGCTATTGCCATGCAAACCGTCACATTGTTTTCGGGAACAATTAAATCAAATATAGCAATGGGATTAAGTTCTCAATTATCAGATGAAGAAATAATGGAAAAAGCTGAAGAAGCTGCAAAAATAGGTGAAGCTTGAGAATTCATTAATAATAAAAAAGAAAAATTAGAATCGGTAGTTGAACAAAGGGGTAAAAATTTTTCAGGTGGTCAAAAACAAAGGATTTCCATATCAAGAACAGTGGCAAAAAAAGCAAAAATATTAATATTTGATGATTCAACAAGTGCTTTGGATAATGTAACAGAAGCTAAGGTTCAAAAAAATATAAAAGAATTTACTGATGCGACAATAATTATGGTTGCACAAAGAATTTCTTCTGTTGAAAACTTGGATAAAATTATTGTTATAGAATCAGGGAAAATTAATGGTTTTGATACTCATATTAATTTGCTAAAAAATAATGATATATATCGTGATATAGCAATATCGCAAATGGGTAGTGAAAAAGTAAATGAAATATTGAAAGGATTTAAGTAATGTCGAAAAATATAAAACCAGAAAAGTTGGATATTAAGAAAAATTTGAAATTTATTTGATTTTATCTTAAAGAGTATAGAGTAAAAACCACCGTTATATTTATAGCTTCATTTTTTGCAACATTACTTCTTTCTGGTGCAATATTTGGTCAATTTTATTTTACTAATTACATAACTTCTAATATTGGCGCAGAAACAATAGATGGATATGTTATTTTGACATATGCTTTATTAATTATTGGTGGTTATATTGTGTTTTTTTCTATTTCTGTCCTTCAAGTTTTTATTATGACTAAATTAGCACAAAGAATCGGGAAACAAATAAGGCAAGATTTGTTTCATAAGATATTGGAGTTAAAATTATCTTATTTTGATAGTCAACCATCTGGCGATATTATGTCAAAATTAACAAATGATGTTAATAATATAACAAATGCATTAACTCAAAATGTAACTCAATTTTTAACAAGCACATTTCAAATAATTTTGATGTTGATTTCTATGTTTATTTTTTCACCTTATTTGGCATTGATAATTCTGACCATTGCTCCAATTCAATTTTCGTTTATAATATTAATCCTAAAAAAAGCTCAACCTAATTTTTTGAAAAAACAAGTTTATATAGGGGAATTAAATGGATTTGTGGAAGAAACAATTTCTGGTCAAAAAGTAATTAATAACTTTAATAAAAACAATGAAACAATTAATGATTTCAATGTGTTTAATGAAAAAATAAGAGTCATCGATTCAAGAACATCGTTCTTATCAGGTGTTGTTAGTCCCTGAAACACTCTAATAGCTGCTGGTTCCGGTTTAATCATGGTTTCTGTTGCTTATCTTTTTTCAAAAAATAATATAGATTTTGGATTATTGGATAGCACAGTTTATCCTTCTGGAACTTTTGTTTCTGGCCCTGGAGGTGTTATTATAGATGTTTCTGGTAAAACAAATTCTGCAACAGCGTTTTCTCTTGTTTTAGCATTTTCAATGTTGTTGAGAAGTTATACAACACCAACATTCCAATTATTCCAATTGTTGAACATTATTCAAACAGCCTTAGCAGGAACGGAAAGAGCTTTTTCAATTTTTGATCAAGAAGAAGAAATAAGAGACTATGAAAAAACAAAAGTTGAAGATTTGAAAGGAGATGTTAAAATAGAAAATCTAAGTTTTTCATATGATGGAAAAAACAATATTTTAAAAAACATTTCTTTACATGCAAAGCCCGGAGAAGTTATTGGAATTGTTGGTCCGACTGGATCCGGTAAAACAACAATTATTAATTTATTGACTAAGTTTTATGACATAGAAGATGGTGATATTTTAATTGATGGTAATTCTATTAAAACAATAACGAAAGAAAGCTTGCGTGCAGAAGTTTCTATTGTTCTCCAAGACACATTTATCTTTGGAGAAAGTATTTATGATAATATTAGACACGCTTCTCCAGAAGCTACTAATGAAGAAATAGAAGAAGCTGCTAAAATGGCAAATGCAGACCACTTTATTAGTCTTTTGAAAGATGGTTACAACACTGTTGTTGAAAATAATGCTGATGAATTATCACAAGGAGAAAAACAATTGTTAGCCATTGCTCGTGCTATTTTAAAAAGGTCAAACATTTTAATTCTTGATGAGGCAACTTCGTCAATCGATACTAAGACAGAAAAAGACATTCAAGAAGCGATGATTAGATTATCTAAAAATAAAACAACATTTGTTATTGCTCACAGATTATCAACCATTAAAAAAGCTGATCAAATAATAGTTTTAAAAGATGGTGAAATAATCGAAAAAGGTAATCATAAAACACTATTGAATCAAAAAGGATTTTACTATAATTTATATACTTCTGGAGTTAATACTCCAGAAGATATTTAAAATTAATTTTATTATTCTAAAATACTATGATTCATGTTATAATTTTGACAAATTATGAATGAAAATGCTGAAATCAAACCTATCATCAATAGAAAAAAACAAAATGATAATGTAAAACCAATTTTGGCATATTTTTCTTTCACTACAAAATATATGATAAAGAAAAAATCAACAATATTTTTACCTATTTTAAGTTTTATTTTTGTTTTTATAGTTGCTATGATGCCCACTTTTTTTCTATTAGAATTTGATAGTGTACAAACACAAACAATGCTCACATCAATCTTTATGTTGACCACATCATTAATTTCAATTTCGTTAATAAGTTTGTTTGCAACTATAAAAGCTTTAAATCTTTTTAAAGATATTTCAAGCGAAGGTATGGAAATTCTTATTGTTTCAAAACCAATAAAAAGAAGTCAAATAATTTTAGTTAGATTTAGTTACTTTTTATTTTTGGGTATTATGTTATCTTTGGTTAATTATTTCGCCTTTCTTTTTGGCTTACTAATATCAATGCCAGTTCTACCTCCTGATTTTCCGTTATTTAATCATATAACTATATATTTCTTTTCAATGATAATGGCATATGTATTTTTTGGGTCTATTTCCATTTTACTTTCATTAAAATTTTCAACTAAGTTAGTTTCTAGTTTATCTATGGGAATTCTTGGTGTAGGAACCATATTATCTTCAACTATTCCACAAATAATGCCTATGGTTGAGAAAGGATTTGAACGAAAACTTTTTGAAATTCAAAATCAATCTCCAAATTCTAATAGATTTTATTTGCAATATGATTTAGATGATAATGGAAACTTAGTGGTATATGTAGAAGATATCAATACACCAATTACTCCAGAACAATTAGAATTTATTATAAGGGCTTTTAATGAAAAAGATGATTTATCATGATTGATAAATTTAAATAATTTTTTAAATCCTGTTGCTGGAATGACAAAAATTTCAAGTGTTAAACCAATTTTTTATACTGATAATAATTATGGCAGTTCTGGTCCGGATTTTTCAAATTTTAATGTTTCTTGAAAGGAACAAGAAATCAAAAACAATTATATAGATGGATTTAATCATTTTGTTGATTTAAATATATTCAACAACAACAACAAAATACAAATCGATTTAAAAGTTGTTGTTAGCAATAATAATATATCTTCTCCACTAGAATCAAAAGAAGTTCTGATTGGTGAAATGTATTCATTCGAAAGAGCTTTGGATGAAAATCTTGACTCTACAAGTTTGAAAAGAATATTTGATGATTTGTTAAAAAAGAATTTGAATGGTGATTCGCAAGCTGTTATAGATAAAATAGTTGCTGCATCTAGTAAAGTGTTAGCTGAAACATTTCGTGTATGAATTGATGTCCTTAACGAAGACATTTCCTGAGATATTGAGTTAAAAGACTCCGCATCTGTAGGTAAAATAACTTCATTTGATGAGGAAGATCTCAAAATAAAAATGACAACATTATTATTTTACTTATATGGTTTAAGTGAATTAAATAATAATTTGGAAAATTTTCCAAATAATAATAAAAATATATTTTTAGACTCTATTACAAGTGGAAGTCAAAATAATATATTTTTAGGAAATACTTTTGGTGCTCATGAAACAAAACGCAATGATGATGGTTCGAGTACTGATGTTTTCACCTCTTTCTTTTATAAAGTTTCTTCTACAACTGAATACTTAACTTTTGTTAATGATGGCGAAAAAGTAACTTCAGTAGCTGTAGGTTTATTTTGATTTGGTATTATTTCAGTAATTTTAGTCGGAACAATATTAATTTATTATAGAAAGGATTTTGTATAATGCCTAAAATTGATGAAAAAAATATTAAAGAAACAAACACAAAAAATATTGACAATAAAATTTCAATTGACCATGACGATTCTCAAATAAAAAAATCGCTATTATTTTTGAGAACAAAAAATATTCTTTCAGAATTTGAATATAACCAAAAAATCTCTTCGCTAAAAAAAAGAGATGAAAATATTTTAAAGAGAAGTTTGTATAATCATGATGATCACAAAATTCTTGTTTCTGTTTCACAGCTAACCAAACATTATAAAAAACGTCCACAACCTGCAGTAGACAAAGTATCTTTTAATATTAGGAAAGGTGAATTTCATGTTTTCATTGGAGCTAATGGAGCTGGTAAAACAACAACAATAAAGGCTATGGTTGGTGCATATGCCAAATATTCTGGAGAAATATTGATAGATGGACATAAAAATTCTACAGTTGCAGCGAAAAAAAGAATTGGGTATGTTCCAGAAGTTGCGATATTTCCTAAAGAGTTTACAACGAGAAATTATTTAGAATCAATGTCAATTATGTCAGGACTTTCAAAATCAGAAGCTAAAAAATTCACTACTGAAAAATTAATGGAATTAAATATGTTAAATTTACAAAATAAAAAACCAACAACATTTTCATCTGGTCAAAAGAAAAAAATACTTTTGGCACAAGCTATGGTTCATAATCCTGATATTCTAATTATGGATGAACCTGCAGCTAATTTAGATCCTTTAGCAAGAGCAGAATTATTCGAAATATTGGAAAAATACAAAAATGAAGGTAAATCAATTTTTATTTCATCTCATATTTTATCAGAAGTTGGGAAATATGCAGATACTGCAACCATTTTAGATGGTGGAAAGATTGTTTTCCACGATAGATTAGATGGTTCACAAGACTTGGATGAGCTATATTCTAAATACGTTGTTGTTGGTTCGGTTGATACCTCTCAACAAAAATAATTAAAATAAAATAAAAAAGCCGAAAAAAAAGAACTTATTAAGGTTCTTTTTTAATTATCTAATTAAGCAGCTAAAGTTTTTTTAACAAATGCATCTAATCTAGAACATTTTCTTGAACCGTTGTTTTTGTGAAAAACACCTTTTGACACAGATGTATTTATTAATTTATGAGCCTCTGAAACTATTTCTTTAACTTTAGGGTTTTTCTCTATAGCAGCTATCTTAGCTTTTTTTATAGCACCTCTAACACGTGATTTCATTGCAGCATTTGCAACTCTAGCTTTTTCATTTGTTTTGATTCTTGTCATTTTTGATTTTATATTTGCCATTTTTAAATTTCTTTCTAGTATTGTTAGTCTTTAAGTAAAGAAATTATATCAAAATAATTTATTTTTGTATAAAATATTTTATATGGAGTTTATATGAGTAGTGAAGAAATCAAATATTTAGTTGGTATATCAATTTCACTATTTTTAATAATATTATTTTTAATTATATTCTCATTTTTATTCTTAAGAAGAAAAAAATCTAAAGAAAGTTATACTGATAAATTGGGTAAGGAAGCAGAAGATAAGGTTAATAACATAATGCAAGTTTGAGCTTCTAACAATAATGCTCACTATATTCCTTCTACAATGTTCAAATATGATAAAAATAAAATCTTTGAAGTTGATGGTATTTTGATTACAGCAAGAGCTTTGATAGTCATTGAAGTTAAAAACATTAATGGAATCATTGAAGGTAAAGGTTTGGAGAAAACATGATTTAAAATTTTGGGTAGTAAAAGACATGAAATTAAAAATCCTATTATTCAAAACGACAAACACATAGAACACATTTTAGCAATCACTAAACTTAAAGTTCCTATGTTATCTTTGATTGTTTTCGACACGAGAACAGAAGGATTGAGGTGCACTCAAATTCCATCGCATGTTTTAGTTATTAAAGTAGAAGAAATAGAAACATCTTTAAATTTAATTAACGATCAATTGATGCCCAAAATAAATATGGGAGAAATCCAAAAAATATATTACTCTCTTTTAGAACACAAAACTTCTTCTCCTGAAGACTATAAGATGCTTTTATCTTTTGGTAAAGAAACAATAAATAGTGATTTTACAATTTAATTATAATAATGAAATTATTGATGTACATGTAACTAAAAAAAAGATTAAAAATATATATATTAAATTAGACACAAACAATAATGTCGTTGTCTCGGCTCCGATAACATCATCAGAAACATTCATTTCAAATTTTATAAACAAACATTTGGAGAAATTTGCAGATTTACAGAAAAAGAATTTAAAAAACAATAATATTGACTTAGAAAATAAAACATTTTATTTATTTGGTCAATTAGAATCTTTTGAAATACTTGAAACAGTTTCTCAAGAAAATAAAATTATAAATTATTTTGTTTTTAGGAATAAAAAACAAAAGATGAATAAAAAAACAATAAAAAACATGGTTTTAGATATTTATAAGAAGGAATTGATTTTATATCTTAATTATGCCCAATATCAAAAAGAAAAAATAATGAATGTTGAACATCATGATTTTTCAATTAGAATCAAACAAAATGCTTGAGCTTCAAATTATGTGGAAAAGAAAAAAATAAATTACAGCACTAAATTGGCTGCGTTCTCACATGATATTAATTACGTTATTGTACATGAGTTATCTCATGCAGAGCATTTTAATCATTCGCAAGAATTTTGAGAAAAAGTGCTTAAGTTTGAACCAAATTTTAAGGTTAAAAAAAATAAATTAAAATCTTTTATTTATTTTTAAATATTATCTTTATAATTTTAGCAATATGGAATTAGAAAAAGAAATAAACTCTATAAAATCTGTCGAAGATTTAAAGACTGTTAAAAATAAAATATATGGTAAAAATGGAGTTATTTTTATTCTTCAGCAAAAATTAAAAAATGCTCAAATTGAGGACAAATCAAAAATTGGAATTGAAATAACTAAAATTAAAGAAAATGCATTTAATTTAATAGAAAAAAAATTAATAGAATTAGAACAAAATGAAATTCAAAAAAAGATTGATAATGATAAAAATGATATTTTTTCTCATGTAGATGAAAATATTTTTGTGCACCCTTTAACTTTAGTTGCAAGTCAATTTCGTCAATGATTTACCATAAATTCATATTTTGAAAATCAAGGTAGTGAAATTGAATCTGATGAATATAATTTTGAAAAATTAAATATTCCTAAAAATCATCCATCAAGAGATATGCAAGATACACTTTACATTGATAAAGAAAATTTGTTAAGAACTCATAACACAGGATTAACGGCAAGAATTTTGTCAGTTAATAAAAATAAAAGTTTTTCATCTTTTACAATTGGGAAGGTTTATCGTAATGATGAAGATGATCAAACTCATTCACATCAATTTTCACAAGTCGATCTTGTATCTGTGGGTGAGTTGAATATAGAAAATTTAATATGAACTATAAAATCTCTTCTATCTTACGTATTGGAAGAAAACGTCAAAATAAGAATGAGACCATCTTTCTTCCCTTTCACCGAACCTTCTATGGAAGTGGATGTTTTCTTTAAGGGAAGATGAATTGAAATATTAGGAGCAGGAATGCTGAATGAAAAGATATTGAAAATAGCAGGATACACAAATGATTTAAATGGATTTGCTGCCGGCATAGGAATTGAGCGTGTTGCTATGGTTAAATATGGAATAAATGATATTAGAGAATTTTATAAAAATGACATAAGATTCTTGAAACAATTTAAAAATTAATTTCATGATAAAATTATAAAAGATAGAAGGGTTGCTAAATGTTATTTTCAGAAAATAAACTAAGAGAGCTTGCCTCAATTGGGAAAAATATTAAAACAGAAGAAATAATAAATGCTATTAATAGCATTGGTTTTGAAGTTGAATCTTGTCAAAAAATTAGTGATGCTCACGGAATTAAATTTGGTCACGTTTTAAAAACATACAAGAATAATAAAAGTAATAACTTAAATGTTTGTGAAATTGAATTTGATGACAAAATAAGAATTATTCAAACAACAGCAACTAATGTAAGAGAGGGTGATTACATAATAGCGTTTATTCCAGGTTCTGGAATAGGTGAAATAACTTTTTCTGCCAAAGAAATGAAAGGTATTGTTTCTGAAGGTATGTTGACTTCTTTGGGAGAATTGGGATTTAAAGAAAATTTAATGAGACCAGAGTGAAATGATGGTATCTTTATATTTGACAAAATTTCATTAAAAAAAGATCCAATAAATGAATTAGGATTAGATGACAATATCATTGATGTTTCTATTTTAACAAATAGGTCTGATGCAAATTCTTACCTTGTTATGTCTTTGGAATTAGCGGCATTTTTCAAAACAAAACCATACATATTGTCAAGCAATAAATCAACAAAACAAACAAACATTAAAATGACTTCAATAAAAAATAACTATATTTCAGGAATTGATGTTAATGTGAATACATTTAAAATGGATTTGAATGATATCATTTTATTATTGAAAACAAATATTAAATTAGAAAATGATGTTCAAGATCTTTCGTCACTAACACTAATTATGACAGGGGTTTCTTCAAGAGTTTATAATGCGGAAAAAATAAATGGTGAAATCAAACTAGATATAGAAAAAAACTTTGAATTTAATGATGTTGAAATAAAAAGTTCTTTAGTTGTTAGAGATGAAAAAAACATTTTATCAATTGCAGGAGTTTTAGAGTCTTCGGAATACAAATATAAAAAAGGTGATGAAAACATTTTGTTTGAATTCGCATCATTTGATCCAAAGGAAGTTAGGGATTCATCAAGAATTATGAAAACAACAAATGAATCATCTATAAATTCTTCTAAAAGTATTTCTCAAGGTTCTATAGATATGGCAATAAAATTTATATCATTAAAAACCAAATTTTTTTCAAATCAAATTAATGAATTATTAATAAAACCTAAAAGTATCAAATTTAATGAAAAATATTTAAATAAATTTTCAGGATTTGATATTACTAAATCAGATAAATACTCTGATTGCTTGAAATCTCTTACTATATTGGGATTTGAAATTAATGATGGTTTAATCTATCCTCCTTCATATAGACACGATATAGAAACGATGCAAGATATTGTTGAGGAAATATTTAGATTTTATGGTTTAAATAATTTTGATGAATCACAACCAAGTTCAAAATTTAATTCTGATAATATTTCTTCAATCAAAGATTTTGCTTCAATATGTTCAATAATGGGTTATTTCCAATTTTGAACTTACACTTTAGTTAATAAGGATAAAAATGAGTTTAATCCATTTTCATTTAAAGAAAAAATTTCTCTTTTAACTTATGTTTCTGAAGAACATAATTCCATAAGAAATTCAATAGCTCCATCACTAGATGAAAACTATAGTTATAATAACAAAAGAAAAATTAATCATTTCAATTTCTTTGACATCGGAATGATTAATGATAAAAAAGCGCTTTGTATTGCGTCCGACATTAAAACATACTCACAAATTAAAGGTGATATTTTTAAAATATATGGAAAAGAATTAGAGGTTAAATCACTTGATTTAGATTTTATTCACCCCAATTATAATGCCGGATTATTTGATGGTGAAACACAAGTTGGTTGAATTGGAAAAATACATCCTAAAGATACCAAAAATAACCTTATTTTTGCAGAAATAATAATTAATCAAACTTTCAGATATAACAACAAGTTTGAAGATTATAATAATTCTCCTTTGAAGGAAAGAGATGTAACCATTCCTTTAAAAGAAAATGAATCCATCAAGAATCATTTGATAGATTTCAAAAAAATAGTTGGAATATATGAAATAAAAGAAAAAGACTGTTATGAAAAAGACGGAATTAAATATTTCACTTTTAATATAAAGATGAACGATGTTGCATTGGTTGAATTTGATAAGAAATTCAATATTTAAAATATAATTGTTTTATGAAAAATATAACATTTGCATCAATTGAATCATTTACAGGAGGGATGTTTGCCTCAAAATTAGTTGGAATCCCTGGTGCTAGTAAGTTTTTTAAAGGTTCGTTGATAGCATATTCAAATGAAATAAAGCAAAAAATAGGCGTAGATACTTCTAACGGTGTTATAAATTCAAGAGTGGCAAAAGAAATGGCGTTAAAGGGAAGAGACTATTTTGATGTTGATTATTGTTTTTCTTTTACTGGAAATGCAGGACCGATACCGAACGAAGGTCAAGAGGTAGGGGCTGTTTTTATAGCTATTAATGAAAAAGTTTATGAATTACAATTGGTTGGAAATCGAGAAGAAATTAGAAGGCAAAGTGTCAAATTTGCTTTTGAAATCTTTGAAAAGTTATTAAAAACAACTCTTTTTTCCTAAAATATTTTTTTTTGCTCTAAAAATCAATAAAAAAGACATTATATATCGGAGGAAAGAAATGGAAAAAGAACAAATCAAACAAAATAAAGAAGAAAAACAAACAACTCCAAAAAAACAACTTAAAAATATTTCAAAAGAGGAAATAAATATTCAAAATGAAACCAAAGAGACTCAAATAAAAAACGCAATTCAAATCATTGAAAAAAAATTTGGTAAAGAGTCAATAATGCTATTGGGAGCAAAACCAAATATAGATACAGAAGTATTTTCATCAGGATCAATAGCTATAGACCATATTATTGGAGTAGGTGGTTATCCAAAAGGAAGAGTGATTGAGATATATGGACCTGAATCGTCTGGTAAAACAACGATTGCTCTACATGCAATTTCTGAAATCCAAAAATTAGGAGGAATAGCCGCTTTTATAGATGCAGAGCATTCAATAGATCCGAAGTATGCAAAAAATTTAGGGATTGATATCGATAATCTTATATTGTCTCAACCAGATTCGGGAGAACAAGCTCTAGAAATTGTAGATATTTTATCTAAAAGTGGCCATATTGATTTAATAATTGTTGATTCGGTAGCTGCTTTAGTTCCGGAAGCTGAATTGCATGGTGAAATGAAAGATCAAACAATAGGCGCTCAAGCAAGATTAATGTCAAAAGCTTTGAGAAAAATAACGGGTTCACTAAATAAAAACAAAACAACCATAATTTTCATTAATCAAATTAGAGAAAAAGTAGGGGTAATTTTTGGTTCTCCTGAAATAACCCCTGGAGGAAGAGCATTAAAATTTTATGCAACACTTAGGATGGAAGTTAGGAGAGTTTCTTCTATAGGAGTGGGGAATGATGTTAGTGGAAATCTTGTGAAAATTAAAATTGTTAAAAATAAATTAGCTCCACCATTTAAAAGCGCAACCACTGAAATAATTTTTTCAAAAGGAATTTCCAAACATTCAGAAATTGTTGATCTTGCAGAAACGTACAATATAATTCAAAAAAAAGGAGCTTGATATAGTTATAATGGAAATAATCTTGCTCAAGGAAAAGTTAATATGAGATTAATTTTAGAAAATGATAATGATTTATATAAAACAATTTTAGAAAAAGTACAAGAAAAATTAAAACAATAATATAATAGATTTATGAAAAATTTAAACATTTTATTTATTGGTGACATATTTGGAACTCCGGGTATTGACAAAGTTGCGAAAGAACTTACAAAACTAAAAGAAGAATATAATGTTGATTTTGTTATTGCTCAATCAGAAAATGTTTCTGGCAGAAAAGGTTTTGTCAAAAAAGACTATGATAAATTAATGAAAATTGGAGTGGATGCTTTTACTTTAGGTAATCATGTTTGGTCCAAAAAAGAAATAAGTATCATTATTAATAATAAAAACATAATAAGACCACTTAATATTGAAAAACACTATCCTGGAAATGGAAGTAGTGTTTTTAATATTAATGGAATTACCTTGAGAGTGACTTCGTTAATGGGAATTACATTTAACAAATTACTTTCTCCATGACAAGAAGAATATGCTAATTCATTTTTTGATGCAATAGATGAAATCATTAAAGATGATGAATCAGATTTTCATTTTATAGATTTTCATGCAGAAACAACATCAGAAAAAAACGTTTTAGCAGTTTATTTAGATGGTAAAGTTGATGCGTTAGTTGGAACTCATACTCATGTTCAAACAAATGATGCTAAAGTTTTTGAAAACAATTTAGCTTTTGTGAGCGATGCTGGAATGACTGGTCCTTCAAATTGTGCAATTGGAGCAAATTTTCAAGAAGTATATGAAAAA
>CAMRBO010000006.1 GCA_947040465.1 uncultured Mycoplasma sp.
GCCAGAAGAAGATATGCCTCACTTGGAAGACGGAACAACTGTGGATATTTTGTTAAATCCTCAAGGTGTTCCTTCACGTATGAATCTAGGTCAAATTCTTGAACTTCATTTAGGTATGGCGGGAAAAGCTTTAAATGTTAAATTTGTATCTCCTGTATTTGATGGTGTTAAAAAAGAAGATATTTCAAAGGCACTAATTGAAGCTAATGTTTCCCCAACAGGAAAACAAAAATTATTTAATCCAATTGATGGAGAAGTTATTGATAATGACATTTCTGTTGGAGTTATGTATATGCTTAAACTTTCTCACATGGTTGATGATAAGATGCATGCTCGTAGTATAGGTCCTTATTCACTTATAACTCAACAACCACTTGGAGGTAAATCTCAAAATGGTGGTCAAAGATTTGGAGAGATGGAAACATGAGCTATTGAATCTTATGGAGCAACAATGATTTTGCAAGAATTATTAACTTATAAATCAGATAATATTCAAGGTAGAAACAAATTATATAATGCCTTAGCTACAGGAACACCTTTACCAACACCAGGAACACCTGAATCATTTAATGTTCTCGCTTATGAATTAAGAGGATTAGGAATTAAATTAGAAGTTTACGAAAACGAAATAGAAGAAGGAGATAAATAATATGCCGCTAACAAGAAAATATGCTTCAATAGAACAAAACAAAATAAAAAACATTTCTCTTTCGCTTGCGACTCCAATGGATGTTTTAGAGTGAAGTAATGGCGAAGTTACTAAACCAGAAACAATCAATTATAAATCATATAAACCCGAATCAGGAGGATTGTTTGATGAATTAATTTTTGGTCCTACAACAGATTTTAAATGTGCTATTTGTGCTAAAAAATATAAGAAATCAAACGAAAATACTTTTTGTGAAAATACAGATTTATGTAAAGAGTTAAAACCAGAAATTTTACCAAAAATTTCACGTAGAAATAGAATGGGTCATATCAAGTTAAACTCACCAGTTTTACACTTTTGATTTTTCAAAGTTGATAACTCTATTCTTGCAAAGTTATTGGGTTTAAAAGTAGGTGTTTCTAATAAAGTTCACTCAAGAGGAGCAATAGAAGGAGTTATTTATTATAAATCTCATATTGTTTTAAAATCTGGTGGAATTAAAGCACTTCCGGAAAATCTTATTATTGAAATTAATGAAGCTGCATATATTTATCGTCAAGCATTAGAAGAAATCAGGTTAAATTTTGATGATGATTCATTCGAATTTAAAGAAATATCAACTGCTATTGAAGAATTAGAGGATAGAGCTTCTTCAAAAATGGGAAAAGATTACGGGATTGATTTTTATGAACTTAATGAAATAATTGAAGAATTTTCTGATGCAAAAATAGATACAGGAGCTAAAGCTTTTGAGTATTTATTATCTAATTTTGATTTAGAAAATGCTAAAATAGAAGTTAAAAATGAAATTAATGAAATTAATTTTGTTGTTAACAAGGGTGAAAAAGCACTTACAACAAAACTGCAAACAAGAGAAAAACTTTATAAAAGATTAAAGATTATTAATTCATTTATTAGTTCGGGTCAAGACCCAAAAAATATGTTGATTTATAATCTTCCAATTATTCCTGCGGATTTGCGTCCTTTAATTCAATTAGATGGTGGACGTCACTCTACAAGTGATATTAATGAATTATATCGTCGTATTATTATTAGAAATAATCGTTTGAAAAAATGACAAGAGACAGATGCTCCAATTTTAATTGTGCAAAATGAACTTAGGATGATTCAAGAAGCTGTAGATGCTTTGATTGATAACCAAAGAAGAACACCTTCTCCAATTGTTTCTAAAGATAATAGACCTCTTAAATCTATTTCAGATGCATTAACTGGAAAAAAAGGTAGATTTAGACAAAATTTACTTGGAAAACGTGTTGATTATTCAGGACGTTCAGTTATTGTTGTTGGACCCAATTTAAAAATGCACCAAGCAGGAATTCCGCGTGAAATGGCCGCTAAATTATTTGAACCATGAATTGTTAGGGAATTAATAGAAAAAGACATTAACACTACAATTAAAGGTGCTAAAAAACTTATTGAAGAATTAGATCCAAAAATTTGAGAACATGTTGCCAAAGTTATTAAGGATAGACCAATTTTATTAAATCGTGCTCCAACACTTCACCGTTTATCAATTCAAGCGTTTGAGCCAGTACTTATTCGTGGTAGAGCTATTAAACTTCATCCACTTGTGACAACAGCTTTTAATGCTGATTTTGATGGTGATCAAATGGCTGTTCACGTCCCTATTTCTGATAAAGCTGTTCAAGAAGCAAGAGAACTTATTTTTGCTAATAGAAATATTCTTGGTCCAAAAGATGGAGAACCAATTATTAATCCATCTCAAGATATGATTCTTGGACTCTATTATTTAACTACTGAGAAAAAAGGTGCATTAGGAGAAGGTAAATTTTTCTCAGATTTTGATGCAATGAAGTTAGCTTATGATAATAAATTCGTTTCATTACATGCAAGAGTTGCATTGCCATATTCTAAAATAAAATCAACAAATGATTTCAAAGTTGACAAAGGTTATGCTATATCAACTGTTGGTAAATTTATTTTCAACAAAGCGTTACCTAAACACTTTCCATTTATTTTTGATAATACAAGAGAATCATTGAATGGAAAAAACAATAAAAATTATTTACCTTATGGTGAAAATATTAAAGAAAAAATTGAGTCATTGCCAATTAATAATCCTTTAAATAAAAAAGATATAGCAAAAATTATAAGAAGTGTGTTTGACAAGTATTTTGTAAACACATCAATTAGAGAAGTTGCAAAACTTATTAAAGTTGTTAATAAATCAAACTTACCATCTATGAAATTAGAATTTGCTAAATTAAAAGATTTAAATGGAAAAGAATTGGGTTCAGTTCATGGAACAATTTTTTCAGATATTCTAAATGAACAATTAACTATTTTGTATAAAAAAATAATGATTAAAAATGATAATGTTGAAAGAGATTTAGAACCTGCTGAAAGAACAAAGTTATTAAATAATGTTTGATTCCATTACACAAATCAAATTGCAATGATTTTAGACAAAATTAAAGAATTAGGTTTCCACTATTCTACAAAATCAGGAGTTACAATATCTTTTAGTGATATTTTAACTGCTACTAATAGAAAAGAAAAAATACTTGATGGAGAAAAATACACTGATCTTTTAAAAGAAAAATTCCAATTAGGTTTTGTAACAGATGATGAAAGATATCGTCTTTCAAATCAAAAATGAACTAAAATCAAAGAAGATATTCAAAATAACTTAGATGATGTATTTTCTAATGAAGAAACAAATTCAATTAATATGATGATTAAATCAGGTGCTCGTGGTAATGTTTCCAACTTAGTTCAACTTGCAGGAATTCGTGGATTAATGGCCAACAATACTAAACAAACAAAAGTTGATGCAACTAATGAGCGTGAAGTTCGTTCAACTGTTGAAGTTCCAGTTAAATCTTCGTTCCTTGAAGGTTTAACAGCTTATGAATTTTATTCATCAACACATGGTGCTCGTAAAGGTCTAACAGATACAGCTCTTAATACAGCTAAATCAGGTTACTTGACACGTCGTTTGGTTGATGTGGCTCAAAATATTGTTGTTAGAGAAGAAAATTGTGGTTCAGATTTTGGTTATTTATCAAAATCAATTATTGATACAAAAACAAAAACAGTTATTGTTGAATTAGAAGAAAGAATTGAAGGTCGTTATACAAATGCTCCGATATTAGATTCTAATCAAAAAGTTATTGTTGCAGAATCAGTATTAATTACTCCTGAAATTGCAGATCAAATAATTAAAGCTAATATTGATGAAGTAGATTTACGTACAACATTGGGTTGTCATACAATTAATGGAGTATGTAAAATGTGTTATGGTAAAGATTTAGCAACCAACAGAGTTGTTAATATCGGTGAAGCGGTAGGAATTATTGCTGCACAATCAATTGGTGAACCTGGAACTCAATTAACCATGCGTACATTCCATACTGGTGGAGTTGCTGGAGTTGAAGATATTACAGGTGGATTTACACGTCTAATAGAACTTATAGATGCTTATGAAAAACCATGAGGTCGTCCTGCAGTTATTTCTAATAAAACGGGTGAAATTACATTAATCGAACAAACTAATGTTGGTGAAGTTATTGAAATTACTTATGAAAGATCCGATGGAAAACTAACAACTAAAAAAATAGAGATTTCAGCAAACTCTAAAAAACGTGTTAAAGTTGGAGATACTGTTGTTCCTGGTCAAAAAATTACTGAAGGTCCTATTATTTTAAAAGATCTTTTAAAATTAACAAATGCAAGAAGTGTTCAAAATTATATTTTAAAGGAAATCCAAAGATTATATCGTATGCAAGGTATTTCAATTAGTGATAAATATATTGAAATTATCATTCGTCAAATGTTATCAAAAATTATTGTTACAGATCCTGGGGATTCAGATTTCTTTATTGGTGGTATTGAAGATATATTGACATACCAAAAAGTAAATGCTGATTTATTAGTTAAAGGTAAAAAACCGGCATTTGGAACAGTTGTTATCAAGGGTGCTAAACAAACCCCCTTATTATCAGATTCGTTCTTGGCTGCTGCTTCATATCAAGAAACTGCAAAAATCTTGGTTCATTCAGCTATTTCTAATCAAGTTGATAGACTTGAAGGGTTAAAAGAGAATATTATTCTGGGTCATAAAATACCAGCAGGAACAGGTTCTAAATTTGAAGAAAATTCTAAATTTGATTTACCAGACCCAAGAAGTTTCTTTGAAAACTTCGAAGAAAATGGCGAACAAACAAAATAAATAAAAAATTAAAATATCTTTTAATAGATATTTTTTAATATAAATTTAAAAATAGAAGGTTGATATGGATGATAAAAAAATAGTAATAATTGGGTCTGGAGCTTTAGGAACAGCATTTTCGAATGTTTTATTGGATTCAGGAAATAAAAATGTAGTTATTTATGGAATAGATGAAAAAGAATTGTCAGAATTAAAACAAGGTAAGAATACAAATTATTTCGAAGGAGATTTATTCATCCATCCAGTCAAAACTACAAACAACATAAAAGAAGCTCTGGATGGTGCTTCATATGTAGTTTTGGCGCTACCTTCAACTATTATCCCTAATGTGATTCAACAAATTCAAGATAATATAGACTCTGAAATATTAATCATTAGTGGTTCGAAGGGTTTTTATCATGGAACAAATGATCCATTACATAAAGGAATGGAACAAAAAACAAAAAATGATCCTAATATTAGAGGTGTTGTTAGTATTCTTGGTCCTTCATATGCTGAAGAAATCGTTGCTAAGGGCTTAACAATAGTTGCATCTGTTTCTGACTCAATAAACTTATGTGAAGAAGTTCAAAGATTATTTTCTAATAATTATTTTAAAGTTTATACTCAAACTGATGTTATTGGCGCTGAAGCGGGTGGTATTTATAAAAATATTTTAGCTATCGCTTCTGGAATGCTGACCGAGTACGGATTTAAAATAAACACAACTGCAGCATTTATAACTAGGGGTGTTCACGAACTTTCAATTTTCAACAAATATTTAGGTGGTAAACCAGAAACTATTATGGGACTTACTGGACTTGGTGATTTAATCTTAACTTCGATGTCTGATCTTTCTAGAAATTACACTTTTGGAAGAAATTTTGTTAAAGATAAAGAAAAAGCGCTTTCGTCATCAATTACTCTTGAAGGAATAAATGCAATTAAAATTGTTGAAAAAATAAGAGTTCAAGAAAAATTAGATTTGCCAATCGTTGAATGTCTATTTCAAATAATTTATAATAATTTAGATTTGAATGAATCCATTTATACTTTATGAGATAGAAAATCAAAATCAGAAAACTAAATAAAAATCTCAATATAAAATTGAGATTTTTTATTGTATATATTTTATATATATTTATTTTGCCAATATTTTTGCTTTCATTGTATCGAATTCTTCTTGAGTAATTAACTTGCTATCAAGTAATTCCTTAAGATCTTTTAGTTCTGAAATTTTTGATGAAATATTTTCCTTCCTTACTTCATCTGTTTTTTCATTCGTTTTAATGTCAAGAGTTTTTTCAACATTAGCGCTGTTAGTTAAATTTTCATCATTAATTCCTGTTGTTTCGTTTTTATTATCTACAAATTGCATGTTTTTAAATGTATAAAATAATACTGTTGTAAAGATAAATGCAAAAAATATTGAAAGAATTAAGAAAATGAAAATATTTTGATTTTCGTTTTGTTCTTCTTGAGATATTGTTCCTCATGCAGAAAATTGCTTAACTTTAATTATTACAAAAAGAATGAAATTAACAAAAGATCAAATACCTAATGGAATGGTAATAACCAACAAAATTATTACTCCTATATCAGCAATAGCAGGAACACTCCAAACGATTATTGAAGCAATCATCATTACTGCAACTAAAATTATATTAATAATAATAAGTTTTATTTCTTTTGCATTCAAATCCTTAAGTTGCTTTCAACCAGGGCTTTTGTATTTTTCTATATTCATATATTGAACTCCTTATTAAAATGTATATACATTATAACACTAATGAATGATTTAAGAGAATATATTTTAGAACTTTTTAACAAGCGATTAAAATTTCTATTAAATATTTGTTATGTTTAGTATTGATTTTTAATTCTGCTAAAATTAATGTCATTTTTTTTCAAATAGGCCATTTTTATTTCCTTATCACTATATTTCAATAATTTTCCAAGACCAAGAAATAAACCGAACGCATAGTTAAAATTTTCTAAATTGTATTCCTTATTAAATATAGAAATTGAATTATATATTTCTAAAAATTGTAATGTCATGTCGTCTGAAAAAATAATTGATTCAATATCATTCGTCATATTTAAATCCAATCCAAAAGATAAATAAAAATGCATTCCATCTGAATATTCTTCTATTATTTTTTCACTATTTATTTTGATATTCTTTTTCCAATATTTGAAGTGTTGGATTTCATTTGCTAATTCACTTATTTCTACTATTAAAGCAAGTATTTGTTTTTTTTGCAAAACCTCTATATCAATAGAATGGTTTCTTATTATCGGCTCATTTAATTCAATTTGCTTTACTAAAATGTCTTTAATATTCATAATTAAAATTATATAAAATTTTCCTTAAATAATTCTAAATATTTATTTTTGTAATAATTTTAATAAATTCAATAATGATATATAAATCTATATTTTTTTGTAATTCTTTTCTTCTTATTTTGTTATCATTTTTTAATTTTAATAGTTAAATTATAGTATAATAAAAAAGAATTTATTTCAACTTGCCCGAGTGATGAAATGGTAGACATAGGGGACTTAAAATCCCTGGTCCGTATTGGACGTGCTGGTTCAAGTCCAGTCTCGGGCACCATATATAGATATATACCGACTCTTCTTTAAGAAGAGTTTTTTTGTTTTATATTGTTAATTTTGTATATTCGCTTAAAATATATGAGACAAAATTAGCAATACTTTTGTGATATTCTATTAATTTAGCAATTTCATTATTAGGAATAATATCGGTTGATAATGAAGTAATTTTGTCTATTTTAACAGCGTTAAAAAACATGTCATCACAAATTTTCTTGTCTTCAGAATATTTGCTCATAATATCCTTGTATTTTGTTTTCATTAAAAAGTCTATAGTTTCTTTATTGATGTGGACAATTCTTGAACCTAAAGAATTCGAAACGTATTGTTCGTAAGAAATTTCAGTTTGTGATCTAAGTAAAAACAAAGCCTTATTATTTTTGTGTTTAACATTTTTCATGTTAACAAAAAAAAACTTATCTGTTTCAGAAGTAACTCAAGTTATTTGCATAAGTTCGGTCATTAATTTTGTTGATTTGTTAGAAAAATAATATGAAAGAGCTGAAAAAATTATTGAAATAACAGCAAGAAAAATACCGACAGTTCAAAGAACTATATCTTCCACTTTATAACCGTTTACTAGGTTAATATTTATTGGTGAATTACTCATATTCATATTTATATAAAAATTATACATAATATACATCTAAATTATTGTAAAATAAGTAAATATGGAAAAAAAAATAATAAAAGTAATAATAGAGATTCCTCTAAAATCAAATATCAAATATGAATATAATCGTGAAACTCAAAAAATAGCAGTAGATAGAATATTGAGAGATGGTTTTGTTTATCCTGCAAATTACGGATTTATTGAAACTGCTCTTGATTGAGATGGGGATGAATTAGATGTTTTAGTTTATTCTCCTGAAAAATTTGTTCCTGGAGTTCAATTAGAAGCGAGAATTGTTGGCGCTATGAGAATGATAGATGATGGAGAAACTGACACTAAATTAATTGCTGTTCATAATGATGATTATAGGTTGGATCACATCAATACATTAGATGACATTGACCAAAATTGATTATTAGAAATAGAAACTTTTTTTAAAACTTACAAAAATTGAAAAAGAGAAGGAATTACGAGAATTCCTGGATTTGAAAATGTTGATTGAGCTTGAAATGAATATAAAGAGTGTTTTGAATTAATGATTAAATATGGACATTTACCAAAAAAAGAATTTGTTGAAATGATGATGAAAAAACATCCTGAAAAATATGAAATTTAAAGATTAAAAAATAGGGAATTCCCTATTTTTTAATCTTAATTACTTCAAGAGTATCTTTATAGTGGTTAATCATTTTGGAAGAACCAAGTCATTTAGAAGTGACTGTTGCCATTCCTGCAGCATTACCTAGTATGAATGAATCTTCTTCTTTGTTTGTTGCAATGTAATTTGCAACAAAAGTCGCTAACATACTATCTCCAGCTCCTGATGAGTTAATAACTCTCAATTTCGGAGTTTCTATTTTTAGAATTTTGTTTCTATTTATAAAATAGGATCCTTTATCAGCGCAAGAGATGAGTAAATTTTGTAATCCAGATGCTATTAATGTTTGTCCATGCTTTATAATATCTTTTTCTTTTTTTATTTTTACTCCCATAAGGTTTTCTAGTTCTGATAAATTTGGTTTTATTGCAAAAGGTTTATATTTTAATAATTTCATAATTTCTTTAGAATCAATATCAAGAACAAATTTAATATTTTTTTCACTTAACTCTTTAACAAGTTTTTCAACTAATATCATATTTGATTTACCCATTATAAAGACAACGTCATCTTCATTTAGTGTTGAAATTAATTTCATTAATTTAGATTCAGAATCTGCGTTTATAAGTGATGTTGGTCCATTAAGTTCAAAGTTATTAATTTGATTATTGAATTTTACATTAATCCTAGTTTCATTCTCGCTAGGAATAGATATTAATTTGATGCCTTCTTCTTTCAATTGTGTCGATATTATATTAGACATTGAACCTTTTAAAAATGTGATAGCTGTTGTGTCAAAACCTAACCTATTTAAAATGATTGAAGCATTAATCCCTTTACCTCCAGCTAATAAAGATGATTCTTCATATCTTGTTAGTCCATTTCTATCAAATTGTTTGTCAGTTTCAATTAGGAAATCAATAGAGGGTGAGAAAGTTATTGTATAAAACATACTTTTATTTTATCTCTAATAGTTGATTTATTTTCAAAAATATTCATTTTACTAATATTTTCTTTTTTATTCTTGTTGTAAAAACTTTTTTTGTTTTCTATTCCTATTTTAGAATTTCCTTGTCCTTTATTTTTATTGAATAATTTAGTAAATAAATTTATCATAATTGCAGTAATAATCGATCCTAGTATTATGGCTCCTAAGTACAAAGTTATTCCTAAACCAATTGAAAGTCCAGGATCTGTAAATAAAGTTGATTTTACAAGGGCGAATACGAATATTCCTCCATGTGGTGCTGCAAGAGTTATTCCGAAAGCTGCCGATAACATTCCTGCAATGCTCGCTCCGATCATTGAAGCGGGAATGATTACTTTAGGATTTTTGGCAGCAAATGGAATAGCTCCTTCAGTTATAAAGCTGAATCCCATTATTCAGTTTGCCATCCCAGCGTCTCGTTCTTCTTTTGTTCAAAGTTTTTTATTGAATGCTGTTGAAATTGCTATTCCTAATGGTGGAACCATTCCTGCTGCCATTACAGAAGCCATTACATATGTTCCTGAACCGGCAGTTTCTTCTAAAGTAGCTACCGCAAAAACATAAGCTGCTTTATTTATCGGTCCACCCATATCGGTTGCCATCATTATTCCAACAATAAACCCAAGTATTATTGCAAGATTATTATTTCCTTGAAAGATATTTAAAAATAATGTAAATCCTCAATTTAAATATAGAAGGGGGATATTAATTATTCAAAATAAAGCTGCAATTATTAATGTTCCAATAAAAGGCACAACTAATATTTGCATAATTCCATTTAGACTTTTTGGCATTTTTGAAACTATATATTTCATCATTAATATAATCAGAACCGCAGACAGTATTCCACCACCTATAGCACCAAAAAAACCAGATGAAGATGCAGGAGTTCCAAATCACCCTTCTCCTCTAAATAAAAACGCTCCAGCTGAAATGAATCCAGTTATAAAACCAGGCAATAACCCGACTTTGCCGACGAGAGCATATGCAATATATGCACCTAACATCGGAACCATCATACTAAATGATATTCCACCTAGTGTTTTAAATCAATAAGCAACATCGTTTACTGTTCCGAAATCAGGACTACCAGCATTTGGTATATCTATTATAAAAGCAATAGCAATCATAATTCCACCAAATATAACGAAAGGTAACATGTAAGATACTCCAGTTAACATTGCCTTAAAAATTCTTGTACCAAATTTATCAAAATTAAAACCAGCTAAATTGTCACTATTAGTCCCTGAAGAAACCCCCCCTTTTAATTTGGCGCCTTTTTTCTCTAAAATATTATTAATTTCTAATTCTGGATTTTTAATTACTTTTCTTGTGGTCGTTTCAATTACATTGGGATGATCTATAAATCTATCTAAGTCGATAGCTCTATCAATGGCTAAAAGAACTCCTTTAGAATTCTTGATTTCATCCTCTGTTAAAATATTTCTACCACCCTCAGTCCCTTGAGTTTCAATTTTTATCTTGACTCCCATTTCTTGAGCTTTTTTCTTTAGTTGTTCAGCAGCCATATATGTATGTGCAATACCAGTCGGACATGCTGTGATACCTACAACATCATAATCACCATCTACTTCTTCTATTATTTCATCTTCATGTGATGTGCTATTAAAAAGATTTATTAATCCATCAAATGTGGAAATGTCTTCTAATTGTTTTAAAAAGTTTTCATCCATTAAATTTTTACTTAGTTCAGATAATATTTCAATATGAACATTATCCTTATTGTTTAGCGCAATAAAAAATATGTATTTAATATCTTGATTATCAATAGATTCTCAATTCATTGGTTTAACTTTTGCAAATAATAAAACAGAAGTTTTCATTTCTGGAATTCTAATATGAGGAACAGCTATTTCACTACCTATTCCAGTCGAGAATTCTTCTTCTCTTTTTAAAGCTGCTAAAAGTATTTTCTTTTCATTTTTTCCAAAGCCTTTTTCAACAAGTTGAGATGAAAAATATTCTAATGCATCATTTTTTGTTGAAAACTCCAAATTGAAAAAACTAACTTTTTCGTTTAAAAAATTTTCTATTTTCATTTTATTCCTTATTTTTGTTCTATGTTAATTAAGTTGAAATTATTGTTTTTTGGTCAATCCATTTTATCTGTGATTACTAATGTATGTGTGCTAGTTGTAAAATCATAAACACTTGTGTGATTGAATTTCTCTTTTTCTGCCAAAATCACTACAAAATCACTTTGTTCAGATATAAATTTTTTAGTCATTCCTTCATTAATTTCAGTTGTCATTAACTCATTTTTGGTTGAAATAGTGTTAACCCCAATAAATGCAATAGGAAATCTTATTCTTTCCAATTCTATTGTATTTGTTGGGATTATTGTCATTGTTTTATTTTTTACTAATCCAGAAATAATATTTACTTTTGAAAATTGATTATTTATTGCATAGCTTGCATTAAGTAATGAATTTGTATAAATTATTTTATTTTTGTCTAAATATTCAAATAAATAATAGTTTGTTGAGCTTGCATCTATAAATACAACAGGATATTCTTTTGCTAAAATAGCTCCCTTTTTTGCTAATTTTCTTTTAATGGATGTGTTTTTGAAAATTTCATTTTTAGCATCTTTATCAACTGTGAAATAGTTATCAATATTATAAATGATTTCACCAAATTCTCTTTTGATAAATCCAGATTCTTCTAATTGAATTAAATATCTTCGACATGTTGAAGTTTTTAATTCTAATTTATTTTCAATATCCTTAGGTTTCACAATTTTTTGTTCTCTTATTATTTTCTTAATACTCTCTAAAACTACTTGACTCATTATTCCTTCCTTTGATTATTATAACATTTTTGAACTATTTTGAACAAAAATGAACATTTAAATATTGTATAAAAAAACTCATTTTATTTGCTTTATTTTATAGTATTGCTTTTAATTTTAATAGATTTTAAACAGAAATCACATCTTACTTCAATATCTTCTTCTTCATCAACCAATTCTTCTCTATCTACTGTGGATAATAAGTTTATGGCATCTAACATTTTTTCTGAGGTACAAGAACATTTTGCAATAATGTCATTATGTTTCAATTCTTCGCCATCAATTATATTTATATAATCATTTAATTCAATATCTTTTAAGTTATTATTTTTAATTAAATTTTCAATTCATGAAACATCTTCATCTGTATGATTCGGCATTAATTGGAAAAATATTGATTTTGCTCTATCAACTTTTAAGTGATTTTTTTCATTTAATCAAACATCATTTATAATACCTGAATATACTTGGTCAGATTTATTTAAGTAATAAACAAGATCGGTAATCATGTCTCCATTAGCTAGCGGGACTTCAGAAGTATATGGTGTTCCGTTTATAAATCGACTTACTCTCACTAAACCTTCATCACCTATTCCTAGTATTAAAGGAATATCATTATATAATCCGTTTTCATCATATTCGGTTTCAACCGTTCCATTACCAAGCAATGCTCTAATTTCATTATTTTTTAATTCTAAAACAAAAGTCTTTATGGGTCCTGTGGTTTTCATTAAAATAGAAATTTTTTCAATATCATAAAGAAATCCTAATACTCCAAATGTCGAAATTCCATTAACTAATATTAAAGATGCCAAGGGCGTATATTTGTGAATTTTTAAAATATCTTGAGCAATTTTTTGATAATCAGACACATAAATTCTAACATTGTTTTTTATAATTATTTTAGTATATGATGCTTTCATTATCTCTCCAATTTAAATTTTCTAGTAATTTTATGAACATTTGATAAAACATTTTTTTTAATTATTTCATCTTCAGGTTTAGATAAAATATTGTGAATCATATTCGCAAGAGATCTAAAGTCCGTTTCCCTTAATCCTCTTGTAGTCATTGCAGGAGTTCCGACTCTAATGCCGCTTGTAACTTGTGGAGATTCAGTTTCTTGGGGTATTGTATTTTTATTTACAGTAATATTCACACTTTGTAATAGATCGGATGCTTTTTTACCAGTTAAATGATATGTTGATTTGACATCTATTGTAAATAAGTGATTATCTGTTCCTCCAGAAATAATCTTACCCCCTAATTTTAGGAATTCATCCGCAAAAGCAATGGAATTGCTCAAAATTTGTTTCTGATATACTATGAAGTTAGGATCTAAGGCTTCTTGGAATGCTATCGCCTTGCCAGCGATAGAATGGAATAAAGGACCTCCTTGATATCCAGGAAATATTCAACTATTAACTTTTTGAGCAATTGAAGAATCGTTTGTCATAATGATTCCTCCTCTAGCTCCTCTTAAAGTTTTGTGGGTTGTTGATGTTATTACATCAGCATATCCAAATGGCGTAGGATGGAGTTTTGTTGCAACAGCTCCGGCAATGTGAGCAATATCAGCCATTAATTTTGCCCCAACAAAATCAGCTATTTCTTTAAATTTTTTAAAATCAATTATTCTTGAATATGCAGAAGCCCCACAAATGATTAAATCAGGTTTAATTTCTTTTGCAATTTTCATAATTTCATCATAATCTAAAAAACCATCTTTATTTACATCATAAGAATAGGTTTCATAAAAATAACCAGAAAAATTTATTTTGTAACCATGCGTTAAGTGCCCTCCTGAGGAAAGGCTCATACCTAATATTTTTGACCCTTTTGGAACTAAGGCGGCAATAGCGGCTGCATTTGCACTTGATCCAGAGTGTGGTTGAACATTTACAAATTCGGCATTAAATAATTTTTTTAAACGATCTATTGCAAGATTTTCAATATCATCTATATTTTGACATCCATCATAGTAACGTTTCCCTGGATAACCTTCTCCATATTTATTGGTGAGAATAGAACCTGTTGCTTTTAAAATATCACTTGAAACATAATTTTCTGAAGCAATTAATTCAATATGTGATTTTTGCCTTTGCAATTCATTGTTTATCGCTTCTTCAATTTGTTCATCTTTTAAATTAATTTTTGAATACATATAAACCTTCACTTCAAGATAATTATAATTGAAAATACATTATCTCAATTGATATACTATAAATTTGATATTTGTTTATTTTGCTTTATCATCGGTAATATCAATTGTTTCTTTTTTAATATCCCCTTTTTCACCTTGATTATTCTTACTATTAGTTTTAACTTTTTTAACTTTTTTAACACTTTTTAAAAAAGTTTTTTCTAAAATAGACAAACTACGCTTTTCTTTTTTTTCAATTTTTTTATCATTTTCATCATTCTTTTTTTGCATTTCTTCCAAAAATCCTGCAGCTATAACTGCTGAAGGTATTGTGAAAATGGCAATACCCACAAAAGCCAAAATAATGACCATCGCTCTTCCAAGAGTTGTAATTGGGACTATGTCTCCATATCCAATAGTACATATACTGATAACTGTGAAGTAGAATGCATCTCAAAAATTATTAATTTTATCATTACTTGTAACTTCTGCTCTATAAAGGATTATTGAAAATAATAATGTTGATATAATTAAAAAAAGAAAAACATATAATAAGATCTTTCTTTGTTTTTGAAAAATATTTGTAAATATTCTAAATGGTGGGAAAACATTTAACAATAAAAGTAATCTTCCCAATTGCAAAATCACAAGAGAAGACAATGTGGTAACAAAACTATCTAACACATCACTATTTCATAAATTTTCTACTAATGGAGCAAACAATATTAGAAATGAAGGTAATATTCCAAAAATCATTATTATAGAAACTCCTGTAAAAGGGAAAAATATAAAAGGATATTTTGACATTTTGTTAGCTCTATAACTATATGTTATCCACCTAAAAGAATAATCTAAGGAAAAAATAACAAACATAATAACATTCAAACCTAATATAAGGTTTTTGTTATCAGTTATTAATTCTCCTGCAAGTAATGGAACAAATGAAATTGAAACAGCACACAAAATAAAAGCAAGATAAAATCATTTAAAAAATTTAATTTTCTTAATTTTATCAACTTCTAAATAGCTTTCATCATAATCACTAGTGGCAACATAATTCATTGTTTTTATTAAATTAGTATCTCGTCCAAATATTGAGATGATTTTTTTGCCAAATTTCAAAATTTAATAAATTACTTTCTAATTCCTAGTTTCGCAATTAATGTTGAGTAACTTTCATAGTTATTGTCTTTTAAGTATACAAGATATTTTTTACGTTGTTCAATTTTTGAAATAAACCCTCTTCTAGAATGTAAATCTTTTTTATTAATTAAAAAATGGGGTTTTAAATTCTCAATATCTTCTGTTAATATAGCTATTTGAACTTCTATTGAACCAGAGTTTTTATTATTTCCTCCGAATTCAGTTATAAGTTCTAATTTTCTTTCTTTTGAAACCATGGTTTGCTTTCTCCTTCATAAACACGTTAAACTCAGCAAATATTAATTAAATATATAAACCAAAAATAACCTTAATGTTAAAATAAATTATATCTTGTTTTTTTGCAAATGATAAAAAAATTCAAGACAATTTTTTTTATCTTCTTCTGTAATGCTATCAAATCTTGTATTTACTATTATTCTTGATTCTTCAATTATTTGAATTGTATAAAAATCATCAATTAAACTATCATCATAATTCAATAAAACAATACTATCATCATTTTTTATTGAAATATGGAGTAAACCATGATATCAATAATCTTTTATATCTATTTTAATATAGAAGATTCCATTATGAGGTTTAACTAAGTTGTTATTTCAAATGAATTTATTATTAGAGTATTTTATTATAGGGTTATATTTGGATGACAAGATTTCATTAACCAACCTTATTTCTCCGGTGGTAATCATTTCTCTTATTGATGATGAAGAAATTTTGATATTATTGATTTTTTTGATATCACATACAAATGTGTTTTTAAAATATTCTTGTAAATCATTAGATGATCACATTCTATTTAATCCAAATTTAAAATCTTTTCCAACCACAATATTTTCAATTTTATATTTTTTAACAATGTGATTTACAAAATCTTTCGCATTCAATGACTTAAAGTCAAAATCGAATTTAATTAGTATGACAAAATCAAAACCCAATTCTGCCAAGTTTTTTAATCTATTCTCAATTTGAACTATTTCGTTTTTTTTATTATTTTCAAATAAAGTAGTACCGATTTGATTTCCATTTTTTTTAGATAATTCTTTTGCTTTATCTAATAATTCTTTATGACCAATATGAAAAATATCAAATTTACCTATTAATAATGTAGAGTTATTTTCAAAAACTTCATTAAGTTCTTTGTGTTTATAATTGAAATTATAAATATTCATTTTAGATAATTCCTAATTCTTTCAACTTTTGATATGTTCCATATTCTTCAACGCTTTTGGCGATGTCGTTTGCTATTTCTTTCAATTCATCAATTCCATTTTCCATTGCAATACCCATACCAACCATTTTTATCATTTGTAAATCATTTTCTCCATCGCCAAAAGCAATTATTTCTTCATTTTTAAAATTTAATTTTTTTGCTAATCTTTCAACTGTTTGTGCTTTATTTAAATTTTTTTCTGACACAAAAAAACCTTTATCTCAAAATGCTTGAACAGATAATGAAGAGTTATTTTTTTCAAAAAAATCCTTCGAAATATTAATCATGTTTTTATCCATACAATTGATTGTGATTAGGTGAAATTGTTCTAAATTCATTTGGTGAGAATAAGTATCGAAATTTTTGAATTTTTCATAAAAACTTTTTCAAAATCAATGACCTTCAAGTTGTTCGTAAGAATGAACATAAACATTTTCATCATCACTTAAAATAATGTTATTTATTTCTCTAATGTTTTTATCAATAACTTCATTTTTATAACTTTCAAAATCTCGAATGGAAAGTTTTGTATTTCAAATATTTTTCTTTAATTTTGCATCAAATATAAAAGAACCATTAGCACCTATAAAATAATCAATATTATCTGATAAGTGTAAATTTCCAATAGAAACATAATCTCTTCCTGTCGCCACAACAACAATGTAACCGTTATCTTTCAACTCTTTAAACATGTCTAATATTTTTGGTTCAAATACGTGATTGTCAACCTTGTATTTCATTAATGTTCCATCTATATCAAATACAATCATTTTATACATTATCTTTACCTATCCGATTTCCAAACATTTTTCTATTTATAACTTGCTTGTCTTTTATTTCAATAATACCAATAATATCGCTTTTAGTTTCAGATACTAACCCATATTTATTGTCTTCTTTTTCAATAAAAGTAATTTGACCATTTAATAATTGAGACAATAATAAATTTCCTATTTTAATGAATGGTAAATCAATTAGCATTTCATAGCCTATATTTGTAAACGTTTTATCTAAACCGTGTACAACCGTTCTTTCTAGTTCTGACATATATGCGCCTGTTCCAACAGCTTTTCCTAAATCATGAATTAACGACCTAATATATGTTCCATTTGAAACGCTGACTTCAAATTTTAATTTATTATTTTTGAATGAGATAATATTCAAATTATATATTTCAACTTTTACTAATTTTAAAATAACTTCCTTATTATCTCTAGCTAATTCATATGCCCTTTTCCCATTAACTTTTTTTGCAGAAAAAATTGGTGGCATTTGTTCGATTTTTCCAATAAATGATGGAATAACTTTTTGAATCATTTCTAAAGTAATATTTCTATTATATTGATTGACAATTTTACCTTCTCCATCGTAAGAGTCAGTTTCAATATTAAATGTAGCTTCAGCAATATAGGTTTTATTTTTATTTGTAATGTATTCAATTAATTTTGTATCATCATCAGTAGCAACTAGTAGTAATCCTGTAGCTATTGGATCAAGAGTTCCGGTATGGCCTATCTTTTTGATATTGTTTTCTTTGGCAAAATTTGAAATTGCTTTGAAACTGGAAATACCTTTCTCTTTATAAATAAGTTTAAACATAATGAAAATTATATACTATAAGAATTATATGTTTGAAATAGCATTGTTTATTTTATTGAAAAAACATCTTATAGATGTTGATATCCTTGGGAAAACAATCATTTTAGGGTGTTTTCACCTATTTTCAAATATTAAAATATTTCTTAAAAATATTCAGAAAAATATGTATATAGCAACAAGAGAGTAACAAATAATTGTAACTTGAGGGAACCCAATTTCTCCGAATATTTTATACACTATATTGTATTGACCATATAATCAATCATAGGCAACTAAACCAGTTGCATTTTGTTTTACATCAAATATCGTAACCATTATCATTACATATGAAAAGTATGCTAGTGGAAAAAACACAGTTCCAGCAACTCCATTTCAACCAAATCCCTTAGAATTCATTAATATTATTGTTGAAATAATCATTGAGAAAAAGTGCATTAAAAAATAACCTTTATTACCAAAAATGAAGTCTCAAGGATTAGTCACTCAGTAGAAATTATTGCTAGTAGGTATGTCTTCACTCATAATTTGTCCAAAAATTGTAATAGCTCCCCCAAAAAATGCATAAGGAGCAACTGCTTTTAGTATATTTCTTCCTCTATCAAAAGTTAATAATAAAGGTAATATGAAGGCAACAAATGGACAAAGGTCTAGCAACAATGCTTTAGAAGCTTTGATATTATTTTGATTACTATCTAACGCATTATTATGATCACCATTTACATTTGATGTTCCAGTGATAAAATTTAATAAATCTTCTTGATATCTAATTACTCAAAAATAAATGAAGAAAATTATTCCAAAAATTGCCATAAAATAATAATTGTTAAATATTTTATTGAAGAATTTATTGAAAAATAAAATAGTCATAACACTTATTATTGTAAAAATCCCTAAATATATCCCCATAATCACCTAATCTTTTCCTAAATTATAAATTTAATTATAATCAATATTTTCTAAAATTTAATTTTATAAATATTTATATTTTTTAAAAAAACTAAAAAATCACTCATTTTTTGGCAATTATTTGTATAATGCTTTTAAGTTACTTTTTGTAACCATACCAAAGAGGCTTAAGACTTAGTCGCCTTCAGGATGAGAATTTAAAATTTAGGAGATGCAATGATTGCAATAATTAAAACAGGTGGTAAGCAACTACTTGTAGAAAAAGATTCCACTATTTATATTGAAAAAATAGCAGGAGAAGCAGGAGACCAAGTAATTTTTGATGAAATTTTAGTTTTGGGAGATAAAATTGGAGCACCTTTTTTAGAAAAAACAACAGTTACAGGAATTATTGAAAAACAAGGGAAACACAAAAAAATTGTGGTTTATCGTCATAATGCTAAATCAACACATAAAAGAAAACTTGGTCATCGTCAACCATATACACGTGTAAAAATAATTGAGATGAAAGGTTAGGTGATAGAATATGGCAAAAACAAAAGCAGCTGGTTCTAGTAAGAATGGACGTGATTCCGCAGGTAGACGTCTTGGTTGAAAATTAAGTGATGGTCAATATGGAAATGCTGGATCAATAATCTTTAGACAAAGAGGTACTAAAATTCACCCCGGAGATAATGTGGGTCGTGGAAATGATGATACATTATATTCATTAATTGATGGATATATCAAGTATGGAGACAAAAGAAACAAGAAAATTGTATCAGTTTATCCTGAACGTATTATAACTCCTAAGGTGGCGAAAATCCACTCAGTTAAAAAGATATCAACTAAAAAATAATAATATTATTTTTAAAATAGTGAAACAAAACAAGAAATTATAATTTCTTGTTTTTTATATCTATTATAATTTATAAACTTCTATTTCTTTCAATTTTTACAAATCAAGTTCTATTTTAATTGTTGGACAATTCTTGATTGCTGCTACATCAACTTTCAACTCCGCTACATCCTTTTCAATATTATCAAGTCTAAGTTCTACTTTGTCAAGTCTTTTATTTAATTTCTTGAATCCTTGATCAACTGTTTCTGACAAAGTTGTAACTGTCAATGCCAAA
>CAMRBO010000007.1 GCA_947040465.1 uncultured Mycoplasma sp.
GATATTATTAGATTTGCTGATAATATGCTGAAGATAATTATTAAAAAAACAATTGATAAACATGTAGAAGAATTTGAATTTTTAGATGATAAAAGTGATAATAAATTATTGAAAAGCATCAATTTATATCTTGAAAATCCATTGCAAATTATAAAATATAAAGATGCTATAAAAATATTGAAAGAATCAAATTTCAAGTTTGAAAATTCCAAAATTGAATTTGGAATGGATTTAAATTCAGAACATGAAAAATATTTGGCAGAAATTCACTTCAAATGTCCTGTTGCAGTTATTGACTATCCTAAAGAATTAAAAGCTTTTTATATGCATTTAAATGATGATGGAGAAACAGTAGCAGCATTTGATTTATTAGTTCCAGGAATAGGAGAATTAATTGGTGGATCACAAAGGGAAACTAGGTTAGACATATTAAAATCAAGAATGCAAAGTCTAAACATTAATGAAGAAGATTTGAAATGATATCTAGATCTTAGGAGGTTTGGTGATTCTGGTTCTTCAGGATTCGGATTAGGTTTTGAAAGATTAGTTATGTATGTGACTGGAATTGAAAATATTCGAGATGTTTTGCCATACCCAAGAACAACAGGGAATTTAAAAATGTAGTTTGTGATATAATTTATAAAATATATAAATGTATTTTATAAATAATATAAGGAAGGTGAAAATGATAACATTAATCACACCAATTTATTCTAATAAAATTCATAAACATTTTTTAAATAGTATTTTAGATCAAAAATCTGAAATTTTTGAATTAATAATTTTCACTAATAATTTTTCAAAAGATTTATCAAATAAATTTGAAGAAATAGAAAAAATACCAAATATCAAACTACTAATCATTTTTACAACAAGAAAAATAGGTTTTAATGAAACTATTATAGAGGGTTCTAAAAGAGCTTCAGGAACACATGCTATTATTTTAAATCCTAATGAACCACTTGCCAAAAATTTTGTTAATAACTTATCGACAATTATTAATAATAAGCCGGATGTAGATATATTTGAGTTCAAGGCTTCATTTAAAGGTTTTGAAAATTGAGTTCCTAGAAAAAGATGCAACCTAAAACAAAATCATGTTTTTGAAATATCTAAATTTCCAAGAGTTATAGCATTCGCTTTTCCATTCATTTCAAATAAATTATTCAAAGTTTCTTTAGCTAATTTGGTAAGTGAGGAAACAAATTATATAGAAACCAGTTCTCATTTATCTTTAGAGTTTCTTTATATGCTTTTTTTATATGCAGAAACATATGTTTATGTTGATAAAGTTTTTTGCAATATAATCATTTTTAAAGAAGATTTACCTAATTATTCTAATTTTTACAAAGAGTTAAAAAACATAAGAGAAAAATATATTTTAAAAAATAAATTTCTTCAAGAAATTGAGTATGTTAGCGTTTTTTATGAAGAGATGTTTGTTCCATTATTGTATAGTCATAAAAAATTGATTAATACTTTATTGAGAAATGGTGTTAATACAACACTAACTAACAAAATACATGCTAAAAACAAAAAACTTAGATTACAGGAATTTAATTCATTTAACTACACCAATATGTATATGATGTTAAATTTATTAGAAACAGAATATCTTAATAAATCACATCCACCAAATGAATGGTCTAGAATAATCAAAATACTTAGAGAATAAAAGATATGAAAATAATAAAAAAAACAGCTGGATTTTGAATTAGGGTTTTATCAATATTGATAGATTTAATATTATTTTGTGGAATTGCTATACCTCTATCACTTATCGCCATTAATCAAAGTACAGAAACTCTTAACATAATAACTTGAGGTTATTATGTTTGAATGTCACTAATTATATTTGAAATTCTAATTTTATTTATTGGGATACCGATTTTATTAAAAGGAAGAACTATTGGTATGTTGATTTGTAGGATAAACTTAATTTCACTTAATGAAGAAAATCCTGTATGATTAATGGTTCTTAAAAAAAATCAATTTTATGGATTTCTTTGAATATTCAGTATATTAATATCGATGAGTTTCATCAGTCCATCTCTTGCACAAAAAATGTCAGACATATCAAATCAACAAGATGGAAAAATAGAGTTAGAACCTTGAGAAGCAGCTTTAATAGCAATTCCATCAACAACATCAGGTATAATAATTTTTCTCAATATGTTATCAATTATTTCGATAAATATGAATAAAAATATGTATAGTATTGTTGATAAAATGATAAATACAAAAATGATATATTTAAATAAAGATGTGGAAGTGTTTGATGAAACAAATAAATTTCTAAAAAAAGAAAAAACAATAAAACAAAAACTAATTTGAAAAGATTAATGCATGAAAGGCTTGGTATATGAATAAAAAAGAAATGAATGATTTTGAGGAAAAAATATTTGAAAATCTAAATAAAGAACAAAAAGCAGCAATTTTAAAAAATGATGGTCCACTTAGAATTATAGCGGGTGCCGGATCTGGAAAAACCGGTGTTTTAACTAAAAAAATAGCTTATTTAATTAAAAAAATGAACATAGCTCCATCTAAAATATTGGCGCTTACTTTTACCAATAAAGCCGCAAATGAAATGAAATTAAGAGTTATTGATATTATTGGTGATGAAGGCAATTTAGCAAATATTTCAACATTCCATGCATTGTGCTATAAATTTCTAAGATCAGAAATAGAAAATTTAGATTATCCTAAGAAATTTATTGTTCTTGATTCCACAGATCAAATTTATATATTGAGAAAAATATATAAAAACATGGATTTATCTAGTTCAACACTTTCATACACTTCGACATTAAAATATATTTCAAAAACCAAAATATCTCTTATTATTGATGAAGAAGATAAGAAACATGAAGAAGAATTAAAAAATGATACTGAAGCATTGAAATTCGAAATTTATAAAAAATATTGCGAAGAAGTAAACGCAAAAAAATATGTTGATTTTGACGATTTACTAATCCTTACAAACAAAATATTAGTTAAGTTTCCAAAAATAAGAAAAATTTGGTCGTCAAAATTTGATTACATTCTTGTTGATGAGTTTCAAGATACTTCTGTCATTCAATATAATATTATTAAGTTATTATCAAATTTAAAAAATATCACTATTGTAGGAGACCCTGATCAAACAATATATTCTTGACGTGGAGCTGATATTAATTTAATAAATAATTTTCATAATGATTTTAAAGATACTTTGACAATTACAATGGATACAAATTATCGTTCCACTAAAAAAATATTAAATGCTGCCAATAAATTGATAAGGTCCAATAAAGATAGGATGCCAAAAACTTTAAAAACAAATAATGATGATGGTCATCCCATTCAATTTCAATATGCTTATTCTCAAGAAGCTGAAGCTAGGTGAGTTGTTACACAGATAAATGAGTTAAAAAGAAACAAAGTTCAATTAAAAGATATAGCCATTTTTTATAGATCAAATTTTTATTCTAGATTAATAGAGTCAAGTTTGATTGCTGATTCCATTAATCATAAAGTTTTTGGAGGTCAAAAATTCTTTGAAAGAATAGAAATAAAAGATGTTATTTCTTTCCTTTGAACAATATCAAAAACAACTTCTCAAATTCATTTACAGAGAATATTGAATGTTCCAGCAAGAAAAATAGGGCCTGCCACCGAAGCGAAACTAATTAAATTTGCTGAAGAGCAAAATATGTCACTATATGATGCACTAATTAAAAATTTTAAAATACTTCCTATTCCCAAAGAAACTAAATCTAAGATTGTTGATTTTCTTAATGAAATTAGAAGACATAAATCTTTTATAGAAAGAGGGATACCGATAAGCAAAACAATTGAATCCTTCCTAAATTCGATTAATTATATAGCTTCAATTAAGGAAGATAACACTGAATCAGATTCAAAATTAGAGAACATAACTGAGTTATTGAAGTCAATAGAACTTTGAGAAACAAAAAATCCAACTTTAAAATTAGAAGATTATTTAGAAGAAATATCATTAATGAATATGTCATCAGATTTAGGTGATGAAGCAATTAATTTTGTAACATTGATGACAATACACGCTTCAAAGGGATTAGAATTTAAAAATGTATTTTTATTAGGTCTTAATGAGGATGTCTTTCCATCTGCGAGAATATCACAAGAAGATGACGAAGAGAAAAGAAATGAATTGATGGAAGAAGAAAGAAGGTTGGCGTATGTAGCTATTACTAGAGCAAAAGAAAAACTCTTTATATCTGGAGCTCGTGGGACAAATTTTATAGCTAATGTAACAAACCAAAAATATCCTTCCAGATTTATATCAGAAATGGGAATTGATCTTTCGACTCATGTCAGTGATTTAACGGCCATTAGAAATTTTGAAAATGATATAAAAATCAATAAAAATTATATTATAGGTGATTTTATTTCTCACATTTCCTTTGGAGAAGGTGTTGTTTTAGATATTGAAAGTGACAAAATGACTATTAAGTTTCACAAAGAGGAAGTGGGAATAAAGCAATTTTTGAAAAACCACAAATCCATAGAAAGGATAAATTAAAATGCAAACATTTATTTGTTTTTCCATCATATTCTTTTCATTAGGAGTGTTTGGTTTGATTGTTATAATAATTTTTTTATTTATGAATCAAAGCAAAGATAACTTAAAAACAAATACTGGTATTTTTCTTGTTGATATTGATTTAAAAAAAAATAGATTAAAAAAATCAGACTTAATTACAGTGATTGATAAAGATATTAATAGAAATAGTAATATTGAATTTTTTAATGAAGGTTGAATGGACATAGATGATTTTTTATCTAACTTATCCAAAGAAAATAAAGAAATATTTTTAAATGGTTTGGATGCAATTAAAACAAACAGAAAATATGTGAAATTTATAATTAAAAATGAGACTTTAAGAGAATCAGGTTATCAAGTGCAATGATTGGTGGAATTTTTTCAAACAAAAAACGATATGAATGCAACAATTAAATGAAGTTATGGCAAAAAAATGCCTATAGGTTTAAGAATAATTAGTAAAGAAGAATTATTTAAAGATAATCATCAATATAAATCATTCATAGCATTTAATTTAAGAGACAGGAATCATAAAACATTTCAAGAATTTATTAGAATATTATTTAAAAGTCTAAAAATGAAAAATCTTGATTTTTTTGTTTCTAAAAATATAGTTATTTTGATTGTGTATGGACAAAAAAATGAAGAAATTGAAATTCAACTAAAATTAATTTTGAAAAAATACGAAGAAATAAAATCCACAAAAAATATTTCATCTTATTGCGATGCTGTAGCTGTTGTTGAGAGTAAAAATCTTGTAAATTCAAAAGATTTATTAAAAATAATTAATAGAATATATTTTTCACTTATAAAATCAACTCAATTAAATAAAATATTTTATTTTAATGCTAAAAATATTTTTTTTAATGAATATGAAGAATTTAAGGATAATTATACAATACTAAATAACATTATTAAAAATAACAAAATATCATCTATTAAAATACCTATATTAGATGCTAAAAATAATTCAACTATTGCTACATATTTAAAACCAAATTTTGAATATCCTGTTAATTTTTGAACAGATATTATTGTTGATAATAAAAACATATTACCAAATATTCAAAATGAATATTTTAATCATATGTTAAAAACATTTAAAAATTTAGATCAATATCTAATAGATGTTAATGATTATATCATTTTACAAAATATCGACAAACTTAAGGAACTGCCGAGCATGATTTTTATTATTAAGTTTATTGAGTCAACAAATATTCAAAATCTTGAATTAATAGCATCAACTTTGAAACAATCTGGAATAAAATTCGGAATAAGAGTAGAGCATATTATTCCAGAAACAATAACGCTGATAGAGTCCATAATGCCACATGCAATAATAATATCTGAAAACTTAATAGATACAGAAGATTTAAGAAAATTTCTTAACTTAAAACAATTAATAACATTGTGCAGTAAAAATCCCGCTACATTAATTTTTGAAAATCCAACTCCATCAAATTTATCAGATAATATTATTAATTATTACTATAATTCACAAATTAAACCAATTAATTAAAAAGATTTTAAACCTTTTTTAATTAATGAATTTACATTTTTGACAAATGTATTTTTGGTATTGCTATATTTATTTCAAATATTATAATTTTCATTTTTAATTCTTGTAATAATAATAATTTTTTTATTTAAATAATTGAATTTTATAAATAATTCCATCTCATTTTTAAATAAGATTTTTGCAATAAGATTTTCATTTAAAATATTGGAATGTTCAAACATAATAACATTTTCAACAGGAAATTTCTTGTTTAAATGAGACCTATCAATATCTTCCAAAAATAAATATAATTTGTCTAATTCATCATTAACAATTATTATATGAGTTTTATATGAACCATACATTTTTGCTAGAATATTTCTTTGAGAAGAAATATTTAATCTTTGAGTTTTGTAATAGTTTATCATTTCCAAAAATTTAATGATTAAATGGTGGAAACCAAATTCTATTAAATTATTTTCTCCAAATATAAATTGGGAATCTTGATTTCAAAAGAACAATAAGAATTTATCATCAATAATTTTGACTTCCTCAGAAACAGATAACTCAAGGTTGTATTTTTTAATTAGGTTTTTAATGCTTTGAATTGGTGGTATGTCAGTACCTATATAGGAATTAGATAGTTTTTTAGTGTTGATATTTAATTCGATTAAAAAAAAGTTCAGAAACATTAATGTTATTTCGTTTGCATCTAGGTAAAATATTTGTCTCCCATTTATTATAAACATACTTAAACTAGAACCATTTTTCGAAGGACACATAAGCATATCACATTTATTTTTCTTTGCAAAAGAAATATCTCGTTTAAAAAAATTAAGGAAAACTTTTTCATTTCTCTTTTTCTTTTGATGAATATTACCAGGACTAATTTTATTATTGATAATATAGTTGAAATCCATATTTCCAAGGGTTTTTTTAAGAATTTCAGTTACTCCATTATTGTAATTAGAAATACAAATTTTCATTTTTCTTTGATCACCTTTTCTATTTGATAAAGTTAATATTTTTTGAATATAATCATTAATAATGCGATTATTTGATAAAAAATCAACTTTGGCTGGTTTTGAATCAATTTCAAAGATGTCATGTTTATCAATTTCTTTTTTAATTTTTTCAATGAATGCTTCGTTAAAATAATTCCCATTAGAATCAATGAAAAATATATTGAATATTTCATCATTATAAATAGATCTTTCAATAAATATTCCGGCACTAATTTCTAGTTTTCTAATCGTTCTACGGATAAATTTACTATCATATCCTGCATATGATTTAAAGGCGGTGGTAGTTAAATTTTGCGCAGTAAAAACACTAGCGATGTTTTGTAAAAACATTTTTATTTCTGGAGATCCATCACTGCAAACAAGAATATCAATTTGCTTATTGTCAGATTCATTTTGTTTCAAAATTTCACCAAAAGAATATGCAATTGAAGATATAACGAGTTTATTTAATTTTCCATAACCAATTCCGAGTCTTGCTATAATTTTTCTAGAATCAAAAAATAGTTTTGCAAAGAAAAGGTCGTTCTCACTCAAAATAGTTAATTTAGAAATTTTTCTGACAGCCTTTTTGTCTTCTATTAAACCATCTTTTCATTTATTAAGTATTTCATCATTTTGCATATTAAAATAATTTTATCAATTAAAAGACTAAAAACAACAATCATTTAGTTTTAATTGTTTATAATTTAAAACATGGATAAGACAAAAATAAGAAATTTTTCAATAATAGCACACATTGATCATGGTAAAAGTACACTCGCTGATAGAATATTGGAATATACAAAAACGGTGGATTCTCGTTCATTAAAATCTCAACACCTTGATACTATGGATTTAGAAAAAGAAAGAGGAATTACAATAAAACTTAATGCAGTACAAATAGAGTACAAAGATTATTTATTTCATCTTATTGATACGCCTGGTCATGTTGATTTTACATATGAAGTTTCTAGATCTTTAGCAGCAACAGAAGGAGCTTTATTACTTGTGGATGCTACACAGGGAATAGAAGCTCAAACATTAGCTAACGTATATTTAGCGATTGATAATGAATTGGAAATTATTCCTATTATTAATAAAATAGATTTGCCTTCTTCTAATCCTGACAAAATAAAAAAAGAAATTGAAGATATTATTGGTATTCCTGCTTCGGATGCAGTTTTAATATCAGCCAAAACAGGACAAAATATTGAAGGTGTATTTGATGCTATAATAAAACACATTCCAGCTCCGAAAGAATGCGACGATTCCTTACCGTTAAAAGCATTAGTTTTTGATTCTTATTTTGATTCATTTAGAGGTGTTATTCTTTTGGCTAGAATTTTTGATGGCGAAATAAAAGTCGGTGATGAATTTTTCTTTAAATCAAATAATAAAAAATTTACTGTAACAGAACTTGGTGTAAAAAAACCCCAAGAAGTCAAGAGAAAAAAATTAACATCTGGAGAAGTGGGTTGAATAGCCGCTTCTATTAGAGAAGCGAAAGATGTGGCTGTTGGAGATACGATAACTTTAGTAAATAACCCAACTTTAGAATCATTAAAAGGTTATAAAAAAATGAATCCTGTTGTTTATACTGGTTTTTATCCAATAGATGGAAAAGATTATGATATGTTGAAGGACTCTTTGGGTAAAATGGCGCTTTCTGATTCTTCAATTACTTATGAACCAGAGACATCAAAAGCCTTGGGTTTTGGTTTCAGAATTGGTTTTTTAGGTTTGTTGCATATGGAAATTCTTCAAGAAAGATTAGAAAGAGAATTTGCTATTGAAATTATTGCAACTGCCCCTTCAGTTGAATTCAAAGTTTATAAAACAGATAGAACCATGCAAGTAATTGCTAATCCTTCAGAATTCCCTGATAAAGTTAATATAAGTAAAATTGAAGAACCATATATAAAAGCTACGATAATTGTTAATGATGAATATATTGGAGTAATAATGGATTTGTGTCAAGTTAAAAGAGGCAAATACATTGATTTAGAATATATTGATGGAACAAGGAGAAAACTTATTTATGAATTGCCGCTTGTTGAAATAATTTTTGATTTTTTTGACAAAATGAAATCTGCTTCAAAGGGATATGCTTCTTTTGATTATGAGTTGATTGATTATCGTCAATCAGATTTGGTAAAAGTTGATATTTTGTTAAATGGAGAGAAAGTAGATGCTTTAAGTGCAATTATTCATAAAGATTTTTTAGAATTTAAAGCAAGAGATTTAACTAAAAAATTAAAAGAAGTAATTCCTCGGCAAAATTTTGAAGTTCCTATCCAAGCAATGGCAGGCGGAAAAATTGTTTCCAGGGAAACTGTTAAAGCTTATCGTAAAGATGTTACTGCAAAACTTTATGGTGGAGATGTAACACGTAGGCAAAAACTTCTAAAGAAACAAAAAGCAGGTAAAAAACGCGCTAAAGCATTTGGTAAAGTTGAAGTTCCGCAAGAAGCTTTTTTAGCAATTTTAAAAACTGATAATTCTTAATACTTTTAAAAATTCACTATAGTGAATTGCAAATCATTTGATAAATATTTAATGTATAAAAAGATGTGGAACAATTACAAATTATAATATAATTATTAAATATGATTAAAACTCCTAAAATACAATTACTTGATTTTTTTGCTAAAATGAGAAATAAATCAAAAGCTAAAAAAACAGGAAAAGTTCAAGAATTTTTATCAAAGCTTTCAAAATCTCTTATGCTTCCAATAGCTATTCTTCCAATAGCAGGTTTATTTTTAGCAATTGGTGCAACAATAACGGGTAAGGTATCCATATATGATGACACTATTTTATATAATTTAGGAAACATAATGTTTAAATCAGGAGATATTGTTTTTGCTAATTTACAAGCTTTATTTTGCATATCAATAGCTTTTACTTTTGCTAAAAATAGTGCAGCAGCAGGATTAGTTGCATTTTTATCTATAATTTTATCTAGTTCAATTCAGTCAGCCATGATAGTGGAAGATTTTTCAGGATCATTTAGCATTATGTGATATAGCGGAATAACCAGCGCTCAAATAACTTCAAACCTTGGCATTCAATCTTTGCAAACAAGTGTTTTTGGAGGAATTATTATAGGTTTTCTTGTTGCCATAATATTCAATAAATTTAAAGATTTTCAATCTCCATCAGTGTTAGGTTTTTTTTCAGGAGTTAGATTTGTTTTAGTGATATCTTTTGTCTTAATGCTTCCAATAACTTTTGTGTTATTGATGATTTGACCTTTGATTGGAATGGGTATTTCAATAATGGGGTCATCATTCGGAAATGCTCCAGCAGGTATAAATTCACTTGCGTTCGGTCTACTTAATAGAGCGTTAATCCCTTTTGGTTTGCATCATATTTTAAATACAACATTTTGATTCTCTTCAGCAGGTGGAACAATAAATGAAACCATGTTGGGTACATCAGCAAATGTTGGAGGACTTGATTTAGGTGTAACTTGAGAAAGTTTAGGTTTGGTAAAATCTGATGGTGGTATCAATACTTTTGTAAGTGGAATGATACCTGTTGTTGGTAAAACTGTGCAAGCAGTTAATGGCAGTATGATTACTTTAACCTTTGATAATGTAGCAACATCTTTAAACGCTATTAGTGTTGATGGACAAACTAATCTTTTAGGAAATCCCGGAGCTTATACTTCAGGAGCTTATGTTTACACAATGTTTGGGTTACCCGCAGCGGCAGGAGCGATGGTAATGGCTTCTCCAAAAGAAAATAGAAAAATCTCCTTTTCGATTGTTGGAGCAGCGGCAGGAACGGCTTTTTTAACAGGTATCACTGAACCTCTTGAATTTACATTTTTATTTTTAGCGCCATGATTATATTATGGAATTCATGTTATTTTAGCAGGTATTTGTTTTTGGTTGGCAAACATATTGGGTGCACATGTTGCTTTTGGATTTAGCTCGGGATTAATAGATTTAAGTATTTATGGTTTTCTAACTGATGCAATAGGTGGTCAATCAAATTCTTGAATATTAATTTTAATGGGATTAGTTATTGCGCCAATTTATTTCTTTAGTTTTTATTTCGCAATTAAAAAGTTCAATATACCAACCCCGGGGCGGGGCGGAAATGATAAATTATTTTCAAAACAAGATTTAAAGGATAAAAAAGAATTTTCATCAAATGATGGCGATATGAGAAATTTAGCTTTAAATATTATTGATGCTTATGGCGGAATTCAAAACTTAAAAGAAGTGGACGCTTGTATTACAAGATTGAGAATTATTTGCAATGACGCTTCAATAGTTGATAAACCAAGATTAGAATTGTTAGGAGCTAATGGTTTTGGAAAATCATCTGCATCTTCAGTTCACGCAATATTCGGTACAAAAGCAGATAGAATCAAAAATGAAATAAATGAAATAATTGAAAATCCTGATTTACAAGTTATTCCTCAAGAAATTTATAATAATTCTTTGCAAAACGTTGAAGAAAAAACCATACAATTTAATGAAAATATCAGAGTTTTATCACCTTTTGATGGAACAATAGTTTTAGAAGAGAATATTCCTGATTCAACATTTTCTCAAGGGATAGTGGGTAGAGGTATTGCTATTATTCCTTCATCTGCAAATGCTTATTCTCCTATAGATGGCAAATTAAGTTTAATGTTTCCTGGAGGACATGCATATTGTTTTGAATCTAAAGATAAAACACAAATATTAGTTCATATTGGTATTGAATCTGTAAGGAATGAAGAAGAATCTAAAATAGCTAAAGTTTTCAAACCCACTATAACCTTAGATACCAAAACAGAATCAGGGAAAACAAAGTTTACAAATATTAATATTAATAATTTAAAAGAAAACTCAAAGTCTATAGTTTCTCCTATTTTAGTTTTAAATGAAACATTAAATGGTAGAATAATCAAACTATCAAAAATAAGTGGAGAAGTCAAAAAAGGTGATTTACTTTTTGAAATAATAAGTGAGGTAAATTATGAATAAAAAGAAAGCGCTTGTTAATTCATTGACAGCATCAACAATTACACTACTAGGAGTTGGGGCAGTTGTATTGGGTGCAGGATTTGATTCTTGAGAACAATCAAATTCATTAAAAAATTTATCAAAGCATGAAAATTTAAAATCTCAAGTTTCAGCATTAAAAAATTCAGTCATTAATGATTTGGGGAATGATATAACATTGACTGAAATTCAAAAAACTGATGCAAATAATTTCGCAATTTTATTAGACTTAATTTTTAATGGTGGAGAAGTTTTAAATAGTGAAATCGATATAACTATTATTGAGGGGCCAATGTGAATAGAGTGAAATACAAAACTCTCTAAATTGATGATTTCAAGTGTTAATCGTGGCAATTTTGGCAATTTAAAATTTAATGATGCTTATAATATATTATTATCAACCACCACCACCTCTATAAAACAAGCTGCTGAAAGCATCAAAGTATTACAACCAATTTTTAGGGATTTGGGACTTGTAAGTGAAAGTTCTGCAGGGTTCATAATTGGAATAACATTTTTATCTCTTACAGTCATACCTCTAACTATATTGTTTATTATAACAATCAAAACAAAGAAAAAAGAAACAGATAGTTAATTGAAATAATGAATAATTTAAATTACTTTTCTAACATTCTCTTAATTGTATGCAATTCATATTTATCTAATATTTCAATAACTTTATTATTTAATAAATAATCTATTTTAATATCATCTAACTTAATATCGATATCTAAAAATAATTCTAGTTTAGCTAAATCTTTGCACATTAAAGCAATGTCTTTTGATTCAATAAATTTAATTTTTTGAATTTTAGTGAGCTCATCAATGTGATCATATATATTTTCTAAAGTATTATATCTATTTAAAAGGTCTGTAGCTCCCTTTGGACCGATACCTTTGATTCCAGGAAGGTTATCTGAAGAATCTCCTGATATTCCTTTGAAGTCTGGAATTTGATAATGTTCAAATCCATGGATATCTTTAAAATTATTGATATTCTTGATAATAAATTTTTTTGTCTTAGAATCTTTTACAATGACACTTACATTGTTATCAATTAGTTGTAATAAATCTTGATCATCAGATCAAACTAAAATTTCATTATTATTAGAAAATTTAGTTGTCATACTTGCTATCAAATCATCCCCTTCATATCCTTCCATATCCATATGTCTAATATTCATTGAATTTAATATTTCAATAATTATGTCTTTTTGTTCAAATATTTCAACAGGAACCTTAGGTCTTCCAGCTTTATATTCTTTATATATATCATGTCTTTTAGTTTTTTTACCTGCATCAAAGGCGATGAAACAATGTGATGGTTTATACATTTGAAATATTTTTATCAGCGATAAAATGAAAGTGTGTGTTGCTGTTGTATCAATACCTTTTGAAGTAACTAATTTATTTTGAGAATAAAATGTGGCAAAAAAACTTTTAAATAATAGCAAATTACCGTCTATTAATAGTATCTTATTTTCCATGAATTACCTTTCAACTTGTCAACCTTAAATTTGATTTAGATTGACTATTAGTTTTGATTATTTTACATTCCAACAAAGAAGAAATACTTATTTCCTTAAATTTTTCTCAATTAGGATAAAAAATAAATACATCCTCTGAACCACTACTATCACTTAGATTTACAATTCCAAATTTATTACCATTCTTATCCTCTTTTCTCTCAGTTATATTATCAACAAATAAAACAATTCTATATTCAACTTGAGTAGAAAGATTTTTTAATTTGTCTTTACTTTCATAATTAAGTGTAGGGAAAGAGTTGAATTTTGCCCCTAAATATTTTATTTCATTATTTATTTCTTCGCTAATAATCATTTCTTCAAATGTTAGTTCTTGCTCTAAAGCTAAATTGTAGTTAATTACAATTTCGTCATCTTGCGAAACAATAATACAATCAGCATAATTCTTCGCTCTTATCAAATTAGCATTAAGTGTTGCCATATTACCGAAATCTCTTAATGTATTAGAACGAATCAAAATATCAATAATAGCATCACCAAGTCTCATTTTTTTAGCTCTAGCAACAAAGTTATAAAAACTTTTATAAACTCCGTTTTCACTTTTATCATTTTCTATTTTTTCATTAGCAACTTTTCCTAATCCTTTAATAATAATTAAAGGAAGGAATATTTTGTTATTTTCACTATAAACATTATCCTTTGAATCATTAATGTGAGGACTGATAATTGAATATCCCATACTTCTAGCTTCTATTACATATTTATTTATTGTATCTAAGCCAGGTAAAGAAGAAATAATTGCTGTATAAAATTCAATTGGATATCATGTTTTTAGATATGCCATTTTATAAGACAAAGTAGCATATGCAACTGCATGAGATTTATTAAAACCGTATTCAGCAAATTTTTCAATTTCAGTATATATATTTTCTATCAAATCCATTGACTTACCTTTAGATGTTGCGCCGTCAACAAAAATATTTTTTAATTTTGACATTTCAATTTTATCTTTCTTACTTATTGCACGACGTAAAAGATCAGCTTTTCCAAAAGTCATTCCAGCAAATTTCTGAGCAATTTCCATTATTTGTTCTTGATATATAATTATTCCATAAGTAGTTTTAACAACTTCATCATATTCAGGAGAAAGATATTTAATTTCTTCTTCTCCATGTTTAATTTTTGTATATTTGGCAATGTTTGACATTGGACCGGGTCTAAATAATGAAATAATAGCTACCAAATCATCAAAATTATTTACACCCACTTTTCTCAATGTATTAATCATTCCGGGAGATTCCAATTGGAATATTCCAATTGTATTACCGTTCGATAATAATTTATTTGTAACCTCATCATCCAAAGGAATATTTTTAAATAGTATTTTACTTCCTGTTTTTTTAGAAATTTCCTCATTTATATTTTCGATAGTTGTCAATGTTCTTAAACCAAGTAAATCAATTTTAAGCATTCCTCAGTTTTCCAGATTTTCCATTGAAAACTGAGAAATTAAATTTCCATCTTCATAAATTACCGGAATTTTTTTTATCAGTGGCATTTGTGAAATGATTATCCCTGCCGCATGTGTGCCTTTTTGCCTTGGGAGGTTTTCAATTCTAAGTGAATGATTATATGCTTTTGTATAAATTTCTTTTTCGTTGATTTTTGCCCTAAAAGTTGAAGATTTTTTAAAAGCATCTTCAAGACTTGATTCAAAAGGAATCAATTTTGAAATAATATTTACTTCAGAATTAGGGATTTCTAAAACTCTTGCCACATCTCTAAAAGCGCTCTTCGCAGTCATTCTTTGAAATGTAATTATTTGAGCAACATTATCCTTCCCATATTTTTCCTGAATGTAATTAATTAACATTCCTCTTTTGTCATCTTGAACGTCTATGTCTATATCTGGCATAGAAATTCTTTCAGGATTCAAAAATCTTTCAAACAGTAAGTTATAATCTAAAGGATTTATTTCAGTAATTTCAAGTAAAAAACAAATTAAAGATCCGGCGGAAGAACCTCTCCCTGGTCCAAACGAAATTATGTTTTCTCTTCCTCATTTCATAAAATCTCATATAATTAAAAAATAATCTGAAACATTTAGTTTTTCAATAATTGATAGTTCATATTTAATTCTTTCCTTGACAATATTAATATCGTTTTTTTCAAATAACTTAAATTTACTTTTATAATTGTTTTTTATAATTGTTTTTAAATGATCGAAAGAACTTGTTTTGCTATCAATGATGAACTTAGGAAATAAAGAGTCTATTTTAGGAAAGTCTATATTGCATTGTTCAGCTATTCAATTAGTTCTTTTGATTATGGATTCATCAATGTCACTTTCATTTCTAAAACCTGAATAATTAAAACTTTTCACAGATTGATTTTTTATGGAATGTAATATAGAAATAGTTTCGTTATCATCTCTTGAGATTATGCGATTTTCTTTGATGATAATTGCATTTTTATTTTCAATATTTTCAGAATTAAAATAAAAATTATCATCACTTAATAACTTGTTGTATTTTTTTATGAATCCATAAGTTGGATGATCAATGACAAATAAATAACTTTTATCTATGTCTTCTATTTTAATTTCTTGTTTTGTTTTTAAAGATACTAGTCTATTTAACTCCTGAAATCCTAAATAATTTTTAGCAAGTAATATTAATCTAAAATCTTCAACATCTAAATCTACTCCAATTATTGGCTTAATATTGTTTGATTTACATAAAGAGACAAATTTATCAACTCCATGCATATTGTTGTGGTCAGTTATTGACAATATAGAAATATTATTTTCATGTGCAAATTCAATATAAGAATTTATTGTTACATTAGATTCTAATAAACTGTATTCACTATTAAAGTGTAAATTAACAAATTTTGACATATATTAAAATTATACCTTTAAATCAACGCAAATTTAAAGGTATATATATTATCATTTATTAAATGTTGTTGTTTTATCTAAGTAAATTTCTTTCTTTTGATTTTCAGTATTTCATTCACATTATTATCATGATGTTTAATATAACACATTCACTCAATTTTAAAATCTAATAATTTTGATAGACTCAAGCCTTTTGTAAAGTTATTGTTGTTAAATAAGAAAGATTTTGGTGTGAAAATTATATTTGAATGCGAACTAGTTTTATTAATTTATTATAGTTTTGTTAATTTTATGTATAATGGTATTACCTTGTTAATTTAAGTTAATAAATTTTATACTAATACATTTAAAAAGTTGATTGAGTTTTCGGGATGAAAAAAATAATAGAAAAGAAAATAAAAAAAACATGACATTTAAAGATATAAAAGAAATAAACGAAAACGTACAAAAAAGCCTTGAAGAAATGGGTTTTAGTGAACCTACACCAATTCAAACAGAAACATTTAAAGCAGCATTTGAAGGAAAAGATGTAATAGGCCAAGCTCAAACAGGGACTGGAAAAACAGGAGCGTTTGGTATCCCAATTTCAAACATGATAACTGATGACTCGATAGGAATTGAACATTTAGTAATTGCCCCAACTAGAGAATTAGCTTCTCAAATACACAAAGGTATCAAAAGTATGGGAAAATTCTCTAATGCAAAAGTTTGTTTAATTTTAGGTGGAAGTGGATATGACAAACAATTAAGAGAATTAAAAGATAAAC
>CAMRBO010000008.1 GCA_947040465.1 uncultured Mycoplasma sp.
ACGCTCTTCCGATCTAATAGAGTTAATCAACAAACCCAAACAAACATAAACAAAAATTGGTCAAGTAGAATAACCAGGTGTATCAATTTTATTGATATCTCAGTCTTTAATTATAATAAATCAATCATTAATAGGATTACCATATTCGCCAAGAATAAAACCTCAAAAAGCATTAAATAACATGAAAAAAAATGAAAAAATAATAAACTGTTTTTTAACTTTTTTTCAAAAGAATAAAATTAGTGGAATATTAAGACCAAAGTATATCAATGTAACATATGGTTTTAATTCTACAAAAAAATATAAAAGTGTTTGAGAAATTGAAGAAACACCAGATGGAATGGTATTGGCTTGAACTAAAAAAATTATAGTTCCAAAAGCATAAAAAAATGCAGCAACAAATAATATTATAATTTTTTTTCAATCTTTCAAAACCAATGTAAATAAAGAATTCTCGGTTTCTTGATGGTTTTTTATCATAAAATTATTATTTTTATTAATTTTCATAAAAATTATTATAATATATTTTAAAAATTTTTAATCATTATTTATAAAGTATTTTCATTAAATTAAATAGTAATTTTTATCTATTACTTTATTAATATTTCAAATTTTGGAATTTGTTGCTTTTTGTTTTTTATGACTTTAAAAATAACTCTTCCTTCTCAATTATATATTAATCCTATTTTGATATTTTTACCAGTTTCTTTAACAATTCAATCACTTAAAGTATCATTTGAGGCAAATTCTATTTTTGTTTCTAAACTTATAACAGACATTGATGTTTCACCAAGTACGATAAGTTTATTGGCTTCTATTTTATGAACATTAGTTTCCGCATCGTGTTCATCATATATTTCTCCGACAAGTTCTTCAATAACATCTTCCAAAGTAATTAACCCAATAACAAAACTTTCTGTATTATTGTTTTTCACAAATGCCATACCAACTGCACTACTTCTAAAAACATCAAGAGCATGATTCAAATTATCACTAATAGTAACAAACGGAATTTTAACAATGTTATTTGCTATGGAATAATCTGAAGATAAGTGAAATATGTCTTTCAAAAGAATGATTCCAATAAAATTATTTTTACTTTTTATGGGTAATCTAGAAAATCCTGTTTTTTTAAAAACTTCTTTGGCCTCATCAATAGTAGATTGTTTCGTTAAGTATGTAATATCTTCTAATTTAATAAAATGTTTCTTTATTTTTGTAGAATCCAAATCAAGAGCTCTTGTAGCTAATGACAATTCTTTTTGTTCAAGAACACCTTCGTTATATCCCATTTTTAAAATTGTTTTCATTTCATCTTCAGTATTAGTTATTCCAGTTTCAAAATCAAATTTAGAAATAAAAAATGTTATTGGATAAAAAAATCATCTAAATACTTCTAAAATAAATACGACTTTTTGTAAGTAACCTCACGCATATCTTTTTGCTAATATTTTAGGGAAAACCTCTCCAAAAATAACTAATAAAGGAGTTGCAACAACTATAGGAAGTAAAACTGTTAAAAAATTATCTGGACCAAACATACTAGAAAATAGAAAAGTTATAATTGTTGAAATGGCAACATTTACTATATTATTACCTATTAAAATGGTAGATATAGTTCAACTAAAACTGTTAACATGTTTTTTTATTAACTTCCCTGTTTTCGGATGTTTTTTGATATTTGTTTCTATTGATGCAGGTGATAATGATGTATAAGCCGTTTCCGCTGCAGAAAAAAGAGCAGACAAAATAAATAATATAATTAAACTTATAATTAATAAAATTGTAGTTAATATTTCCATGCTATTTCTCCCTATCTGTAAATTTACCTTTCGAAAGGTTAAATCCTAACGAAATAGTTCCTACAGAACCATTTCTATGTTTTGAAATTATAAAATCTGTTTGTTGAAGAACAACATCATGATTAATTTCTTTATCTTTATTATAATAATCATCTCTATAAAGAAATCCTATTATATCTGCATCTTGCTCAATGGCTCCTGATTCTCTTAAATCGGACATCATTGGAGTTTTATCTTCTCGTTGCTCAACTTTACGACTAAGTTGAGAAAGAGCGATTACAGGAATTTCTAATTCCCTTGCTAATTGTTTGAGAGTTCTTGATATTATAGAAACTTCTTGTTGTCTATTATCAGAATTAACTTTATGAGAAAGAGGAATTAATTGTAAATAATCTATGATAACTAAGTCTAATTTTCCTTTATTTTTTAACCTTCTTGCTTTCCAAACTATTTCACTCAATTTGATAGTTGCGGAATCATCAATAAATAAGTTTATTTTTTCGATTTTATCTTGAACTAAATATAATCTTTTTCAATCTGTATCATCCATTTTTGAAGGATTTTTTAATTTATTACCATCAATATTTCCCTCAATAGATATAATTCTTGTTAAAAGTTGTTCTGCCGGCATCTCAAGTGAAAAAAAAGCGACATTGTGTGACTTAGCAACATTATTTGCTATATTAAGTGCGAATGCAGTTTTACCCATGGAAGGACGAGCGGCAATGATAATAAGATCTCCTTTTTGTAATCCTGAAGTTATTGAATCGACAGAATGAAATCCAGTAATTAGTCCTGTAAATCTTTTATCATCTTGTCTATGGGCAATATCATCAACTATTTTTTTAATCAATATTTTTGATTCGACAAATTCTTGAGTTTTTCTACTTCTTTCAAGATCATGAATTGTATTTTGAAACTCTTCAATCAATTCTTCATAATCAACATTAGTTGAATCTAATTTATTCAAAATTGTTGTTGTTGTATCGCCGATTTTCCTTAAACTTGTTTTAGAAGATAACGTCTCAAAATAATTATTAAGATTTGTTTCATATCCTGAAACTTCAATAAGATGTTGAATATATTCTCCATTATCTACTTCATTAAAGAGTTTTTGTTCTTTTAAATAATTTACCAAATTTGCACTTTCAATTATTTGATTATTTTCAATTAGAAATTCTATGGCTTGAAATATTATTTTATTTTTTGGATAATAAAAATCATCAATACTCAAATAAGCAACTATTTTCATTGCAGCTGAATTATTTTGGATTGCTAATCCAAGGAGGGATTCTTCAATTTCCTGGGAATTATGATTATTTTTAGATTTTAAATTACTCACTTTTATTCACCACTATTTTCAATGTTGCCTCTATTTTGTCAAATAATTTTGCTTGAATATTTTTTACACCTAATGACTCAATATGAACATGAGGTATGGAATGTTTATTTAAATTGAATCCTAATTCTTTCAATTTTAAATTTACTTTCTTTGTTGTTATTGAACCGTGAATCACCTTATTAGTAACTTTAAGATAAAAATCCAAAGAAAGTTGTTCTAATTGTTCTTTCAATAATATTGCTTCCGCTTCTTTTTTATTAAAAATTTCTCGCTTATCTTCTAATCTTTTTTCGAGATTGGAATTGGAAAATTTATTAATGGGTTCTGCAAATCCATTTTTAATTAAATAATTTGTTCCGTATCCAGAAGAAACTTCAATGACTTCATTAACTTTCCCATCCTTACAATTTTTTATTATAATAACTTTCATATTACCTCCTTTAATTCTTATTACTAATGATTGCTTGTATAACATTATCAGTAAATATTTCTATTGTTTCTTTTGATTTAGCATCTGAAAATGCTGCTGCTGCTGAGAAATGACCGCCGCCGCCGACTTCTTCCGCTATTACCTGAACATTGGTTTTTATTCCACGTGCTGATAGTTTAAAAACATCATTTTCTAAATTGTGTTGTTTAGCTTGTTTTGCAATAACGAAAGCCGCCCTTCTATCATCTATTCTAAGTATTTCATCCGCAGCCATAGAAACAACATCACTAGGAACTACTTCATTATATGAAGTCAATCAATACCCTGGTTTGATTTCTTTTAAATTACTTAATATTTTTTTAATTAATTGATCTATTTCATTAGAAATTTTCAGGATTTCAATAGAATTCTCTGACTTTGCTCCTCACTCACCTAAAAGAGATGCTGCAAAAAAAGTTTTGGAGCTTGTTGATTTTTGGAATTGATTAGAATCCATATATAAACCATTCAATAACATTTGTATTGTGTTTTGACTAAGGATTGATTTCATTTGATTAAACGCAATTAATTCTGTAATAATTTCACAAGTAGAAGAGGCGGTAGATTCAATAAAAACATTTAAATCAACGAGGGTTTCATCTAATTTAGAAATACGATGATGATCAAATATAAAAACATTACTTGGAAGTGGCTTAATAAATACTTTAGAATTTTCAACTCTAGATGAATCAGCACAATCCAAAACAACAACCAATGTTTTTTTGTTAGTCATAGAGTTTGCCTTTGAAGGAGAAATAAAAATTTTCGATTCATTAGGGATATATTTGCTAATTGATTTTTTAGCAGTATCATCAAATGTTTGATTTTGAATATAAACTTCTTTATCAAAATATTTAGAAATTTCATAAATTGCCATTGAAGCTCCTATGGCATCCAAATCAGCATATTTATGTCCATATATAATAACATTTTGAATCGATTGATCTAATAATTTTTCTTTAAAATTTTGAGATATATGTTTTATTTTAGTTCTACTTTCATTGATGGCAATCTCTGATTTTGATCCATAATATTTTGGTTTGTCTTTTTCAGAAATTATTGTGACTTGATCTCCTCCCCGTGATTGAGATTGTCTTATACCAACTTTAGCCATTTCAATTAATTTATCAAATTTATTAGAACCAATGCCAAACCCTATCGAAACAGAAACTTTAATATTTTTTAATGAATCATTATTTTTTAATGAATCAAACTCAAAAAAATTAGTTGCTATCATCTTATCTAAATTTGTTTTATTAGTGACTAACAAAAATTTTCCATTGACATATTGACGGAATGTCAAATTATATTTTCTTGAAACTGAATCCAATAAATTAATTGCCATTGATTGAACAATAAAAATTTCTTCTTCAGAAAGAATTGATTGAAATTGTTGAAAATTATCAATTTCTAATTCTCCAATAACGGTTTTTTCCAATTCATAATAGTTAATTGCTGTTTGTTCTTCAGTGATATCTTTAAAAGTAATCATGAGTTGTTTAGGAAAATATTTGATATTATAAAATAAACTATTTTTAGAAATAATTGTTTCATATTCTTCAACCATTGTAGAAATATCTAATGATGGAATAATCTCAATTATTTGCTTATTGATAATTTTTTTATCAAACCTTGATGCAATAAAATCAGAAACTCAAATTATTTTCCCAGTCGATGATAAAACAACGATTCCCATACCTGATTTGGAAACAATATTTTCAAAATAAAAATTAAGAGACTTTTTAACATTTAAACTTTTTTCTTTTGATACTCTATAATTTCAAATTACAAAGAACATTATTGAAAATGGCAAAAAAGATATCAATAATATTATCGGTAATTTAATTGCAATTGCAATTTCACCAAGAGAAAGTAAGACAATAGAAGAAATCATCAAAGATGACAATATCATTATTGTAATGATTCAAATTAATTTAGTCTTTTTTTTCATAAGTTGTATAATACATTATAGCAATTTTATAGTTAATTTGAAGGATAAAACATTAAAGAAAAACAGACATTGTCTGTTTTTATTGTTATTTTTAAAATGATTATTTTCTAACTCTTTCAGAAATGAAAGGTATTAAAGCCATAATTCTTGCTCTTTTGATACTTGTAGATAATAATCTTTGATGTCTTGCACAAGTTCCAGTAACTCTTGATGGCAATATTTTACCATGAGAATTTATAAATCTACCAATTAAAGATGTGTCTTTAAAATCAATATATTCTATTTTTTCTAAACAAAAAAAACAAGGTTTCTTTTTAAAGATTTTTTTAGTTGGTTTTTTATTAAAATTATTCATAATTTAACTCCTTTATATTTTTATAAATCTAATTCTCAAGGAACATCATCTTTATCATTTTCTTCTGAAGAAAATGTTGCTTCTTGCGAATTTTGATTTTGCGGTTTTGTTTCAAACACTGCTGTACTATAGTTTTCATTATCGTTAGTTTTAGATGCTGTTCTAGCTAACACAATACTTCTAGGTTCTAAGTGTCTAACTGAAATAGGAATAACTGAAAACGAATTTATTATTTCACCTTTATCGTTTTTATAATTTGAAGTTTGAATAGAACCATCAATTGACAATAAATCACCTTTATTCACATATTTGCTAAAATACTCTGCTGTTTTTCCAAATATTGTTAAAGATATAAAATCAGTAACATCTTTAGAAAACTCTCTATTAACAGCTATAGTCGCTCGTGCATATGCTTTTAAATTTTTAGATTCAAACATTGTGGGTGTAGATGAAATTCTTCCCACTAATAAAACTTTATTCATTTTATTCTTCTTCCGAAATGTTTGGTCTTGGTTTTCTTACATATGTTTTTTTAGGAAATTCCTCATTTGAAGAATCAGAATTTTCAAATTCTTCTCTCTTGACATATGGTTTTTTAACAAATGGTTTTTTGATTTTCTTAGGATTAGCTTTTCTATTTAATCCTTTTTCAGAATCTAAATTTATAATCATTTGTCTTCAAATAACTTTCGTTATATTACATTTTCTTGTGAATTCAATAACTTCTTCACCAGTTGCTGATACATTTATTAAAATGTATATTGCATTTTTTGATTTATTGATTTTATATGCTAATTCTGTATTCTCTAATTTTGTAATCTTTGAATCTTTTGATTGAAAGATTGCATCACAAATTTCTTGTGCAATTTGAGAATTTGAACTAGGGTCTAAAATCAACATGATTTCATACTTTGACATGTTGACCTCCTTATGGTCTATAATCTGGACTAATATATTAGTCAAGGAGTTTAATTACTCATAAGACATTATAATCTATATTTGAAAAGTATATAAGATAAAATTATTTATTCTACTCACTATCTTTAATGGCATAAACAAATTCCCTTAACTTCTCTATGTTTTTGTGTTTTTGAGAAGAGGTTAAAAATATTTCGTTTGAATCGAAAGAAGAAACTATTGTATTTTGCTTCATTTTATGTCTTTCTGATTGTGTTGTTCGATCTATTTTTGTGCCCACCAAAATTATTTTGTGACCCATTGATGAAATGTAATTAAAAAAAGATATATCTTCTTCAGTCATTCCATGACGTGTATCAAACAATAAAAAAATATGAGATAACTTTGTAGATTCTCTAAAATATTCATCAAGCATAATATGCATTTGATCTTTTTTATTTTTGGACATTTTTGCAAATCCATATCCAGGTAAATCAACAACCATAACCCCTTTCTCTGTATCGAAGTAATTAATTAATTGTGTTCTTCCAGGTGTTTTAGAAGTTTTGGCTAATTTGTTGTTGTTTGAAAGTGCATTTATTAGTGATGATTTACCAACATTGCTTCTACCAATAAAACAAACTTCTTTAAAGTCGTGTTCTAATCAATTATCCATTCCTGAAGATGACTTAATAAAATTTCACATATGTTATAATAATACTTTATTAATTTGGTTTCATTGCTTTTTTATGTCTAATTATTGTTGAAGAAATATTTCTATGGTCATATTCTGAAAAAAAGAATATTGTTTCTAAATTATTATTGATAAAATGATTAGCATTGGCAAGGTTTAATTCATACTCAAAATCTTGGTTCGACCTAGAACTTCTAATTAAAAAAGTCGCTCCTAATTCATTAGCTAATATTCCAGTTAGTTGACTATCATTAATCAAAACAATTACTTTATTATTATTTTTAAAATGATTTTCAATAATCTCTTTATTTGCTTTAAAATTATTTACTGTTGTTTTGTCCGGATTTTTAGTTACTACAACATAAATTAATTCAAATATTGTTAATGCCTTTTCAATTATTGATTTATGACCTTCATGAAAGGAGTTGAATGAACCTGGATAAATTGCTATTTTCATATATTAATTTTATAAAATTTTTATAAAATTTTTATAAAAAAAACAAAAATGATTTTGTTTTTTTATTTGCTTTGTATTCGTTTAAAATATTGAATTATTTTTATAGTAATCCTGGAATTACCAATCCACTAATTAAACCTAATGATACTACACTAATTAATATTACAACAATCAATATTATTTTAACTGATTTTGAAGATATTCTAGAAGTTTTTATCGATCCTGCTAATGAAACCGAAGAAATTACAATCATACCAACAGCTATCAAACCAATCAATATTGGTCAAACAACTTGAACATTAATAAATGGATTAATTTGAAATAAAGCTTCTTTTTCTTCAATAAATATGTCTAAAATATTAAGTTTTGTTTTAATTTCATTAGATAGTCTTGTTATTTCACTTGAATTTTTTGAAAAATTATTAGTATATAACTCTATATCATTTCCAACTTTTTGAATACGCGATCATGTAAATATACTCTCTGGAGAAGTAATGCCAGAATTTAAAATGTTATTTATCTTTTCTGCATCTTTTTCACTTGATTCAATCCCTATAGGAGGATTATATTTTCTAAATAAAAGAGAATTATAAATATTAGAAGATGTAATTAAAGAGCTTAATGCATTAATTTTATAATTATTTCCTAAAATATCAACTGTCTCTCTTGAAGGTGAATTTAATTTTTCAAACATTGCAGCAACTGCAGATTCTAAATTATAATTTCCTCATTTCAATTCTATTTTTGATCCTGTTTCTAAAGAATTTTCTGTAATAGAATTTAATCCAAATCCGAAAATTGATAATAAACTATCATAAATATTCACTAAATCTTTTTGGTTTTGTTCTATAGTGGTTGTAAATGTTCATAATTCTTGTTGTTTACTTGGGTTTTCATAACTTAAAAAAGAGTCAATATTTGAAGGATATCTACCATCAAAAATAGGATTACCAAAATAACTTTTGCTTTTTAGTTCCCCAATACCATATTCCATATTACCAAAATATAATAATTTAAAAAGTGATTCCATTTTTTGAGATCCTGTTAAATTTGCAGATTCTATCAAAATGGAAGGATTCCCATCAATTAATTTAAATAATCCTTCTTGAGAATCAAATTCTAGAAATGTCGATACATCTGCAATCATATTTTTATTCAATGATAAAGATGAATCTAAATATTTTTTAATTTCTTCATAATAAAAATTATTAATTGGTTGAGTTAATATTTCAGTCATTTCAAAAAACTTAATTCTAACTAATTCTTGAAGTTCTTGTTCAATCGCCTTTTCTTGTTCAATAATTGGAATGCCACTATCAATAATCATTTGAACATTTTCTTTAATTAAAGTTAATGAATCGTAATTTTGAATATCTAATAATTGTAATTCTACAATTTTTCTTGCTGTTCCACCTGTTCCAATTTTATATATGTTGGGTGTAATTTGAGAACCAAGTAATTGCGATATTATTTGCTGATAAACTTCAAATTCATTTACAAGAGAATTATAAGTTTCCCTTCCAGTATAGTTGTTTGATGCTGATTTTCAAGAGATATTTTTAATCTTTGCACCTTGTTCTGAATAAGTTATCATATTATAACTTTTTTCACCTATTTGAGATGATCCAATAACATTATTTTGAGATCATTTTTCATAAACGTTGGCCAATGCTCCAATGATTTCCGAATCATCATTTGTCCAAGCTGAAGAAATTGAAGACGATGATTCAATTGGATTAGAACTAACAAATCCAGGGTCTTCAAAGAAAATTTTATCTGTTAAGTTATTTTCCAAAGATATAATTGCCGAACCTGTTTGAGAAGTTTCGGAAGGTCCAAAAATTGAAAACGCTAATAAATCATTAAAATAAAATCCTTGTTTAAACAAGATGTTTGAGTCATCCTTTTGTGTATTTAGAGAAATAGAAAGATTTGATACATTTTGTGCCGATACTCCCATCTCATCTAAGACAGTTGATGAAAACTCAGTTTTTGTGGAAGCAATGCTTTCTCCAATTCCTGAATTAACACCAATTTTCAAAGTTTGCTTTTTAGTTGTGGATTCTTCACCATCTTCAAAACCAAAAAGAGTTTTATATACATTATCTTTTTCGTTTTTGTAAAACAAATTTAAATTTAAATTTGTGTTATCACCTAAATAAAATTCATACTTCTTATTAATTGTTTTATTTAATGATCCTTCAACATCCGCACTGGTTGCATCAGATATTTCTAAATTAGTTGAAAAGAACTTTACAAGTTTAACAGTATCAACAATATCTGATTCCGGATAAATAGGATTGGTATCCACTTGTTGAGCATTAATTATACCAAAGGAATCAATAGGTTGTAACCCATTACTTCTATCAACTCTTATATTACTTAATTGATCACCATCTTTTAATCTTGCTATCAATAAAATTTTACCATCAGAATTTTTAGTTAAAACAAAATTATCTATTTCAGGTTTAAAATTTGTTGTTGGATCAATTTTATTTTTACCTAAATTTGTTCATCTACCAAATATTTCCAAATTTGTTTCATTAAAAGATAATGTATCATTTGTTAGTTGTCCATCTTTATTTCTTATTATTAAACTACCTTGAGCTTCTATATGAGGGTTTATTGATGATTCATTAGAAAATTGAAAATCAACTTTAAAATCTCCAATTAATTCAATAGGATTAATTTCTGCGATGGTTATGATTGTAGGATATTCAAGACCTGCCGGTTTTTCTGTTTTCTTCCCTGTGTCAAGATTTATAATTGCTGAAGCTTTGTTTTGAATGGATTTTATTTGATGTTCAACACTCATGCCCGAAACAAAACCTGACAAAGTTTTGATGTTTTTATCTAACTCTGTTTGTGTTCCTACTGTTGCGTTAAAAGATTCGAATCCTAAAGAGTCACTTACTACATCATCTCATATATTCATTTGACCAGCAACACGCAACGCTTCCCTTACTTCCAACTTAACTGCTCATTCTTCTAAGTCAGTAAGTTTTTGATTTATGTATAAATATGATGGAGCAGTTTTAGAATTTGGATTATATAAATCTAAATTTGTTTTTATAGCCCTTCATTGTGTCCTTGCTTCAATTAAAGCTGCTGTGGTTTTGTCTCCTTGGTCTGGATTTGAAAAAGTAAAACTTTCAAAATAAAATTCTGAATTTTCCAATTGATTTGAATTGATTTCATTTGCACTTTTGTTTAAATTATTTTTTGACGTTATTTTATTTGAAATATTAGTTGATGATTCAATCCCTACCGACAATCCTAAAACCAATGTAGAAACAGCCATTACACCAGCCGTTTTTAAGGCTAAGGAAATTTTTTTATTATTTAATATACTCATATTTACGCTCCGATCTTATTGTTATTTTTTGTATTTTGATTTAATTCTGAATTATTTGTTTCCGTTTTTTTATCTATATTTGTATAACTCAATAATTTAATACCTAAATTTATTGATGAAGCAATTGTTATTGGTAATAAAGTAAGAATTACTATTTCTGAAGATTCAAATATATTTGAAGAAGATTCTTTAGGGAATGTTGATTGAAATAATATCATACCCATCACCATCAAAGCTGCTATAACATTAATAATTGTTGATGTTGTGTTTTTAATGTTAGGGAAATTAACATTTGCTAAAATGGCAGTCATATTAATTATAAATATTGCGATAAAACATGAAGACAACATAACGAAAGTTGACACATCAACACCCTTAGATAAACCTGAAATTATTATTGTTTTAATAAACAATAATCATGATATAGAATCTATCATTATTGAATTATCTATACTTGTTAATTTATTATTCTTGTTTTTAAGTACGAGTCTTTTGGTTCATAAAACTAAAAATATGTAAGTCAATAACATAAGACCATCAATTATCATTGAAATCAATGATAATGTTTGAATTTTACTATCAGATCAAATTTCTCAAATAGGTACAGCTTTGGTTATTCCTAAAACAACTAAAGATAGAGATGGTATCATTATCATTAAAAAAGAAATATTTCTAAAAAGATTTATTTTTTGAATTTCTTGCTCTGTTTTATCTGATAACAATGGCTCTTTAAATGATTTAACATAAACAAAAGCAAATGATGAATATAAAAGTGCTACAACAAATATACAAATTTGAACTACAAAGAATGTATATTCCATCCCTACATTTGAAGATGATATCATAGATAAAATGGATAAAATTGGTCAAAAAAGCAATGTGATTAAAGATAATTTCATTTTAAATCATGAAATTGGGAATGTACCTTTTATCTTATATATATTTATTACTAGCGCTAATCCACCAAGAATAAACCAAAAAATTATTCCTATCCCAAATATCAATGAACGTGTTTTTGCCATTTCAATTATTGATGTCACAGTCCCATTTATTGAATATGTAAATGCTGGAAACGCCATTATTATCACTATTATAGATAAAAGTGATGCGTTAATAAGATGAACAATATAATAATTAAAAGTAAATAATTTTTTTAACGCCCCTTTATATATTCAAGAGATTATACCCATAGAAGATAAAACAACAAATAAACCTATAAAAATATTAATTAAATCTACAAATTGAAATGTTACAAATTGTGCATTTGAAAATAAGAATGAAAGAGAAAGCAAAGAAACAAATAAAGAATAAATAAAGTATGAAGCACCCTTTAAATAATTATCTCACTTAATTCTTTTTGTCAATATATCTTTATTGTTATTTTGATAATTTTGATAATTTTCAACCTCTAAGGTTTGTGTTGTTTCGTACGACATAATTTCTCCTATAATTTTAAATAATTATACCATTAAAAATTGTTTTTAATAAAATTTTTATTCCACAAAACCTGTTGTGATAGTATAAGGATAACTAATTTTTGCTGTATTATCAATTTTATTAGTCATTTCTACAAAAATAGAAATGACTTCTTTAGTTCCTAGAACAATCTTAGTTGCACTAATTTCATACTTATAATCAGCATTTTTATCCAAAATAATGAACGCTTGACTTGAGGGAGCACTTATTATTTCTTCAATTGTTTTTCCTATATATTGACTTGAAATGGTTGGCTCTTTCACTCAATCATTTGATGCCATTACCATATTGTTTAATTCATTTTGTTGAACAGACATCAAATTACCTATTATTTTTTGATAACTTTTAGAAATTCCTGTTTTCTTATGAGAAATAATAATTTTGACTTCAATATCTTTTTGTAATTCATCACTCACATTTGAAAGTTGTACTGAATCAATGTGATAATTATATTTAGAATTAAGAGGTATTTCCCCCAATTCTAAATAATCATAAAAATTTGAAGAAGAATCTATAATTTGTTGAGCAGTAGGAGGAAAGTTAGGGTTATTCAATGTAACCTGAATTTCTGGTGCACTTTCAATATCATTGGCTAAATCACTACTTGAAAAGTCTTTTGTTATAATTGTCCCACTTTTAGTAGTTCCATCTGTAACTTCAAATAATATAATTGTTTCTTCATTATCAATGGTATTTTGGAATTCTATTGTCAATTCTGCAGGAGTCAAAGTGGTTCCGCTAAGTTTTATATAACTATCTATGAATTTTTCCATATTATCACTAGAATATAAATCTAAAACATCTAAAACTTTTACAATTGAACCATTAGTATCATAAATATAAGAGCTTGGTGATTCATACTGAAATTTTGATGAATCAAATGCAATTAAGGAAGGGGTTATAGGAGTGCCGATTGAGGGACTAGAAATAAGTTTAATGTCTGATTCATAATTGGGTAAATCTATAATGGTATTTTCAACAACATATTTAGAAGAAATATCTTGAGTCGAAAATTTATTTGGTAACTTTACTGTATATGAATCACTTAAACTACCCAACGAAACATTTACCGTTATTTCTAATTCATTTTCAATTGCTAATTTTTTAGAAATAGTATAATTCAATGATGCATCATATCCATCTTGTGATGTAAATTCAAAAGTGTTATCACTTGAGTATTGTTCCATTCATTTTGCTGAATAAGAATCCATACTAGAATCAACTATCGGAATTGTTTTTGCTTCAACTGCCAAATTCAATCTTTGAATTGATGTTTTTGTATTTTGTTCTAAATGCGAAGATAATGCTCAACCACCAACTCCTGTCCCAACAATCAAAACAAAAGAAAAAATTCCAGCCATAATAATTTTTCTTTTTTTTGATATATACATTAAAAACCTCTTTAAACAAATTATTGATTAACTAATTATACTATTTTTATCAATTTAATTTAATATTTTAGAATAATTATAAAGTATATTTGAATCACTACCTGACAATAATTTAATTTTTTTAGGAAAATTATCGTTTTTATCAATAATCAAAATACTGGTTAAATTTATTTCTATTTCCGCAGTGGGAACTTGTAAATTTTCCAAGAAATTTTCTGGTATATTATAAATATTTTCATCAAATGTTATTTTCTTTATTTTCAATCCATTTAATGATGAAGTTTGTAATTCTACACCAATAGAATCCATAGACATTTTATTAAAATGAAGTTCTCCAGTTGAATAATTAAATGTTCATTCATTAGATTTAAC
>CAMRBO010000009.1 GCA_947040465.1 uncultured Mycoplasma sp.
TACAAAAATCCATCCCTACTTCTGATTCCATTTTAGAAGTTGCCGGCGATGATTCATAAGCAACATTATTTCCATTATAAAACATTGCTTCAAAATAAGCAATAATACCCGGCATTAGAGTTTCACTATTCATATGCCCTAAATATCTTGGAGAATGTCAAGGAATACTACCTCCTCTTAATAATGAAGACAATTCTGTTAAAACTTCTTCCATTTTATTTTGTGTATGTATAAATTCCTCTGTTGTTTTATCAAAAGATGTAATTATATCTTTATCTTGTGCATGGAAATTTTTTCTCCATGAAGCGGCATCTTCGTAAGCATCATTAATTAACCCTTTAAATAAATTGATATTTTCAGACTTAGAACCTAAAAATAATGCCTTAAAATCTGTTGTGTGTTTTTTACTTTTCATCTTATTTCCTTTTTAAACTAAAAGATATTTAGTTATTGAACTTTGTGTTCAATTTCAGTTGGTTTGTTTATTTGTACTTCTTGAACTTCTTCTAATCCCATTTCTTTGATTTCCTCTGGATTAATTCATGTGTTTTCTTTGAATTTTTTGCTTAAAGAAATAAATAATGGAATGGAAATTAATATTAATGAAAGTCCTATATAAATTACAACATCCTGGATTAAAAACATTGTTAAATCACTTTGTTGCTGAAAGAAAGTCATTATAATGGCCATTATAACACCAAGCATCGCTAAAACTGTTGTAACTCAAGCACCCACTTTCTTAAAAGGAACTACAAAACCTCTTTTTACGTCTGGTTTTGAATACTTTAATTTTATATATGAAGCTATCATAATAATGTAAGCAACACAATATAATATTATTGTTTCATTTAAAAGTATTCCAAATACATTTCCGGCACCAGCTATTGTTAGTCCTGCATATAATCCTGCAAAAGAAGTAACTGCAATAGCTTGAATAACGACGAAAACTATTGGAACATCTTTTTTAGTTTTTTTATGAAAAAATAAAGGCATTGTTCCTTCTCTTGCGCTTGCATACATTGCATTTGATGGACCTAAAATTCATGAATTCAATTGCGCAAACATTCCAAATGCCATTAATAGCGCAAATATATTTACCAACCAAGGAGCTCCTCAATAATCAAAAATTATTTGAAAAGGAATAATAACTGCTGAAGCAAGGGAGATATCTTCTCCAGGAACAATTGCTGCAAATATAAATCCAACACCTAAATTAAAAGCAACCATCAATACCAATACAATTAACAAACCTAAAGAATAATTCTTCTTAGGGTTATCTATTTCATTAGCTCTTGTTGAAGCAATTTCTAGTCCTATGAATATTCACATAATTTGTGAAAAAAGTTGTAATTCACTTGCGCTTTCTGGAACAATTCCTGGTTCTCCTGGAGGAAAAACTTCAGGTGGTATATTACCAATTCCCCCGATTCCTGGACCTAATTCTCCAGCAACTCCTTTTTGACCTATAAAAATAACACCAAATAAAGTCAAGCAAATAAATGGAATATAAATTCCTATAATAGCACCAATATTTACTAATGATTTTCCTGCTTTTTTTGAATATATATTTAACCCAGTTATAACTCAATAAATTAAAACTGTCATTCCTAATAAATAAACAGGATCTTCATGAAGAGCATAAGTTTTTAGGGAACCATTTCCTCATAAAGTAGTTATGGTTGGATCACCAATAACAAATGCTATCATTGTTGCAAAACCAACAGATATTATAACCATCCCAAAGAACATTTGAACTCATAACAATCAAGAAACTAGGAACCCAAATCTTCTACCAAAAGCTTCTTTAGCTCAAACTTCAGGACCCCCTCTTTTAGATCATCCTGTCGCAAGTTCAGCAGCAATAAAAGCCATTGGAACAACAAATATAATTAAAGATATTATCATTCATATAATTGAAGAATAACCTGCACTCGCAACTTGAGGAACATTTCTAATGGAACCAAAAAATGCAATACTCAATCCTACTAATTGAAGTAAAGAAATTTTCCTATTAATTGGTTTGGATGATTTTGTTTTTCTATTTCCTAAATTTAATTTCATCAAATAAGTCTCTCTATATTAAAACAATAATAAACAATAATATGTTTATATATATAAATTAATTATACTCCTTAATTTTTAAACTATATTTAATATTATTAATAAAAAAAAGGCTTTATTATTTTAATGGTCAAATATTTAAATTTAACCATATTCATTTAGTGAATTATATTGTTACTTAAACTTATGGGAAAAGTGTATATTTAAAAAATGTTTTTATTAAAATATTTATTTCTATTAATTTATTTTTTATTATCGGTTGTTTTTATTGAATAACATTAATTGTTTTACTTTATACTAAAATGTATATTAACAAAGAAAATAAGGAGAATTAATAATGAAAAAAGCCATTAAACAAAAATTGTTAAATTTAATTACCATTAATCCAATTGATTATTGTATTAGAACCAACTTAACAACTAGACATATTGAAAATAGTTTTATAATGCAGGTGGTTCAAAGGTAAGCGAAACAGCAAAAAGCTATGTAAATATTTATAATTTAGTTAAAGATATTCCTAACACGACTTTTATTTGGATAGCTGATGGAAATGGGATAAAGACAATTCAACCATATCTAAAAACAATATTCAATTATGGTTTTATTATAAATATTACCCAATTCAATAGAAAAATGAATGAATTGAATAATTTAACTAAATAATTTTATTTTCAACAACAGCGCCATTTCTATTTTTTATACATTAAATAATTTTCTAAAATGATTTGTGCTGCTAATTTATCTCTATTTTGTTTTTGCTTTGATCTTGACATATTCATATCAACCATTATTTTGGTTGATTGTTTAGAACTATATCTTTCATCAAACAATATAACAGGTAATTCAAAATAATTTTCCAATTGTTTCTTAAACTTTTCGACAACACCACTCATAATTGATGCATCTCCACTTGGCATTAGAGGATTACCTAAAATAAAGGCCTCTATAGCACCTTGTTCTCTCATGATGTCTTCTAACCTTATTAGAATTTTATTAAAGTCTTGAGCATCATAATAAATAGTTTCAAGTGGTTGGGAAATTATTTGTAATGGGTCAGTTATGGCAATACCACATTTTTTAGTACCTAAATCTAAAGCAATCAATCTTTTCATTATATTATTTTTTTAATATCCTCAATATTGATAACTTCTGAAGATGCTCCTTGTCAAATAATATTATTCCCACCGCCATTAATTTTTTTATTAATGGACAATTTGTCAGCAAATTCTTTTGAATTAAAATTTTTGGAAGAAATAATTAAAACTGAAGATTTCTCAAATGTAGAAAGCAGAACTACTAATGATTTAGTTGATTTTTCTCTTAAAGAAATAGCCATATTCTTAATAATTGATTTATCAATATTATTTGCAAAATATAATTCTACGTCATTTATTTTGATGGGTTCTAATTGAACGTCCAAGGATATTTTTTTAGGTTTTAGAAGATCCTTAACAATTTCTTTAGATTTATCTATTTGCAAATGGATGTCTTTTAAATATTCATCTAAATTTTTGATGTCTTGAAATGAATATTTTATCTTTTGATTAGATAATTTATTTATCTTTTGATTTAATGAATTAAGTAAAGATAAACTTTTATCAATTTCACTTTCCATATATTTATTCACTATAGCATTAGATGTCAATGCTCTTATTCGATAAATTCCAGAACCTTTGCTATCTACAGAAGAGATTTTAAAATTTTCAATGTTTTTAGTAAAATCTATGTGAGTTCCACCACATAAATCAACTGTTAAATCATCAAATTTAACTACCCTAACATTTTCTGTGTTGAAATATTCCATTTCTTCAATAGTCATTATGGCACCTATTTGTTTGGCCTTTGTTGTTGTAGTAATAATATATTCACGTTTAATATTTTTTTTGATTGCTGAATTAATAAAATTCTCAATTGAAAATATTTCCTCTTCTGTCGGCCTTTGTTTTAAAGGAAAGTCAAAAGTTAACCTATCTTGATTATTATCGGAACCTAATTGAACGATCGAATCACCATATACTTTTCTTAATGCAGCAAATAATAAATGAGTAGCTGAATGATTTCTCATGAGTCCAAGTCTTGTTGATTCATCAACAAAACATTCTACAGAATCTTGGTCATTTATTTTTCCTTCTATTTTATGAATGTGGTTATTATTTTTATCTTTAAAAACATCAATAATATTTATCTTATTTCCAGATTGCATCAAGTAACCTTTATCATGCAGCTGTCCACCACTCGTTGCATAAAACGGAGTTTTATCTAAAACTAAATATCCTATTCCATCTAGGTTTTTAACTTTATCAACATCATTCAACAAAAATAGTACTTTTGATTTTGATTTAATATTTTCATACCCAACAAATTCACTAATTAGTTCACTAATTAAACTAAGGGAATTAATTGCTTTTGAAAAATTATTATGTTCTTTAGCACCTCTACTAACTTCAGAATGTTTAGTTCTTAAATTTTCTAATTTATCTAAATCCAATTTAATATTATTTTCAATCAAAACATCGTTTGTCATTTCAATTGGAAATCCATATGTTTCAAATAATTTAAAAGCAACATTAACATCAAAAAAATCTGTTGTTCTTTCTATTTCATCATCTAAAAGTTTTTTACCTTGAATTATTGTTTTGGAAAAATTTAATTCCTCTTCTTTTATTATTAAAGAAACTTTTTTTACATCAATATCGAAAATTAATGTGTCTTTTGTGATTTGAACAAATTTATTTAAAAAGGTTTTCTCTTTGATGCCTAATTTTATACCTGAATAATAAGCTCTTCTTATCAATCTCCTAATTACATAACCTCTTTGTGTATTAGAAGGCTCTGCACCATCATTAATAGCGTTAACAACTGCCCTCATATGATCAGATATTATTTTAAAGTGTTTATTAATTTTTTCTTGCTCGATATTATTAGTGAAATAATTTTGGATATCATATCTTAAGGATGTGTATTTTTCTATTTCTTTAATGATTTCTTGGAATAAGTCAGTATCAAAATTTGTAGGAACATTTTGCATTATAGAAACTATTCTTTCTAGTCCGGCACCAGTATCAATATTCTTTTGTGCTAATTCAATATATTCATTATTACCAAGATTATTATATTCACTAAAAACAATATTTCATATTTCAATAAAACGGTCATTTTCTATATCATCTCTTATAAGTTCAGAACCACCCTCATGATATTTTATTCCTCTATCATAAAATATTTCTGTATTGGGCCCACAAGGTCCAGAACCAACATCTCAAAAATTTAAATCCCTATTTCCCGATATTAATTGTTCTTCTTTGTATCCTAGTGAAATTCACTTTTCTTTAACTTCTAAATCCTCTTCAAAAAAAGTAATAAATATTTTTTCTTTATCTAATTTCAAAATATTAATTATAAATTCATCCGCAAATTCAATAGCTTCTTTCTTAAAATAATCACCAATAGAAAAGTTCCCTAACATTTCAAAAAATGTATGATGTCTGGCTGTTACTCCAACATTTTCAATATCATTGGTTCTTATAGATTTTTGAGAATTAACTAACCTAGGAGATGGCGGGGTTTTTGCTCCTGAAAAATAATCTTTTAATGTTGCTACACCAGAATTAATTCAAAGTAAAGAAGGGTCTTTATAAGGAATTAATGATTTTGACGAAATGAACAAATGTCCTTTTGATTCAAAAAACTTTATTCATTTATCTCTTACTTCTTTTGAATTCATATTACTTAATTTTATAATAAAATATGCAATATTAAAATATAAAAAAACAAACCATATAGATTTGTTTATTTTTTAAATATTCTTTATACAAAAATTAATAAGTAAATTCTTTTGTTGAATAACTATCAGCAACAAGATATTTATCACCTTTTTTAGGACCAAATGGCGCTAAAACATTTACTGCTTTTGAATAATCTTTTTTAACTTCTCCAAAATATTTGATTGAATCTAAAGATACAAAAACACTGTTTGTGATACCAAATTTACCAATCATATCTTTATCATTAACAATACCTATGATAGCTGTATTTGGTCTATATTTAGCAATCGTTTGCAATAATTGACCTGAAGTTGAACGAACAACAACAAATTTATATTGTCCTGATTGAGTTTGTTTAGCAATATCAAAAGCAATTTTGTTTCTTTCATCTTTAGACGAATTATCAAAAGCATCTTGCATTTGTACAGGATAGTAAAGTTTATTATAAAATTCTTTTTCCGCTCTTTTGTTAATTGTTGACATAACTTGCACTGACTCTACAGGGAAATCTCCTGATGCAGATTCTCCTGATAACATAGTTGCATCCGCTCCTAATTCTGTCGCTCAATAAACATCAGTTACTTCTGCTCTAGTTGGTTGTGGTGATTTTTCCATTGAATCTAACATTTGTGTAGCAACAATAACTGTTTTACCTAACTTACGACATTTTCTAATAATTTTCTTTTGATTATATGGAACTTCATAATAAGGTATTTCTAACCCTAAATCTCCACGAGCAATCATAATTCCGTCAGATTCTTGAATTATTTCATCAATTCTTTGGATTGCAACATCAGATTCAATTTTAGAAATTATTTGAACTTTTTGTCCACCTGCTGCATTAGCAATTTCCCTTAACTCTCTAACATTTGCTGCTGAATTAACAAAAGAAGCTGCTATATAATCTATACCATTTTTAATACCAAATCTAATATCTTCTTTATCTTTTTCTGATAAGAAAGGTAATGAGAATTCAATTCCTGGAAGATTAATTCTTTTATTTGATTTTAATAAATGTGTATTAATTGTTTTAACGACAATTGAACCATTTGATACTGAAGTAACATGTGTTACTAATTTACCGTCATCAAATAAAACTTTATCACCTTTTTTAACATCTTTGTCCATTTCATAAGAAACTGTAATTTCTGATGATGTCCCTATTTTTGAAGTATAGTCAGCATCTGTAGTGTAAACAATAACTTCTGTATTAGCCTTAATTAATTGAGCTCCATCTTTCATTTTTCCAACTCTTATTTCTGGACCTTTTGTATCTAACAAAATTGAAACAGGAATGTTAAGTTCTTTTTCTATTCTTCTTGCTAAAACAAATTTTCCTAGTTGTTCTTCTCTATCACCATGTGAAAAGTTAGCTCTTATTGTAGTCATACCATTAATTATTAACTCTTTTAATACCTCGTATGATTCTGATGCAGGACCTATAGTCCCTATTAATTTTGATCTTTTGTCTATGAAATGCACATATACCCCTTATTTTTCTTTTTATTGATAATATTATATAACTTTAATGCACATAAATTTAAAAAACACTAAATAATAGGAACATTGATCACAAGTCACCTATAAATAAACAGTTTATTTGTAGGGCACAAAGATATTACTTGTAATTTAATTGATACCAAGAATACTAAATCTTGTTTTGCCGTTAATGTCATTTATATTTTTGTATCCCTTGTTTTTAAAGTAATTTTTTTTAAGAGGATTTATCTCAAATAACAAAGAACCATTAGGAGAAATATAATTAGGTATTTCTTTTTCTATTTGTTTATAAAAAAACATTCCTTCGTCGCTAGCAAAAAGTGATATTTCAGGTTCAAATTTTAAAACTGATTTGTTCATACTTGACCTTTCTTTTACATCTATGTATGGCGGATTAGATATTATTAAATCAAATCTTCCTGAAATTTTTTCAAATAAATTTGATTTAATAATTTCAACATTTACATTATTAAGTATTGCATTGATTTTGTTTTGCGAAATTGCATTTTTATCAACATCAACACAAACAACCCTTAAATTTGGATTTCACTTTTTGAGTGCTATACCTATAAATCCACTTCCTGAGCACATATCTAATATTTCAATATAATTATTTTCTTTTATTAAAGTTTTTGCTAATTCAATTAATTCTTCTGTTTCATATCTAGGAATAAGCACTTTCTTATTGACGTTTATTTTGACATTACTCATTTCAATATAACCAATTATCTTTTGAACAGGCATCCCTATTTTTAATTTAAAATTTTCGAAAAGAGAAATTTTTTGTTCTAAGTTATAGCGTTTTTTTTCTAATAGCAATTCTTCTTTTGTTGGCACTAAACAATTCCTGAATTTTTAATTTTTTCTACTTGCTCTTCTGCAAGTAAAGCACTTATTAATGTTGTTAGTTTTCCATCAATTATCCCTTTTAAAGAACAGGAAAAATTTATTCTGTGATCTGTCACTCTATCTTGAGGATAATTGTAAGTTCTTATTTTTTCACTTCGTGCTCCTGAACCTGCCAATTTTCTAAATTCACCTTCTAATTCCTTTTTCTTTTGAACCTCTAAATCATATAACCTGGTTTTTAATACACGCATGGCCATATCTTTATTTGATAATTGTGATTTACCATCTTGACAACTCGCAACAACACCGGTTGGAATGTGCGTAATTCTTACTGCTGAATCTGTTGTGTTAACAGATTGACCACCAGCACCAGATGATCTATATGTATCTATTTTTAAATCCGAATTTTTTATTTCTATTTCAAGATCTTCATCAGCCTCTGGCATAACTGTAATTGTTGCTGTTGAAGTGTGTACTCTACCTTGAGTTTCTGTTTGTGGAATTCTTTGAACTCTATGAACTCCTGATTCGAATTTTAGTTTTGAGTAAACTTTCTCTCCACTAACTGAAAAAATAATTTGAGAATATCCCCCTGTATTACTAGAATATGAATCTAATATTTTAATTTTCATAATGTTTTGCTCAGCTCATTTTGAATATATTTTAAATAAATCACCAGCAAAAATGTTGGCTTCATCTCCACCTGCTGCACCACGTATTTCCACAATAACATTTCTATCATCATTTTCATCAACTGGTAGTAATAAGATTTTCAATTCCTCAGAATATAATTTCATTTTTTTTTCTGATTCATTAATTTCTGATTTAGCCATTTGAATGATTTCTTCATCATTTTCAGAAAGCATTAATTTAGAATCTAAAATAATATTTTCACATAAAATATATTCATTAAATTTACTTGAAATATCTTTTAATTTATTAAATTCCCTATTAATAGAAGTATATAATTTAATATTATTAAGTACATCAGGATTTTTTAATTCTTCCTCAAGGCTGTCATATTTTTTCTTTATCTCAACAAGTGAGTCATACATTACTTTTTCCATTATTAATAATTATACATAATATTTGTTTTTAGATTATTAACATTAATATAAATTAGTGATATATGAATGGTTTTAAGGTAAAATTTCAATATATGAAAACAATTAGAACAAGATATGCACCTAGTCCAACAGGATATTTACACATAGGAGGGGCAAGAACTGCTTTATTTTGTTATTTGTTTGCAAAACACAATAAAGGTGAATTCATTTTAAGAATTGAAGACACAGATTTTTCAAGAAGCGTTCCTAATGGAGAAGAATCACAATTAGATAACTTAAAATGATTGGGTATTATTCCTGATGAATCACCAATTAATCCTAACCCTAAATATGGAAAGTATCGTCAAAGTGAAAAACTTGATGTTTACAATTCATACATTGAACAAATGCTTAGGAACGGAAATGCATATAAAGCATTTGATACGACAGATGAACTCATTAAACAAAAAGAGGAACAAGAATCACTTGGTAAATTTTCTTTTAGATACAACAAAAATTGATTGAAAATTTCGAAAGAAGAAATGAACTTAAGAGAAACTAATGGTGATTACTCCGTTAGAATTGCTTTGCCCAAAAACAAAGAATATAAATGGAATGATTTAGTTAGGGGAGAAATAAATGTAAACTCTGATGAAATAGGTGATTGAGTTATTAAGAAAAGTGATGGATACCCAACCTACAATTTTGCTGTTGTTGTTGATGATCACGACATGGAAATAACCCACATTTTTAGAGGAGAAGAACATATAACTAATACACCAAAACAATTAGCTGTATATGATGCACTTGGCTGAGAGACTCCTAAATTTGGACACTTAACTATAATTACAAATATGGATGGGAAAAAACTTTCTAAAAGAGACCAAACACTTCATCAATTTATTGAGGACTATAAAAATGAAGGATATTGTCCTGAAGCTATTTTTAATTTTTTATCTCTATTAGGTTGAACTAGTGAAGATGCGAAAGAAATACTTTCACAAAAAGAATTAATTGAAAAGTTTGATTATAAAAGATTATCAAAGTCGCCTTCAAAATTTGATATTCAAAAAATGGATTGATTTTCTAAACTATATATGAAAAATAAAAATGATGACGAAATCATTGGCAAATTAAAATTTTCAAAAAATCAGGACTCGGATTGAAAGACGTTATTTTTAAGTATATATAAAGAAAATGCAGCAACCATTGAAATTTTGCAAAATAATATTGAAATATATGAAGTTGATGAAATTATTGGAGATTACGAATCTAATGAAGTAACAAATATATTTAAGAGCGAAATGTTATCAAGAGACTTTTCGGTAGAAAATATTCAATTAGCAATCAATAACACCAAAGAGAAATCCAAAAAAAATGGAAAAGATTTATTTATGCCTATTAGAAAATTTTCGACAGGAAAAGAACATGGACCAGAATTAGCAAAGGCAATATTTTTGTTTGGTGAAAATAAAATTTTGGCAAGAATTAAATAATGACAATTACATTTAAATCTTCTTATGGAAAAGATGAAAATAAACAAAATATTGAATTTGTTTCAAAGTTGACAAAATCAATTGATAAAGATATGAATATCTTAGAATTTCTTGAACCATCCAATAATATTCAAAATAGAATTGAGTACAATGAATCTAGAGTAACTATTTATGCAGGACCTACAACAATTGATTTAGAAAAGGATGTTGCATTAAAAAATAATTTTGTCACAGAACATGGAACCATCATCATTGTTTCTATATTAAAAAAACTAATTATCAAAGATAATGAAGTTATAATGAATTATTTATTAAATGATCAAGAAGGTAATTTAATAAATAATTTTGAAATTAATTTAATTATTTCTAAATAAAATTAATCTTTTTTAGTTGTTCCAGATGCACGACGATTAAATCTTTCAATTCTACCAGCAGCTCTTACAATTGAACTATCACCTGTAAAATAAGCATGACAACTTGAACATACATCAATAGTTACGTCATTTGAAGTTGTTAATAGTTGATGATTAGTATTACATGTTGAACATTTAATTATTAATAATTCTGATTTTGGATGTGTGTCTTTTTTCATAATTTGAATCCTTTATTACTTTTTAGTATTTTTATAAATTATATATTAAAAAAAGAAATGTTGAAAAAATAGATATGCTATTTAGGGAATACAATTGTTTGTTCATTTTTAGAAAGTTTCCAAATCCCTAGTTTATTGACCTTGGCGTTTGTTTCTATGTTGATTAATTGATTATAATAATTTATATCAGGGTAATAAAAAAAATTATTTTCAATAGGAGATATATATTTAACTCTTGCGAATCCTTTAGATAATAATGTCTGAGCCAATTCGATTGAACCAATGTTTATTCTGGTCACCATCCTCTTATATGAGTCTAACTTCCAAGTTTTCATTATTACATCTTTATTTAGAATAGTTTCTAAACTTAAATTTGTTGCCTTTGTTGCATAAAATTTCCTAATTCCAATTGTTGATTGAAAATTATTTGATGAATCGAAACTTTCGGGTGTATCCACACCCAATAATCTATATCTTAAATTTTTATCATCTTCAAAGGTGTCACCATCTATAACCTTCACAATACGAACATATTCAATTTTTAGGTTACAAGAGGTTATAGTAAAAGGTAATAATCCAAATATAACTACCAAGAAAAATAGTTTTATCTTATTTCTTTTTCTTACTATTTTACTCATAATTGAATTATATTAAAAAGAAAATATAAATATTGGTAAACGCATTAATTTGATATAAATGGTTTGTTTTTGTTAAAATAGTTTTTTTATCAAAAAAAAGAATAAAAAAACAAGAATTATAACTTGTTTTATATATTAATAAAAATTAATGATTATGCTTTGTTTTTCGAACCTAATTCTTCTATTTTTTCTTTAACTGTTGCTTCCATTGCTTTAATTCCAGGAGCGTATAATTTTCTTGGATCAAAGTTTTTACCTTTTTTAGCTTCACCTGATTCAACATATGCTCAAATTGCTTCAGCATTTGAAATTTGTAATTCAGTATTAATATTTATTTTAGCAATACCATTTTCAATAGCTTTTTTTATTTGAACTGAAGGAATTCCAGATCCACCATGTAAAACCATTCCAATTCCACAAGCTGTTGACAAACCTTTTAATGCATCAAAGTTCAGTGATTTTCACGATTTAGGGTAAGGACCATGTATGTTTCCAATTCCAGCTGCAAGAAAATCAATTCCTAAATTTGTCATTTTGATTGCTTCTTCTGGTGAACCAATTTCTCCATTTCCAACTATTCCGTCTTCTTCTCCACCAATTGAACCAATTTCTGCTTCTACAGACGCATTATAACCTTTAGCTAAAGAAACTACTTCTTTAGTATTTGCATAATTGACATCAAAAGTTTCATGAGAACCATCATACATAACAGAAGTGTATCCTGCTTCAAGAGCTAAAATAGCCCCTTCTTTTGAACCATGATCTAAATGAAGAACAACAGGAATTGTTATTTTTAAATCTTTAATTAGACCGTTAACCATACCAACTACTGTATTGTAACCACCCATATATTTAACAGCACCTTCTGATGTACCAAGAATTATTGGCGATTTTTCTTCTTGTGCTGCTAATAATGTTACTTTTGTTCATTCTAAATTATTGATGTTAATATGTGGAATTGCATATTTTCCTTCAAAGGCTTTTGCCATTATTCCTTTAGCATTAACTAGTAATGATTTGTTTTGTTTTTTAAATATATTCATATTATATATATTCTCCTTAATTGAAAGTTTTTCTTTGTTAATTATAACATTTATTTTAAATTATTCAAAATGTGATTAAAAATTATAAAGTTACCAAAAAAATAACAATAAAAAAGTCTTTTTTGCCCCAAAATTTAATTACTAAATAAAGCAAAAGGACAATTACATTATAATGAAAAATAAATTCAATGTTTATATTAATTAATAATATTTCAAACATTAATTCTGAAAGCTATATTGAATATAAAATGAAGAGATATACTTTTATTGGAGGAACTTTTAACCTCTCGATTGAAACAGTTCGGAAAATCTTTCAAGGTCTGCTTGCAACAAGAACAATTATTGGATTATTAAAAGATTTTGACATATCAATTTCTCCAAATAATTTATACTTTTTGGTTAGAAATAAAAGATTATCCTTTATAACTTTAAGAATATTTCCATACTTAAAACTTGGTAAGTATCATAAGCGAAAACATAGAGAAGATAAGTATTGAATAACTAGAAAACTCTATGAAAGGTTTTAGGAAACAAATGAAAGAAAATTTATTAGGCACTTTGAAGTAGATACCATTGAAGGTAAAAGGGTGATGAATTTAATATTTCAACATTGATAGATCGTTCATCAAAACGCTTGAGTGCAACCTTAT
>CAMRBO010000010.1 GCA_947040465.1 uncultured Mycoplasma sp.
CAGACGTGTGCTCTTCCGATCTAAAAATAAATATATTAATATGCAATTTATAAATTTTTTATTTATTGTTATTAAATTTTTCAAATTGAATCTCTCTTTCATTATAAATATATTTTTGGTTGTGAGAAATTTCGATAAACAATTTATCTTTATGTATTGATTTTATTAATTCTTTTAGTATATAAAATTTTTCTTGGTCAATATTATCAAATGTTTCATCAAACAATATTAATTCATAATCATTGATTAATAGTGGCAATAATATAATAAATTGTTTTTGTCCTGAAGAAAAATTATCTCCATTATTTAATATTGTATCTTCTATTTTAATTTGGAATATATTGAATATTTCTTGTAATTTATATTTGTTAATATTTTCATGTAATTTATCAATTTTATTTTTTTCATTATTAGTCATATATTGCAAGATAGAAACATTGGGCAAGAAAGTTTTATTTGCACCATAATAAATATTTTTTCTAAGACTTTCTTTGTTGTATGATGTTGAATTAATGCCATTGATTTTGTACTTTCCTTCACCAACCAAATATGTGGCAATTGTTTTTAGGAATGTTGATTTCCCGCAACCGTTTGGTCCAATTATTTGAATATTATTTTCAATATTTAATTTTTTAATATTGAATAATTCTTTTCCTAACTCATAAGAAAAAGAAAAGTTTTCAAACATCAATTCAGTTATTGTATGATTGTCTAATCCCTTCGATGTTTCTTCATCAAAATTAAGAACATAATTTAATAATTCAATATCTTGTCTTACAATCGGTATTTTTAAAATTAGTGATAAAAAACTATCAAGTGGATTAATGAAAAATGAAAATATTGAAATAAATAATATCATATCTCCAACACTTAAAGATAATTTAAATATCTCTTGTGTAGAAACATAAATGATTATAAATGGTATCAAAGTTTTAATTGATTCCATTATTGTTTTGTGAAAAATAGTTAGGTTAAACATTTTAAAATTAATTTTAAAATTATATTTTAAAGACCTATCAACATTTTTTTGAAGAAGATTTTTTTGATTAGGTTGTTTAATTTCAATTTGAGAATATATTAAATCAAGCATTTTAGTTGAGAGATCAAGATTAGAAGTTAATATGCTTTGATTTCTAATGTTAATATTTTTTTGAAAGGTAAAAGATATTAATATCATTAAAATAGATAATACAGCAACAATCACGAATACTTTTGGAGATATTAAGATGAGGATTACAGTTGAAAATAAGAATGTGATTATTTCGCTTGAAATTGTAAAAATATAATTGGCTTTAAAGGAAGAGATGTTTTGAATTGTCCCGATTCTTCTAAGATGATCACTTTTGCTTATTTTTTCTAATTTTGATATATCACAAAAATATAGTTTATCAAAATATGTATTTAAGTAAGAATAAGATATTCTATTTTCTATTTTGCGCACAATTAATGTTTTGAAGCTAACTGTGCTAATTTTAATTATTGCAACAAAAACAAATGCCAACGTAATATAGTTTAACCCTTCTTTCATTGCATTTGGAATAACGTTGTCTAATATAAGCTTTAAATAAAATGTTGATAAAAACGAGAGAATTAATGAAATCAAACTAAGGATAATTGTTAAAATAGTTGTTTTAATATCGGAATAAAATAAGCGTTCCTTTTGTTTCTTTATATTTGATTGATATGAAGTTTTGGTTACTACAATAATAATGTTTTGAAATATTTTTTCAAAAGATTTAAATGATAAAATAATTTTCCCCAAAATGGGGTCATAATAATGAATTTTATTATGTTTAATCTTAATGATGATAATATAGTGAAAAACACCATCTTGATTTATTAGTGAGATTATTGGTTCAGATATTTTTAGTTCTTTAAGTGAATCAAAATCACCTTCAAAACTTTCTAATAACAATCCATAATTGTTTCCTAAACTGGATAGTTCCAAGATGTTTAATCCCGCTAGTCCAAAATTAGCACTTTCCTTTAGTTTATTAATAGGTATTCAATTATCATAATAATATTTATGTAATGATTGAATAACTACTGCCCCGCAGTCAAGAGCATCTTTTTGTAATTTCATTTCCATATCTATATATGTCTAAAATTCGGGATTTTCCTTGTAAAAAAATAAATTTAATAAAAAATGACTATTTTTATTAAAAGTTAAACACCTTTAATAAAAAAATAAATAAAATACCAACTGATAAATCAATTGGTATTTAGTCAATCTTACGAATGATTTGGAGCGAGTGAAGGGAGTCGAACCCTCGTAGTCAGCTTGGAAGGCTGAAGTTCTGCCATTAAACTACACTCGCATAACAATAAAATAAATTATATATTAAAATTTAAATTTTTTTAAAATTATTTTTACTTGTTCTTCATTATCGGCAAGCAATACTTCGTCAACCATTTTTTTAGCTTCTTTTGAATCAATTCTGCTTATGAATTCACGAGCTTGTAAAATTGAAGATGCTGACATTGAAAATTCATCAAGACCCATTCCGATTAATAAGGGAATCGCTGACATATCACCAGCCATTTCTCCACACATTCCAGCTCATTTACCAGCCTTGTGTGCTCCTTCTATAGTCATTTTAATCAACTTTAATATTGATGGGTTAAGAGGTTGATATAAATAAGCAACATTTTCATTCATTCTATCAGATGCCATTGTATATTGCATCAAATCATTAGTACCAATTGAAACAAAATCAGCATATTTACAAAAGATTTCTGTATGAACAGCCGCAGAAGGTACTTCCACCATCATCCCTACTTCTATTTCTTTAGAAATATTAGGATTTTCTTTTAATACATCTTTATATACTTTGTCATAAATTGCTCTTGCTTGTCTAAACTCATCAACAGTTGCAATCATGGGAAACATTATTCCTAATTTACCAAATTCTGATGCACGAATTAATGCTCTTAATTGTGTAATGAAGATATCTTGCTTGTCTAAACAAAGTCTAATTGCACGATATCCTAAAAATGGATTCATTTCTTCAGGAAACTTAAAATATTTAAGAGTTTTATCTCCACCGATATCTAAAGTTCTAATGATTACTTTTTTACCATTCATTTGTTTTATAACTGATGAGTAAGATTCATACTGTTCATCTTCTGTTGGTCAATCAGCACTATCCATATATAAAAATTCACTTCTAAACAATCCGACAGCATCTCCACCATTTTCAATAACACCATTTGTATCAATTGGTGATCCTATGTTTCCAGCAAGTTCGACATGCTTTCCATCTTTCGTCAGTGATTTCATATTTTTGAAAGTTTGTAATCTCATTTTTTCTTCTGTATTTTTTTCTTGTTTTATTGAAAGTTCTTTCAATAATTCCTTTGTAGGGTTGATGAATACTTCCCCAGTATCTCCATTAATAGCAATGATGTCGCCATCGGTCACATCTTTAGTGATTGTTTTCAAGCCAAGAACCGCAGGAATTTCTAAACTTCTTGCCATGATAGCTGAATGAGAAGTACGTCCTCCAATATCTGTTGCAAACCCCTTAACAAATTTTTTATTAAGTTGAGATGTTTCCGAAGGTGTTAAGTCATAAGCGACAATAATCACTTCTTCATCAATTGAAGTTAAGTCTTGTGTTTTAATTCCTAAAAGGGAATAAATAATTCTTCTAGAAACATCTTTGATATCAGCTGCTCTTTCTTTCATATAAATATCATCCATATTTTCAAACATAGTTATATAATTTTTTGAAATTGTATCCATAGCATAAGCGGCATCACATTTTTCAGAATTTATCAATGCAACAATTTCATCTTTGATTGATGGGTCTGAAGCAACCTGAATATGAGCATCAAAAACAGAAGCTTCTTCGGCCCCCAAGTTTTTTAATGCAATTGATTTTATTTTTTCTATTTCTTTAATAGCAACACTGATCGCTGCTTCTAAATTTTTGATTTCTTTCGATGGTTCAGAAGTTTTTTTAGCGATGTCAAGTTGAATGTGTTTCAATTCAAACACTTTGCCAACAGCTATTCCTTGCGAAGCACTAATTCCTTTGAGTTTGTTCATATATTCCTTCTTTAATTTATGTATTTATATAAGTTATTAATTTTTACAATAAAAATTTAAAAAAAATAACCCTTTTAGATTAGGTTGTTTTTTTGCATTTCTTCTTTGATTGTTTTGATAGCTTCTTCTTCATCTGCTCCAGTAGCTTCAATAGTTATTTCTTGTCCGCCTTTAACGCCTAAAGCCATTATGTTCATAATAGATTTTAAGTTCCCTGTTTTACCATTTGAAATTATTTTAATATCAGATGTAAATTTTGATGCAATTGTAACCGTTATTGATGCAGGTCTTGCGTGAAGTCCAACCGGATCTATAATTTTAGCTGTAAATGTTGTCATTTTAATGTTTCCTTTTTTTAAATACTTATTTATTTATAAAACAATTATATCAAAATCAACATAATTAGTTCTATTTTATTTATCAAGATTGCATTTAAAAATCATTACCACAAAACACTTTCGAACAAAGCTTTAAACAAAAGGTATAATTTATTGTTTTGATCATAAAAATAAGTCTACAAATAATGATTTAATATTTTTTATGATCATTAATTTTCATTAAATTGAGTTTTCGAAATCTTCCAAAGTAGTTAATTTATCATTTGGAAAAATTTTAGAATCAATTCCATATATTTCAATGATACGATTATATGAAAAAAATGATTCATTATCAATGATTATTTTAGCTATATAATCACTTTGATTAGCTCCATACATTGTTAATACTAGTGTGGAATAAGTTGTAAAAACAAATACTTCTTTGTTATTTGCGATATCGGGGGCAAAAACATTTGAAATAGAATAGAATTCAAATGGAATTTCATGGTCTAAAACTTCTATTCAAGATCCATCATCTTCGCCATTTGTAATGCGTAAAACCGCCTCACGTAATTTAGATAATATATCACTATCTCTAGGGTGACCCTTAAATCAAACAATGATATTTGAATTATTAGGGTGCTCTTGGATTGCTTTTTCTTTAATAGCTAATAAGACTCTTGCATTTGCATCAGCCAAATCTGTTGTTCCCATCTTACCTCCCGCATAGACATAATTGATATTATTGTTCATTTTATCTATATAAAATTGAGGATCAAAACTTTCTTTTATTTTTAAAACACTCATAATATCTTTTTGATTTATTCTGCTTATAAAATCATTTAAATTCATATTCAAGGAATTAAATGGAGAGAAAACATCATTTTCATAATCAACAAAGTTAGGATTATCTTTCCCTCTATTTACTTCTGCTATAAAATCTGTCGTAGGTAAAAAAAACTTTGTTTTACTGATATCATCAAAATCTATTGTTACTAAAGATGTTAAAAATAAAAGAGCATTATTGCCTTGAATGAATTCTTCCTTTGAAATAGTTCCGTTCTTAACTCTATCTCTTATCTCCTTGGCATTTGTATAATTATTGCTTGTTTTATCATATATGTTATTTGAGAGTAAAAATTTTTTTTTAATGTCTTGATTAAAGTATTCAACAGAAGAAGTGCCATCTGAAAGAAAATTAATAGAATTTAGTTGTGCCATTTGATGAAATTCATCATATATTTCAATACGACTTCTTGGTGTTGACAAAAAACCACTATCATAAATTAATAGTTTGCGGAAAAAAGATAGGTCATCAAAATATCCATCAACTATTTGATTTGGACCAAATTCTGTATATACTTCTTGTAAAAATTGGCTACCAAATTCATATGTCGTATATTGTTCTAGTAAATCATTCGGAAAAAACTCAAATTTAACATTAGGGAATTGTTTAAAATAATCGGTATTTAAATTAAGTTTTTCATTAGCAAAAACACGAATGACTTTATTAGGATTTATTTTTAATACTTCCATCATGTGAGATATAAAGGAAAACTTCGGTATTACTCCATATCCTTCTATTTTGTAAAACAATACTGATTCTGTTTCAGCTTTTTCAATTACGTCTTTTGTCAAAGCATCATCTTTATATCTATCAACATTATCTAATTCGTCTTCTCTTGTTCAACCTATTTCTTTATTTGTGGTAGATGACAAATCAGCTGTTTGTTTGACAGAATTTGCAAAAGAATAACTGACTAAAGCAATTGTGGATGTCACAGATAAAACCGAAAAAACAGTCATTAAAATTTTATTCATTTTAACCATTAGTCACCTCATCATTGTTTTTTAATAATTTTTTAAACATAAACAAGCCAATAAAATTATTTATTAAAAATAATATAATGGCAGCAAAAAAATATTTTTTATCATTTTTATCATTTAAAAATACATTGTTGTTAACTATTATTTTCCCCAAAAGAATATAATTTAATGATAATAAAACAAAAAAAACAGAACAACAAATAATAAGCAATGGAAATCAGATGTGTTCTTTCAAAGGAGCGAAAAATATTTCAATTGTGAAAAATATAATCAAACCAAACATCAACATTATTGTCCCGGATAAATAAATACCCGCATTTATAAAACGATCATATGATTGTTTTATTGTTCTATTATTTTTGTTAATCATTAGTTATTTTGTTTTCCTTTTGGTAAATAACTAGAAAAATTACTCATGATAAAATTGGTATTAATCAAAATATGAATGAAGAAATATAAAAACTAAATTCATTTTCAGGATTTTTAACAAAATTGTTTTTGTTTAAGATGACTATTGCATATAAAGTAACATTTATAATGAAAAAAATTCCAAAAATTATTGACAAAGAAATAACAGTTGTAATTCAATAAGTTAAAATTGGCTCCAATAAATATAAAGTCATCCCAGTAATTATTATAGCAAACATTGAAAGAGATAATATTGATAATACAATTCCGATGATCGAATATATTTGAAGCGATTTATTTTTAAACATAATTATTAAAATTATATCATGTTTAAAGTTTTTTTGTATTTTCAAAAAGTCAAATATTATGGTGAATTAATTTTCTTTAAATGCCAAACCACAAATACTTGTTGATTGATTTTCCACAAATAAACATAAATCAAATATCTATTTCGTCAATTAAAATTTGAAAATGTCTTTCAAATTTATATTTTCTATTTTAATTTTGTTAGATAAACATCAAGAAATTAGAAAGGATTTATTATTTTCTTCATTTAATAATTCCGATAATAGAATTAACGATATATAGACTTCACATAACCAAATACAATACGCTGGGTAAATCATTAGGGTCTTTAACGATTAAAGTTATGTATATTCCGACACTCACTATATTTACTGCAAGTCACACGTATCATTGTTCTCGATAAAATTTAATCATTAATATCATCCCAAATATCGAAAGTAAAGTAGAGGTAGAGTCAAGTATTGGGCTTTTATCTCCTAAATAATATAAACCAAATGACAAACCAATAATAGCAATAATTAGTAATGGCAGAATTATTAATCATTGTTTTAAGGTAAGTTTTTTAGCATCAATATTTTTTTCTGATGATTCAATATTTATTATGGGTTCTATATTATTAATGCTACCCATTTCTATTATTTGATTCTTGTGTTTTTTTCACAAGAATCAACCCATAATGTTTGTTGGTAAATAGTAAAAAAAGTTTAATGCAAAATCACCATAAACAGTTAATAATAATGCAGCAACACTATAAAATAACACATGCAACGTTCCGAAGATAAAGTTAATCCTTAATTTTCTAGTAGCTAAAAGATTGGACATAACCCCCGTTGTTGTCGCAACAATTGAAATAGAACTGGCGATTAACGCAATTGTGTTATTGACTGTCAAAAAAATAATTGCAATATTTAAACTTATTAGAATAATTACTTCTACTAACATTAATAAATATAATCACTTGTTTTTAAATATTTCATTTTTAAAATTTTGAATTGTTTTGCTGTTTGATTTAATTTGGTTACTGGACAAAATAATAAATCACCACCCTTGGTTAAAATATTATACTTTTTTATGTTAATATATATTAGATTTTTTATTCATTTATTTTGGATAAATGAAATTAATGTATTGGGTGTGTATGTAATTCTTTTCTTTTTGTTTCTTTCATGTAGAAAATATGTGATATTTTTCAAAATATAAAAAAGAATAAGTAGAAAATGGCAGCCACGCCAAAAAAGAAGAAAAAGAAGAAAGGGTTCCCTGGATCAGTATGACTAAAAGGAATCATGTTCGGATTTAGGTTTGTGATAATTCCATAAACGCTATAACGGGTAACAAATGATAATAAATATGCATAAATTCCATATGCTAATGGAAAGACTAATCCAATTGTTGAGGTATTAAAAAAAGTGTTTGGTTTTTCTTTAGATATATATAAACTATTTATGGTAAAAACAACAAAAGTAATAGGAACCACCCCGTGCAATCAAGTCGTCTTTATAAAATCTGGTCAAGTAGGATAATCATATTTTAAGTTTCCAAAAGGTAATAAGTAAGCTCAAAAACACACTCCAACAACTGTTATGTAAGCGGCTAATAAAATCATTATCGTATTATTTCTAAAAATAATAGTTTGATGAGAAAATGAGAAAATAATAGCAAAGAAAATAATAACTAAGTTGGACAATTGTGTAAAATAAGAAAAAGTATTGAACAAAACATTTTTGTTCGGATCGTTTTCAGAATATTCTTTTAAAACTCACATTCATATAAAGTCAATTATAATTACCAAAAGTAAAAATAAAAACAGTGTTGTATTCCAAAATAATCTATTCTTTTTTTGTTTGAAACCAGAACCTCATTTATAAAAATTAATTTGCTCAGGTGCATCTTTTTTTGTTTTTAAATAACTTCAAAACTGCTGATAACTTTTTGTTTGAAGTGCAAGAGTAAAAGTGTATGGCAATAAAGTTCAAACAAACAATCCGCCAGTTAAGAAATAATTTCTTTTCATTTTTTTATCACTAATTTTATTGATCTCTCACAATGAAGCAAACCATGTTGTGATAAACATAACTAATGAAACCATCATTAAACCTCGATAAACTTGAACGCTGACAGGCAAGATTAAATTGTCATCACCCATCAAATATTTATTGTCATAAGTTTTTCAATCATCAAAGGTTATTGAAAAAATTGTTAGGCCAGTAATTAATAGAATAATCATAATAATTGAAAAAAATGATATTTTAGAAATTGATTTATAAGACATATTGTTATAAATTATATGATAAAATCATTTTTTTTATCTTATATGATGTTTATTTGAGGTTATTTCTTGTAAATATTAACGAATGTTTTTCCAAGATTGCTGAATGTTTTTCCAAGATTGCTGAATGTTTTTCCAAGATTAATGAATGTTCTTCTAAGATTGCCGAATGTTCTTCTAATTTTCTTTTAATTGGTTCTAATTTTATGTCTATTAATTTACCAATTGCTTCTAGATCGCCCATACTTAATTTATTTAACTTAGCCATCTTTTTTACAATAATTCCCTTAGTTTGAATAATAACTTCTTTTGTTATGTTATTTTCATAAATTATAACATGTTCATAAACCGTTATGGTTTTTAAAAATGCATTAAACTCTTTGATGGGGATTATTTTTTTGTTTTTCATCAAAATCACCTCTATATATAAGTGTCTAAAATTACAAAAAAATCAGATAAAAAAACTATTTTGATAAAAATTAGCTTTTTTTATTAATTTCGTTGTTCTGTTTTCCACAAATTAAAATAACTTTAATGAGTTTTTAATGTTGACAAAAGATCATCAGATTATTTTATTATCTAATGATGAAAATTTGAAATTGTAGATAAAAAACATTATCATTTATTTTGTTGGTTTAGAGTTAATAATATTATCGAAGATATCAATGAACCTATTTAGATAAAGAGAGAATCAATGTTATTGTTAGCATATTTAAAGATATAGAACTATTTCATTTTACATTATCTTTTAAATCGCTTGATTTTTGATATTTTAGAATATTCATTTTATATTTTCTTTTGATTTTTTTTATTTAGGTTGTTTAAATAAAAAATTTCTTAAATAAAGAAATTGTTTTTTATCAGTAGGCTAGATAAAATCTAATGTTATTATGTCAAATTTTTATACTTCCCTACACAAGTTCAACCTGATTGTCAAGTATATTTAAATATCGGTTACTATCATTACATCATTCGTGTTTTGTTTTGATGTATATATAATGTTTATGAAAAAAGTAATTATATGATTTTTAGTTAGTGCTTACTTTATTAGAACCAATTACTGTATTATCATCAATGTCATTAATTGATTTGGGAATTCCTTCTGGAAGTGATGCATATACAATAAATGTAAATATAAAACCAATAAATACTGTGAATAACAATAATGTAAAAAGGTGTTTATATTCTTCTTTATCGCTTTTATCTAATTTAGAAAATAATCCAAATTGTTGAACTAAAGATACCATTCATAGTATTCACAATACAAATGTCACTATCCCAAATAGAATACCTATTATAAGTCCTATTGGTGCTGGCAAAAACATTACTGCAATTGTAATAACAAATAATACTACTATTACCGGTATTGTAATCATGTTTCTTTTTGCCAATTTTTTCAGTTTTACTCAATTTTGTGCTGTCGTTAAAGTCATATATTTACTTCCGTTCTTAATTGTTATGGATTTTAATTATATACTATCTTTACTTTTATTTATAATTTTAGGATTTGTTAATAATATCCATAATCCCTTTTAATACATATGACTTTGATTTTTTGTTAAATTCAAGTTGAATAACAAGATTTTCCTCAATCAATCTATTTAATAGTTTTTTAGCTAAATATGGAGTTATCTTCATTGATTCTGAAATTGATTTACTCGAAATAATTAATTGTTTATATAAAAAGGTGTTTATCAGTGATTTATCAATGTTTGTACTTTCGTTTATTGTTTCAAATAATATATCAAGTTCTCCAAGTAATTTCATGCCCTCATCACAAGAAGCAGAAACGGCTTCTAAAATGTAAATAATAAATTCACTAATACTATTTTCATCTTTATTGACTTTTTGTAAAAGTCCATAGTATTCTTTTTTAGTTTTTAATATTTGTTGACTTAGAGGAATAAAAGGCGAATTAATAACTCCACACATCATTAAATATAAAATATTAATGATTCTTCCTGTTCTTCCATTTCCATCATTATAAGGATGGATAGATTCAAATTGATAATGGCTAATAGCCATTTTAATTAATGGAAATTTATTATCGTTATTCATATAAATTTCTAAATCGTCTAAATGTTTTAATATTTCATCTTTACTTTGTGGCGGTGTATATATGATGTTTTTATTACCATCAACAATATGGATTCCGTATCCGCTTCTTATTTCGTCTTTATTATTTCTTATCAATTGTTGAAGTCTAGTAAAAATCTTTTTATCTAAAAAGTTTTTTTCTAAGATTGATTCGATACCAAAGATAACAGCATTGATTACACCCGTAACTTCAGAACCTTTATCAATATAATTTTTATTAATTGATAAGTTAGCATAAATATCTAAAATTGTATTGTATGGTGGAAGAAATTTTTCAAATTTAATAATATTCTTAATTTCAATAATTTTAATCATAAAATTGAAGATTTCACTAAATGAGCAATACTTTAATGATCCATCTAATCTTGATATTTTGGAAAGAGCTTCATTATGTTTTTCTATTATGACAGAATTAGATAAATAATCTACTTGTTCTAATTTCTTTTTAATCATAGAAAATCCTTTTGATAATTAAATTATCTTATATGTGTCTAATTATATATAATTCTGAAAATAGTTTAACTTTTGAAGAGTTAAATTAAATTAAAATATTGAGCGAATTATTATGAATTTCTTTTTGAAATAATGACCAGAGATCATTTAACTTATTTTGACGATATTGATTTCTAATTGAAAGATACTTAATAATTTTGTATCTTTCATAATATATAATTTTATTCTAGTTGGATAAATACCTAGTTTAGCTAAATCGTCTTCAATGTTTATTAAAGCACATAAGAAAATAGTTTTTAATAAACATTAGATTGATGTATAATTCATATATTGTCCTCAAACATTGTATGACATGATTAAAATGCTTGCTTTCATTTTTCATTTTTCTTAAATAAATATAGTAAAATTATAAAAATGAAATGGGAAATACATGCATGAAAAAAATACTAATTTAGAGATTACTGATAGAGTTCTTAAAATTATGAATAATCACCTATTGGATCAAAAAAAACAAGCAAACTCAGCATTGTATTTAGAAATTCAAAAAATGATAGGTCCTTTATCCATTAAAAGTACAGCAACTGATTTCTTGATAACTAAAAAAACTCAATCTCAAACAATTAAATTAGGAGATGCTTTAGAAGCGGTGATTAAGTATTTTTTAGAATTACACAACCCTAAAATGTTAAGTCTTATTTTTGATTATTCTGATACCAACTTTCAATGAAAATATAAATATAAAAAATATGATTATGATCTTCATTTTGTTGTGGGAGAAACGCTCTATATTGGTGAAATTAAATTGAGAGACAACCACGACAGCACTAAAAAGGAAGGTCAAGAAAAGGATCTTTTAAATAAATTTCATTTTTCTATAAATAATTTTGATTATTTTAAGCAGGAACATAAAATCACTTTAAAAAACATCAAACATTGTCACTTAATTATATTTTTTTTAGATGATTCTTTTAAAAAAAATGGAGAAAAAATACTGTCTAATTTAGTACCTGAGGTAGATGATTTTGATAAAAACCCTAACTATAATTCTATTAATTTTAAAGCATCTCTTATCTATGGTTCTGAATCTGAGAGTGTGTTACCTAATTTCAATTGAAAAGAAATGGTGGATTATATTAATTGTTATTGAGAAAATTTTAATAAGTCACAAGGAGATTATTATTTTGAAAAATATATTTCTAATATTGAAGAAAATTTTATAGAATTGTTGGAGATTTATTGCTCTTTTCAAAACCCTAATAAAAATAACTTTAAAGCAGTAATTAAAAACTATTCAGATACCGATTCTTGAATTAAATTTTCCCAAAAAATAATAACTTTTTTTTCTTTAAAAAAGTTAGAAGTTTCAAAAAATATAAATAAATATTTTAAGAAAAATAATAATATTTTTTCTAAAGATGATTTAGATAAACTTTTAACAATAATGTTTTATGAAGGTGGAGAAGATGTTGAAAAATAAACAAATTTCTTTTTTGGCAAACGCAGATTGTTTGGAAGAGTTAAAAAAAATTGATGATAATTCAATTGATTTGATTTTTGCTGACCCACCTTATTGAATGAGAACAAGCGGTAGCTTGTTAAGGGTTGATGGTAGCGAGTTTGCTGGTGTTGATGATGAATGAGACAAGAACTTCATAGATCTTGATGATTATTATAATTTTACAGAAAATTGATTACGTGAATGCCATAGAATATTGAATAAAAATGGTGCAATTTGAGTTATAGGTGGAATGCAATGCATTTATATGATAGGTGAAATAATGCAAAAGTTAGAGTTCTGATTTTTGAATGATATTATTTGAAAAAAAACAAATCAAACTCAAACTTTTACCGAAACTCGATTTAATATTTTTATTAAAACATTGATTTGGCCTTCTA
>CAMRBO010000011.1 GCA_947040465.1 uncultured Mycoplasma sp.
CACAATGATAATTCTTCTCATGCAGGATCTCAAGGTTTTTCTCAAGGTTTTTCTCAAGGTGGTTTTGGAGATTTTTTTAGCGATGTTTTTGGCGGTGGTTTTAATCCATTTGGCGGAGGAAATAAGCACACAAGAAAAAATGAACCAACAAAAGGTAGTACACTTCAAGCTAAAATTGAAATTAGTTTTTTAGATTCTGTTTTAGGAAAAGAATTGTCTGAAAAATTAACCAAATATGTTGTATGTGAAGAGTGTGAAGGTTCAGGAGCTTTTTCTAAAAATGATATCAAAAAATGTAGTACTTGTTCGGGAACTGGTGAACAATCAAGAAGAGTTCAAACTCCTTTTGGTCAAATGGTTGAACAAGTGGTTTGTAGAACTTGTCATGGAGAAGGACACACCATTCTTAAAAAATGTAATAAATGTTATGGCAAAGGAATTAATAAAACTACAGGAACTCCACAAATAAAAATACCTGCCGGCATAAACGAAGGTCAAACATTAATCATCAAAGGATATGGTGGTCCAGGGAAAAACGGTGGAGAATCTGGAGACTTGATTTTGATCGTTACAATTGAAAAGCATAACTATTATAAAAGAGATGGTAATGATATTTTATTAGATTTTCCTGTTTCTTTTATAAGTGTTTTAAATGAAGAATCACTAAAAGTTCCCACACCTTATGGAATAGAACAAATTGTAATTAAAAATGAAATAAAATCTGGAACAACTATAAATATTAAAAAAAGAGGTTTTAAAAATTTAGATACTGGTGTTTTTGGAGATTTGAAATTGAACGTTAAAATTTATATACCTAAAATCAAGGATAGAGATAGAGAAAATGTATCACAAATTTTAAATAATTATAAAAATAAAATTCAAGATGATTGAATTTCTAAAGTTAAAAAGTAATTTATTTATGAATATGGAAACTAGAGTTAAAAAATGAATGAAGTATCGTGAAGAAATATTAGAAAATAAAAATATTAGAGAATCCCTTACCAATACAAATATCGAATTAAAAAAACAATATAAAAAACTTTCTGCAATATTTTATAATATTGACTTTTTTGAAAATGATAATTTTCTTTCAAGAATTGACTCAGCAGATCTCAAAACTCAATTAAAAATTGATGAAATTGATGAACTATTAGAAACTGTCAATAACATTGAAAAAAGAAGTGGTAAAAAAAATGTAGAAAAGATTTATAATCATAATAAGTATGATAAATTTATTTTTAAATATTTTGATAATGAATATAATAAAAATGGTGAGAATGATAAAATTAAAATCACAAAAATTGATTTAGGGAAGTAAAGCTATGAAAAAAATAAATATAGCTATTGACGGCCCTTCAGGAGTAGGTAAGAGTACTATTGCTAAAAATATTGCTAAAGAATTAGATTATCTCTTTATTAATACTGGTCTAATGTATAGAGCTATTTCTTATTTTTGTATAAATAATAAAATTGATATTAACAATGAAGAACTAGTAGTTTCAAACCTTGAGAAAATAAATTTGTTACTTTTGCCAAATGAAGAAATTGAATTAAACCAAACGAATATAACTAAGTACCTTCGAGATGAAAATATTTCGATTTCTGCTTCACTTATTGCAAAATATAAAGAAGTGAGAACTTATTGTGTGTCTAAACAACAAAAATATACATTAATCAAAGGAATAGTTATGGAAGGCAGAGATATAGGGAGTATTGTAATTCCAAATGCAGAATTAAAAATATTTTTGAATGCTAATTTGGAAATTAGAGCCAAAAGAAGAATTGCTCAACTTGAAATAAATAACATTAAATGTGATGGCGAAAGTGTGATTAATAATATTAAAAAAAGAGATGAATTAGATCAAAATCGTACAAATGACCCCTTAATAAAGACTCCTAATGCAATTGAAATTGATACTTCTTACTCTACTATTGAAGAGGTGCAAAATAAAATTTTGAAACTTGCTAATGAAAGAATAAATAATGAGTAAAAATTTAGTTGCAATTATAGGAAGACCAAACGTGGGCAAAAGCACTCTATATAATAGAATAATAGGGAAGAGAACCTCAATTGTTTATGATGAACCAGGCGTGACTAGAGATCGGTTATATCACAAGGTTAGCTGGTTAAATAAACACTTTACAGTTATTGATACTGGAGGAATTAGTACAGAGAAAAAACCGTTTTTAGAAGATATCAGAATACAGGCTCAAATAGCTATTGAAGAAGCTAAAATTGTTGTTTTTGTTTTAGATGGAAGAATGGATGTTACCAAAGAAGATTTTTATGTAATTAATTTAATTAGGAAAAGTGGTAAAAAAATAATTGTGGCTGCAAATAAAACTGAAGGTAATAGAGATTTTGATTCTTCTATTTATACATTAGGAGTTGAGGATGTGTTACCTATTTCTGCTTTACATGGTGAAGGTGTTGGTGAGTTGTTAGAAACGATTTTTAAAGAATTTGATGGAGAAGATGAAGAAGATAATCATCGCTTTAAACTTTCAATAATAGGGAAACCGAACGCAGGTAAAAGTAGTTTATTAAATAAACTCTTAAAAGAAGAAAGAGCTATAGTTTCAGAAATTGCCGGAACTACAAGAGACTCAATAAACTCAACATTAATAATTGAAGAAGAAGAATTTGAAATAATTGATACTGCTGGAATTAATAGAAAGTCGAAATTAGTTGAATCTATTGATCATTATGCTTTAGGTAGAGCATTTAAATCTTTAGATGAAAGCAATCTCTCTTTGTTGGTAATTGATGCTACTAATGAACTATCTCATTTCGATGCAAGGATTGCTGGATATGCTATGGAAGTAAGAAAACCAATAATAATTGTCATTAACAAATGAGACTTAATCGAAAAAGATACATATACAATGGTTGAATTTGAAAAAAGAGTAAGAAAAGAATTTAAATTCATGACTTGAGCTCCCATCGTTTTTATTTCTGCTTTAACCGGAAGCAAACTTGATAAATTACTCAAAGAAATCACTACTGTGAAAATAAATATTGAACGTCAAGTAAAAACTTCTTTACTAAATGAAGTCATAATGGAAATGCAACAAATGCAACCCGCCCCTTCTTTAAAGGGTAAAAGAGTAAATATTAATTATATTAAACAAATAGGAGGCTCTATACCTACATTTGTATTATTTGTTAATAATGTTGATTACCTTCATTTCACTTACAAAAGATATATTGAAAATCAAATGAGAGAATATTTTGATTTTAGAGGAACTCCAATTTCCTTAGTTTTTAGAAATAAAAAATAATTATGCTATAATCTAAATATATTTAAAATTGGAGAAGACATGAATAAAAAAGAATTAATTACAGAAATAGCAAACGTGACTGAAACAACACAAAAAGATACAGAAATGATTATAAATTCATTTATTAGTGTTGTTACTGAACAACTACAAAAAGGTGAACAAATTTCAATTGGTGGTTTTGGAATATTTAAAAAAGTTGATAAAGCTGCTAGAGTTGGAATTAATCCTGCAACTGGAGTAAAAATTAATATATCTGCTAAAAGTGTTCCTAAATTTACACCTGCTAAACTTTTTAAAGACTCATTTTAGTTTTTAAAATCTATAAATATTTTATAAAATCTATAACTCCTGGAAATATGAGTTCAAGGGAAATCGCTTCTCTTCTTATATATTCTATGTTTATAGATTTTTTTTCATAATTTATAAAAGAAATATCTGCCAAAAAAAATTCATTTGTTTCTTTGAATAAAAATATATAAAAAGCTATACCTCCGTGTTTTTTAATCTTTTTTAGATAATTGTGTTGATGTTCTTTAAAGTTTGATTTTGAAAAAATATTATTTCTTGACGATTTTGCCTCAAAGGCAACAAAAGAACCTTTATATATCCCATAATAATCCACAGTACTTTTAGAAGCTATTACCCCTCCTTTTATATTCCTAACATCATCAACAGAAGAAAACTTGATATCTAGTTTTTTTTTATGAAAAAGAGCAACATCTTTTTCATTATATTGTTTAATGGTTTTGTTTATTATCGCTTCTAACAGCATTCCTCTATTATTATTCATATACTTATTACTTTATGACTAAAAATGTCTTTTTTATCAAAATAACAATAAAATGAGAAAAAACACCCTTTTTAGCTAATTAAATTATATAATATTATTAGTAGTTTAAAGACTACCTTATTAAAAGAATAAAAAATATTATTGGAGAAAAAATGAAAAATATTGCTATAAATGGATTTGGAAGAATTGGTAGATTAGTCTTTAGACAAATCTTTGATTTAAAAATGGAAAAAGATTTAAACATTGTTGCAATCAATGATTTAACTGACGCTAAAACATTAGCTCACTTATTAAAGTATGATAGTGCACAAGGACGTTTCAACGGTAAAGTTGAAGCTAAAGATGGGAACTTAATCGTTAATGGGAAAACAATTAAAATTTTTGCTGAAAGAGATCCTCAAAACTTACCTTGAGGTGAATTAAAAATTGATGTTGCTGTTGAATCAACTGGTTTTTTTACATCTAAAGAAGGTGCAGAAAAACACATTAAAGCCGGAGCTAAGAAAGTTGCTATTTCTGCACCTGCATCAGGAGGAATTAAAACTATAGTTTATTCTGTTAACGATGGTATCATGGATAAAAATGATACTATTATTTCAGGAGCTTCATGTACAACTAATTGTTTAGCACCTATTGTAAATGCTATTGACAAAGAATTTAAAATTACTTCAGGACTTATGACAACTATTCACTCATATACAGGAGATCAAAAATTAGTTGATGCGCCTCATAGTGATTTAAGAAGAGCAAGAGCTGGAGCTGTAAATATTATCCCTACTTCAACTGGTGCTGCTGCAGCTGTTGGTTTAGTTTTACCACACTTAGATGGTAAATTAGATGGTATGGCAATGAGAGTGCCTACAATCACAGGTTCTGTTGTTGATTTAACGTTTGAAGTTGAAGCTAAAAATGTAACTGTAGAACAAATTAATGCATCTGTTAAAAAAATGGCAAGTGCTTCTTTAGAATATGTTACAGACCCTATTGTTTCAACTGATGTTATCGGTTCAGCTGCAGGATCATTATTTGATGCAGAATTAACAAGAGTTATTACTGATAAAAATGGAAAACAAATGTTTAAAGTTATTGCTTGATACGATAATGAAACATCATATGTTTCACAATTTGTTAGAACATTAGATAAATTCTCAAAATTATAATAACTAAAATTATTAATAATATAAAAAAACGCTCGGTAACAAGCGTTTTTTTACATATATTTATTAAAGTTATAAATTAGATAATAATTCAAAATACTTATCATAATTTTGTTTTGCTTTGTCTTTAAATTTATCAATGAAAAATAAATATATTTTTATTTTAGGTTCTGTTCCAGATGGTCTCAACGATATTCATGACTGATTATCAAATTCGTATGTCAACATGTTGTTTGGTTCAATTGATCTTATCCCATCATTATAATCAAGAAATTTTGCATTTTTAATCTTTAAATTTACAAAAGAACTTTTTATATTTTCTAAATGATCCTCTGATTTTATATTTAAAACTATAGTTCCACTTGAAACGAATCCATATTTTTCATATATTTTATTAAGAACTTGAATTAAATCTAATCCTTGTTTTTTGTAATAACTTGTCATTTTAGATAAAATGACAATTGATTGTATAGCATCTTTATCTCGACAAATATCTTCATCAATAAGAGAACCATAACTTTCTTCAAATGCAAACAAAAATTTTTCTTTTGGGTTTATTTTTGATAAGTTTTCAATAACATTTCCAATCCACTTAAATCCTGTTTCAGTCATGTAATATTTTATTCCATTTTCTTCAGCAATTTTTTTTGGCAATGATGAAGAAACAAATGAATAAATTAAATAGTATTGATTTAATTTATTTTTTTCAACTTGATTTATCAAATAATTAAATATTAAAATGGCAGTTTCGTTACCTGTTATTATTTGATATTCATCATTATGCTTAATGGCAGCTCCAACCCTATCAGCGTCAGGGTCAGTTACTAATGCAATATCGCAATCATTATTTCTGGCAGTAATCAAAACATTGTCAAAAGATTCTTTAACTTCTGGATTTGGATTTTTTGAATAAGTAAATTCTGTGTCTTCAATCATTTCTTTTTCTTCATAAAATGAATTTATTTTTAATTGACTAAATAATGACTTTATAGGTTTAGCTCCTGTTCCGTGCTGAGGTGTATACGCCACCTTAATGTTAGAGAAATTTTGGAATGATCCACCTATTTTTTTAACTTGATTCAAATATTTATCCATCAATTCTTGAGATACAAAATTAATGTATTCATTTTTTTCAAATATAAATTTTACATTTTTGTACTTATCATATGGTTTAAAAAATGTTAATAATTTAGACACTTCATTAGGTAACAATTGACAACCTTCTTTATCATACAATTTAATTCCATTATATTCCTTCGGATTATGACTAGCAGTAATGTTAATTGCTCCGATTGCTCTCAAAGTTCTTGTTACGAAAGAAATAAATGGAGTTGGAGAAATATCTTGATTATAATACACTTTAATTTCGTATTTAGATAATATCATTGAAGAAATTTCTGCGAATCTTTGACTTTCTCTCCTGTTATCTCTTCCAATTACAACACCTTGTTTTTTTGCATCAGGAAAATTAGAAATAAGATATCTAGCGAATCCTTCAATTACTCTAATTACATGAACTTCATTTAAATTGCTTTCATCATCACCCAAAATACCTCTTATGCCAGCTGTTCCAAATTCTAATTTTTTCATGTTATCCTCCATTTTATTAAGTATTTATTTATTCAATTATATATAATTTAATCTATTTTTTAAATATATAAATTAAGATATAATTTATATGTGATAAATGAAAATAATAAAATTAATTCAATATTAACGAATAACGCACATAATTTAACAGATCTAGATAAAAAAATTCTTAAATACATATCTAAAAACGAAATGGAAGGGAAACTTTTTGTTTTGAAAATTGAAGATATTGCTTTAAAAATGAATGTGAGCAATTCTAAAATAACCAAAACATTTCAAAAATGTGGTTTTTCTGGTTACAAAGATTTCAAATTTGCTGTTTCATTAAATGAAAGAAGAGCACTTAATGAAAATAAAGTTACTGAATATTTGAATAACACACTTATTTATTCTTTAAATAAAACATTTGAAAACATTTCAAGTTATGATTTTAATTTATTTAATAACTTGGTAGATAGTTCTAATGATATTTATTTTTTATCAGGCGGTTTAAATTACTATATAGGGTCTATTCTAACAAATAAATTTAATAAGATTGGGAAAAGAGCTAGATCATTAGAAATATCTAACCCTGAATGTAATAACATTAATGAAAACTCTTTAGTGATTGTGATTTCTTTATCTGGTCAAAATTATCGAATTAAAAATAGAATTAAATATATTAAAGAAAATATTCCAGACACCAAAATCATTTCTATAACAATTGCAAATAAAAGCAATATTTTTGATTACTCTGAAAAAGAATACTCATTAACTTTTGTTGATTATGAAAATTTAAATGAAAGAGAAATTCCCAGACATTCTTTTTCAATTATTACTGTTTTTTTAGATATGTTTTTTTTAGAATATTATAAAATTAAAAGTGAAAAATTTAACAATGCCATAAGTACTAATGCCGATAAAATTTCCTAAACTTTAAATTTGTATGTTGTGCTATTTATATAAGGCTTGCTTTTACTAATGGTTATTTTTTCAAAATTAGGATTATTAATAGATGTAGGAACTTCTTGATATTCAAAGCATAATGATTGTTGATTATTATCATTTAAATTAAACATGGTATTTAAAGACTTTCAATTGTGTGTATACATAACAATGTTAGATAATGTTGAATCGGCTGTCAAACTATATTTATAGTCTGGTGATGATAAAATTATTTCAGAGCCTTTGACTAACTCAATCGGATGATCTATGCCCCCTCCAACAAGTTTTATTTGCTCATCTCCAATTTTATTTTTTATTTTTGATACTTTGATGAAATCATTAATTAATCACCCTTCTTTTTTATAAGGGTTAAAATTATTATTTAAATTCCAATAGCTCTTAGAATTTAATTTTATATTCAAATCAAAAATGTTTTTTGTATTAGGTATAGTTCAATAGAGATGATGTGTCGGATTACAAATTGTTGTTTTATTTGTTTCTATGCGATACATAAAAGTAATCACATTCTTATTGCGTCAAATTTTTAATTTAATATCAATCATAAAATTGCAATCTAATTCAACATTATATTGATTAGCAATACCACTAACCAAATCAAATTCTTTAAATGATTTTATCTCAATGTCAAAAATAAGACTAGATCAAGCTTCACCCATTCCATGAATATAATTATCATTTATATCTGTTTTTAAATTAATTTGTTTTTTGTTTAATTTAATAATGCCCTTTTCAACTCTTCCAGCAATAGGTCCAACAAATGAATTTAGAAAAATATCATTGTTTAAAAAGTAAGAATCAATATTTTCATATTCCATTAAAAAAGAGTGATTGTTATTTTTTATTTGTTTTATTGTGAATCCTTTATTAATAACTTCAATTTCCAAACCAGTCTCATTTTTAATAGTGAAAACTTCTTGATTGTATTTTGTTATTTTTTTAATAAATGTTACGAAATCATTATCACTCAAAACTTTACAATCTTCCAAGCAGCTTAAGAAAATATCGGCCATATCTTTTAATAGATTTTCCTTATTTATCTCTATTTTGTTATCTACCATTTTTTTAATCCATAAATAATGCTTTGAAAGAACTTCGTTTCTCAAAATAATTTCAACATCATCTTTAATAAAAATTGCAATAATATCTTTGACCTCAGAAACCAGTCTTTTAGGTAATATAGCTAATCCTCCCGCCTCCATTAAGCCGATGTTTTCTTGTTTAATATGAAATTTTGAGGGAAGAATATGAAAATTTCCAAATGGTTTTTCTTCACTAGTAGAATTATTTCTAAAAATTAAATATACATTAAAAATGTTTTTTGTTTTTTGTATTATTATTGTTGTGGAATTATTAATTGATTTCAATCCATAATCAGAATTACTTTTTCATTGATTAACAAAGAAATTAGAAATATTAATTATTTTTTCTTTATCTCTTGAAGATATTTTAATTGCATTTAATGGTCAATTTAAAATATCTACTTGTGTTTCTTTAAATTTAAATGATTCTAAAACTTTTGCATTCATAATAGGTAAATCATCTTCACCACCCTGATAATGATTGTGCCCTAATAATGAACCTCCAACAATAGGTAAATCAGCATTACTTCCTAAAAAAAAATTATTATTCACATCAACGAATGACACCAAATTTCTAATTGTGTCATTATCAATAACCATAGGACTATGTTTAACACTATTTAAAACGAAATGTTTTTTTATATAAGCGTATGGAGAATATTGAAAAAATCAATCATTATCATTACCTTTTATATTAACTAAAACAACTCTTAAATTTTCTCTTGAATCTTTTACCAAACTGCCTTTAAAATTTATATTTTCAATACAAATAGGACACTTAGGCTCATTTATATTTTTTGAAATATAATTTTTTTCACTAATAATTTGTGCTTGTGTTTTTTCTGGCTTTGCGTTATTTATAGATATTTTTATTTCTCCATATTTAGTGTTGTGTTTTCAAATAATATTTAATGCATTTTTATCAGTTTTTATATAATAAGCAATTAAAGAAAGTAATAAAAGTTTTTCATATTTATCCTTATCTTTAAAAGTCAAACTTATCTCATTTTGAGATTTTATAAAAAAACCTAAAGTTTCATTTATTTTATTTTCAATCATTATATTTTCATAACCATTTTTTAAAAAATATTGTCTTAAATCTTCTATATATTCTAAATGTTTATTAATATTGAATGTCTTACTTTTAGAAATACTTAAAATATCTATTTCTTCCTCATTATTTACTATTAATATTTTATTTATTAATGTTAATCCGTCATGCTTATTAACCAACTTATTTAATAGAAATCCTTCAATAATATTAGTTAATATTTTTTGCACAATCAACTACCTTAATAATATACATTTCACATGAATAACCGAATTTATTTTCGTAACTTTTAATAAGTTCTTCTTGCAATTCTTTGACATTGTTCTTATTGACCAAAACAATTGCACAACCACCAAAACCAGCACCTGTCATTCTAGCTCCTAAAACCCCATTAATTTGATTAGATTTTTCAACTATAAAATCTAACTCCTCACATGAAACTTCATATAAATCTCTTAAACCTTTATGTCCTTCATTTAATATTTTTCCCATTTTATGATAATCATTTAAAGACAATAAAGCAATAAAGTCATTTACTCTATTTTGCTCTTCAATTGCAAACCTAACTCTTTTTTCAATAATTTTATCATCGATTAGTTCTAATGTTTTTTCTAATTTACTTAAAGGAATAGAAGTTAAATTTTTATAGTTGTTTGTTTTGTTTATTTTCTCTAAACCTTTAGTTGTTTCATCAACTCTTTCGTTATATTTAGAACTTACTAAATCTCTTGCTTTTTTAGTATTAAAAACAACAAATTGATACTCCCCTAAATCAATTTCATAATTTGAAAACTCTAAAGTAGATGTATTCAATAACATTAAATTATTTGCAATACCATTGGCAATAATAAATTGATCCATAATACCGTTTTTTAAATTCATGAATTTATTTTCTACCTCTTTAAATAATTTGGCAATTTCAATACCATCAACTTCATATCCATAAAGTGTTAATAACCCCTTCATAATTAAAACTCCGAATGAAGCTGATGAAGACAACCCTGAAGAAGGTGGAATAAAAGATGAGACGGAAATTGAGGCACCACCTATTTCATAATCATGTTCTCTTAATATTTGAACACAGCCAAGAACATAATTTAAAAAACCTTGTTTTTTATCATATTTAAATGATTCTTTATCATCTATTCTTTTAACCCCTATATTTTCAAAGTTATCAGAATAAACCTCAAAAATTATATTTTTAGAAAACATTCCTAACATATATAAATCAATATTAGCAGGTAAAACATTACCTCCCAAATAATCTATATGTTCACCAATTATATTTATTCTTGAAGGAGACAAAATAATTACTTCAGGATGAATCTTGAATAATTCTAAATGTTTTTTATTAAGCTTGTCTTTATTCATCTTTATTCTTCTTTCTGAATTCATATTCTGTTTTTATTATTTGTTCTAATGAATATTTAGGTATTCATTTTAAGGCATTAGTAACTTTGGTTGTATCAGCGTAAAGTTGTGCTGGGTCTCCAATTCTTCTGCCTGACATTTCATTTGGGATATCAATTTTCAAAGTTTTAATTGACTGATTTAATACCTCCAATACTGAATAACCATCTCCCGAACCTAAATTAAAAATATCTGATTTTTTGTTTTTAATAGATCATTCTAATCCTAAAATATGAGCTTCTACTAAATCAACAACATGGACAAAATCTCTTATGCATGAACCATCTTTTGTTTTATAATCTGTCCCTAAAACTTTAAACATTTTTTTATCAATAGCACTTTCAATTATACAAGGTAACAAATGAGTTAGAGCCTTTCCTTTAATACCTATTTCACCACTGGAATGTGCTCCCGCAACATTAAAATATCTAAAAATAACATAATGTGATTGTGTTGCATTTGCTCATCCACGTATAATAGCTTCTGCAGACAACTTGGATTCTCCATATGGATTGATTGGTTCCTTAATATCTGTTTCCATTATAGGAACTGATTTTGGTTCACCATATACTGCGGCAGTTGATGAAAAAACAAAATGCTTAACACTAAAGATTGAAGCAACTTTTAATAATACCTCAACCCCATGTGTATTGTTATTAAAATATTTTATTGGTTCTAAAACACTTTCAGGAACAATAATTAATCCTGCAAAATTCATAATCCCTTCAATATTTTTTTCTTGCATAAAAATATTTTTTAGTTGTTCTTCATCCCTAATGTCTGCTTCATAAAATATGGCACTTTTATGAATATTGGATTTAAAACCCTTTGATAAATTGTCTATAATTACAACTTCATATCCTTTTTCAATCAACGAATAAACTGCATGTGATCCAATATACCCTGCTCCACCTGTTACTAATATTTTCATTTTTTCTCTTTTCTCTATTTTATTTTTATATCAAAGTTCATTTTAAAATCTTCGAATGTACATTTATATTTATCAAGTGGTTGAGGACCACAAGAATTAGAACCCAAACCATTTTGTTTATAGTCAATATTTAAAGTTAAATAATTTCTTTTGATTAAATCAATAGTATGTTTTGCATCCGTTAAATCTTTATCATCATATCAATGAAGTGAAAAATCAAATCTATTTTCAAATCTATTACTATTTATCTCAATGATATTATCTTTATTTTTATCATGAATATTTGTTCATAATGTTTTATGTTTGTTACCGTTTTCTTGTGGATGAACATAATTAGTAAATGCTGAATCTACTGTTTGATTTCATACACCATAAGTATTATAAGATGAAGAATCTGAATATGACTCTCCAGGTCCCTTACCAAAATATTCAAACCCAGAAAGCGCTTTGTCAATTTCTAATTTTACACCTATTCTAGGCAACATTTTCGGAACAATATCATTTGAATCAATTACTGTGGAAGATCCAGATCCTGCCGCATTAGCCATTTCATCTGTTACTTTTATTAAACCGTCTTTTTTACCCTCAACATTAATATTAATTGTTCCATCCCTATAAATTTTATAGGTATATTTAGAATTAAAAAATCAAGCTTGATTAACTGCACCATTAATTGTATTAACAATAATTTCAACATAATTATTTTTTTCATTAATTTCAAAATTAATTAATGATTCTGAAAATAAATGTACAAAAAATTGTTTAGTTCATTTTTGTTTATACTCATCAGCATCATTGTCAGTTAACCCTCTTCAAAAATTAAGTTGTGGGCCTTTTTTAATTAATATTTTGTTATCTTTAGATACATTATATATTCGTCCGTCTATTTTACTCAAACTTAATTGTATATTTCCAAAACTAAAAATTATTTCATAATCTTTTTCTGTTTTAGAAATTTTAAATTTATTTTGGTATTCTATATCCTCTTCTGAAAATTTAAGTTCATGTTCTTTAATTGAAATAATATGATTTTTATTAGAGTGAAGTGTTTTAATTTTATTTTTAGTTACTATTTGAATTCAATAATATGTATTAACTTTTGCATCAAAATTTGGAATTTTATAT
>CAMRBO010000012.1 GCA_947040465.1 uncultured Mycoplasma sp.
GATCTACACGTACTGACACACTCTTTCCCTACACGACGCTCTTCCGATCTAATTGTTTTTTTAATAATTATCTTCAGCATATTATCAGCAAATCTAATAATATCTTTTAACTCAAAGAAAGCAACTTCTGGTTCTAACATTCAAAATTCTGCAGCATGTTTTTTAGTATTTGAATTTTCTGCCCTAAAAGTTGGTCCAAAAGTATAAACTTTTTTAAAGCCAATCGCATAAGATTCTGCATGTAATTGACCAGTAACTGAAAGGGTGGCTTTTTTAGAAAAAAAATCCTTTTTAGATTCATCATTTACAATAAATGTTTCCCCAGCACCTTCTCCATCTGTTGAAGTAATTATGGGTGAATGCATATAAAGAAAATTATTTTCATCAAAGAAATTATGAATTTCTTTTGATAAAGTCGATCTTATTAACATAACTGATCTCAATATATTTGTTCTGTGTCTTGTGTGAAGAGTTTCTCTTAGTGTTTCCAAATTAATTTCTTGTTTTTGAATGGGAAAATCTTCATCAGCTAATGCCAATAATTCAATTTTTTTTGCTTGGCATTCAAAAATTTGTTTTGAATTGTTGGTTTTAATTAAATCTCCATAAACAGAGACAGCAGAACCTATTCTTCATTTTTCAACCTCATTTAAAATGGCAACATCTGATTTTACAACAATTTGCAGAGAAGTAACAGTAGAACCATCATTAACATTTATAAACCTTATATTTGCATTACCTCTATTGGCTGTAATTCAACCCTTGATTAATATTTCTTTTATTTCTATTGCATTTGATAAAAGTTTTTTAATATTCATTTTCACATACTTTCTCGTTATCTTTAACTATTAATTAAATTATAAAATAAAAAATATTTTTTAAAACTTTAAAATTATATTTATTTAAATATTATTAATATATATAAGTTAATAAATTTTCAATATTGTGACATAAAAAATAAAGTATTAATAATAATAATAAAAATTCTTTAATTTTGTATTAACAAAATGATAAAATTGTTTTATGAATTATAAAGCACTTTACAGAACATACAGATCCACTAATTTTAGTGAAGTTGTAGGTCAAGATCATATTGTCAAAACACTAACGAACTTAATTAAACTCAAAAAAATTTCTCATGCTTATTTATTTTCAGGACCAAGAGGAACAGGGAAAACGTCAGTAGCTAAAATTTTTGCCAATGTTGTCAATTGTGGACATAACATTAATATTGAAGTTGCTTGTCAATCCTGTATTATGACAATTAATAATTCTGTCGATATAATTGAAATAGATGCTGCATCAAATAATGGAATAAGTGAAATTAGAGAACTGAGAGAGAAAGTTAAATTTACACCTACAAAATTTAAATACAAAATTTACATAATTGATGAAGTTCATATGCTTACAAAAGGTGCTTTTAATGCTCTTTTAAAAACTTTAGAAGAACCCCCTAAACACATTATTTTTATCTTAGCAACTACTGACCCTGACAAATTACCTCTAACTATTTTGAGTAGATTACAAAGGTATAATTTCAAAAGGATTACTAAAGAAGTTATTCAAAAACAAATGAAATTCGTTTTTGAAAAAGAAAATATAAAATATGAAGAAGGGGTTGTCGAGATGATTTCTGTTTTAGCAAACGGTTCTTTAAGGGATGCTCTTTCAATTGTAGATCAAGTTAACGCTTATTCAAATTCTGATATAAAATTGAAAGATGTGAACGATATTTTTGGTCTAACATCGAAAGAAAATCAAGTTTTATTATTAAATTATTGTACGGATAATTTTGTTGGTCTTGCATTGAAATTATTTGATGAATTAGTAAATCAAGGAATTGACATCACAAGACTGATCAATTCATTAATTAAATTACTTAAAGATCATTTACTTTATTTAAAAACAGGTGACGAATCAATAATTGAAGAATTTGACATAGAGACATTAAATAAAATGAAAATTAGTGAAGATTTAGTTTATAAAGTTATTGATGTTTTAATCACTTTACTTAATGAAGTTAAATATAGCGACATACCTCAACAATTATTTCAAATTGCGATTATTAAAATTTGTTCATTCAATAATTCTTTTAACAACATATCATTCAATACAATAAAATCAACCGATAATAGTAATGAAAGTTCTCAAACAATTGATAAAATTGCAACCTATCACGAAGAAATAAATGAAATAACAGATAATTTTGTAATTCAAAATATTGATATCAATATTTCTATTGAGGAAACTAAAAAAGAAGATACAAGTGAAGAATCAATTATTTCAAAAGAACAACTTAAAGTTGATGATAAAATTTCTGTTGAAGAAAGAATTATTGAAGATGTAACAGATATATTGACTTTATCAAACGAAACTAACATTGATGTCAATATGGTGGAAGACTCTATCTTAGGAAGTTTAGATTCGGAAACTATTATTTATGATACAAATGAATTTTCAACCAAAAAAATAATTGAAAACAAAGAATATAACGAAGTAAAAACAAAACTATTTGATACTTCACAAATTGTTGATAATGATTTTTCCTTTGATAATAATGAAGTTATTAAAAATGATGAAGAAAAACCTATAACTTTAACTCAACCAGATATTATAAATTTATTTTTACTTGGTGATAAAACCGATGTTATAAAAACAAAAGAAAAATTAGCAGAGGCTTTATTATTAACTGATGATAGATATTCTAAAATTATTAGTTATTTAGAAAATTGTAAAATAATTACATCATCTAAAGATTTCATATTAATGTCTTCTGATGACAATGAATCAATTGATTATTTAATCTCTGATAGTATAACTTCAAACTTCAAGGATTTTATATTTGAAGCATTTGGCACACCAAAGCATTTTTATGCAATAATGAAAACGAATTTTTTAGACTCAGCAGAATTGTTTAAAGAATTAAAAAACAAAGATAAACTACCTAACACAACACAACTGCCAGCGTTAAAAAAGAGAGAGGAAATTATTAATGCTTCAAAAGAAAGTTTTGAAGCAGAAAAAAAAGGTTTAGATATTTTTGGTAGAATATTTAAAACAAGAAAATAGAGGTTATTATGGATATAAAGAAAATGATGGAACAAGCAAAAAAAATGCAAGCTGTAATGGAAAAACAAGAAATTGAATTAAAGAATAAAATTTTTATCGTTGAAAAACAAGGGATAATAATTAAAGCTAATGGTAGTAGAGAGATAATCGCAATCGATATCAATGATGCTCTTATCGATCCTGAAGACAAAGAAATGTTACAAGATATTATAATTATTGCAGTTAATGAAATTATCGAATTAATAAATGATGAATATGAAAAAATTTCTCCCAAAAATCAACAAGGGATGTCTTTTTAAGTGGATTCAAGTGAGATTTCAAATCTTTCTTTGTTTTTTCAAAAATTTGTTGGTATTGGTAATAAACAAAGTAAAAAAATGGCTCATCAAGTACTCAAATTTAATGATGATGAATTTCAAGAATTTTTATTTTCACTAAAGGAATTAAAAGCTAATATACATAATTGTATTATTTGTAAAAGTTATACAAACAATGAAGTTTGCTTAATATGCTCTTCTACCACCAGAGATAAAAAATTAATGATAGTAGAATCAATTGAAGATATTTCAAGATATGAAGAATGAAAATTTTTTAATGGTAAATATTTTGTTTTTCCTATTATTTTTAACAATAAATTTGAAAGAATACATAATGTTGATATTCAAGAATTGAAAGAATATATTACAAAATTTGATGAAGTTATCATCGCCTTAAGCGCAACTATTGAAGGAACTTTAACGGCCAATTTTTTAGATGATAATCTATCTAAAATCACTAAAATTTCTCACCTTGCTAACGGAGTTCCGGTGGGGGCATCAATTGAATATATTGATAAATTAACATTTTCCCATGCATTTAAAAATAGAAAAGAGAGTGCATAATGTTTATTACATTTGAAGGATTAGATAATTCCGGGAAAACAACAATAATTAAAAAAATTGTTCAATATTTAAGAGATAACAAAATAGAAAAAAACTTTGTAATAACTAGAGAACCAGGAGGAACAGGGATTAAAGAAGCTGAATTTATTCGGGCATTTGTTCTATCTCCTGAATATAATATTGATCCAATGTCAGAAGCGCTCCTTTATTTGACATCAAGAAAAATGCACTTAACCAGAATAATCGAGCCAGCTCTTAAAGAAGGTAAAATTGTTATATGTGATCGTTTTATTGATTCTTCGTTAGCATATCAAGGCGCAGGAAGAGAATTAGGGATTGATAGAGTTAGAGAATTAAATTCTATTGTTACAAATAACATAAAACCTGACTTTACATTTTTTATAAAAATGTCTCCTGAATTATCATTTCAAAGACTTGCAAATCAAGAGAAAAAATTAGACAGATTAGAAGATAATGATTTGAGCTTTTATAAAAAAGTGGAAAATGGATATAATGAAATAATTAACAAAGATAAAAATAGATTTATTATTATTGATGGAACATTGAGCATCGATGAAGTATTTAAAAAAACCTTGGAAGAATTTAAAAAAATAATTGATTAAAAATAAGTTCATTTTTAAAATTTAAATACTTTATAATTTAAAATATGTATAATCAAAATCAATCATTAACAGTAATAAAAAATTCAAAAATTAAGAACTCTTTTTCTCATGCTTATTTGTTTTATGGAGAACAAGGAGTAGATGTCTTTTCAGTTGCTTTAGAAGCTATCAAAATCATGATTTGTAATGATGAGAGAAAATGCATGAAATCTAAAAATATTTTGGATTTAAATTATCCAGATTTGCTTTTTATAAATCCTGAAAATAATTTAATTACGAAAGAAAGTATTATTTCAACGATTAAAAATATGTCAAACACATCACTTGTCTCAAATAACAAAAAAATTCTTATAATCAAGGATATTCATTTAGGAAATAAATATTCTTTGAACTCTTTATTAAAATATATAGAAGAACCATCTGACAATACCCATATTATAATGACAACAAACAGAATAGATTTATTATTATCGACAATTAAATCTAGGTCACAAAATATTATGGTCAAAAGACAAACTACAAATGAAATAATTAGTAATTTATTAGACAGTACAATAGATAAAAAATATATTAGATTATTTGCTAATATTTTCCCGAATGTAGAAAAAATTGATGAAGTAAACTTTAAAATATTTGACAAAAGTTATTCAAATATATTAGCTTCATTATCATTGGGAATTGAAAATCCTCAGAAAATGAAACTTGAATGAAATAAATTAATTGCGAAAGATAATATTCTATATTTAATCAATATTCTAGAATATTTCTATTACCAAATACAAACAATTATTGAAGACAATAACCCTTTATTCCCCAATCATTCAGAGTTAATAAATAAATACAAAACCTTTGATATTGATTATGGACAAATACAAAATGAACTCTCTAAATTCAAAAAGTCTTTTTTTAATAAGGGTAATTTCAATTTACAAAAGGAAAATTTTATCCTCAGGATAATAAATATTTATGAAAGGTAAATTATACATAGTAGGAACTCCAATAGGAAACTTAAAAGATATAACGTTGCGTGCCATTGAAACATTACAGAAAGTAAATTATATTGCTTGTGAAGACACAAGAGTAACTAAGGTTCTTTTGAACTCCTTGGATATTAAAGGGAAAAAAATAATATCATATCATAATCATAATGAAATACCTTCTACAAAAGGTATTTTAGAACTTCTCAATAGCGGAAACGATATAGCTCTAGTTAGTGATGCGGGAATGCCATTAATTGCAGATCCTGGATTTAATTTATTAAAGGAAATAAAAATAAATAAATTTGATTTTGAAATTATTCCAGGTGTTTCAGCATTAACAACCGCAATGGTTATGTCTGGTTTTGGACCTGATTTTACATTTCTTGGTTTTCCAAAAAATAAAAAAAATCAAATGGTTAATCAAATTAAAAATATTACTAATGGTACTTATGTATTTTTTATAGCCCCTCATAAGTTATTGTTTACATTGGAAACTCTTGACCAACAATATCAAGGTAAAGAAAAAATATTTCTTTGTAAAGAATTAACAAAAAGATTTGAAGAACATCTGAATGGAACGGCCAGAGAATTAATTGATATATTGCCAGAGAATATAAAAGGTGAATTTACACTGGTTTTTTGTATTGAAAAAGAGAGAAAAGAGAAAATTAATAAATACGAGAAAATGGTAACATAAAATATATAATTAGTTAATAAAGGAGGTGTATATGAAAATGATATTTGCCACAGATGTAGATGGAACTATTTTAACAGATAAAGGAATTCCTCACGAAGAAACTAATTCTGCATTTAAATATGCCAGAATGAATGATAATAATATCGTTATCGCTACAGGAAGATCTCTTGCAAGAACGAACATATTATTAGAAATGATGCCTGATGTCAATTATTTAATTTGTAATAACGGAACTCTAATTAAAGACATTGAGAAAGATGAGGTTATTTTTCTAAATCATATATCTCCCAAACACTATTTAGAAATGTTTAATTTTGCTAAGAAAAATAATTTTTCTTTTGCGATGCACACAAATATAAACACTTATATGTGACCAATAAAAAGATATTCTAATTGTGTGTTTTTAAGTAGTGATCTTCATCAAAATATATCAAAATATATAATTTCTAATCCCGATATAGAATCTTTAGAAAGTGGAGAATTCATAACACAACTTTCTCTTTTTGGAAACGAAGAAGAATGTGAAAAAAATTTTCCCTTGATTCAAAAAATATTCAAAAATATTCAAAGTGTGTTTTTGACTAATGGTAATTTTATTGATGTTAATCCTCTAGGAATTTCAAAATGAACTGGTCTGAAATTCTTAGCTAATTATTTAAATATTGATTTAAAAAAAATTGTGACATTTGGTGATTCTGGAAATGACTTAGAAATGTTGCAAAATGCTGGAAAGTATGGTTTTCCTATGAAAAATTCAACACCTGACTTAACTAAAATTTTACAAAGTAAAATCGGAGACAATAATAGCAATGCAATTGCTAAAAAAATTATAGAATTAGTTGACAGTAAATAATTATTTTCTTTTAAAAAGTTTTTTTCCAATTTTTTCATATTCATCAATTTTTTCTTGTAAAACATTAAATGCTTCATTATAAATATGTGAATCATAAAGATCAATACCAGCATCTTTCAATAAATCTGCAGGTCAATCACTTCCCCCTGCTTTTAAAAATTTATTAATATAATTTTCTAATGCTATTAAACCATTTTTTTTATACTTTTGAAAAAAAGTATTTGCTACAATAAATCCAATTGAATATTTATATACATAAAAATCATAATAAAAATGAGGAACAATAACAGAAGTGATTAATTGACTGTCTTTATCAAACTTTTGATTCTTTTTGATTTCATATTTTTTAGCATTTTTAGCATAAACTTCTTTTATTGCATCAAAAGTTGAAAGAGATTTTCCTTCATCTATTAAATTGTATAAATCATATTCGTAATTTGATCACATAGTTTGTCTTCTTACAGTTCCTTCAAAATCTTCAATAGCTTCTGATAAAAGATGAAACTTGAGTTTTTCATCTTTAGTATTACTCAACAAGTAATCTTGCAACATTAATTCATTAAATATTGAGGCTATTTCTGCTAGAAAAATTGGATAAGAAGCGAGGTTTATTGGCTGCTCATTATCAGAAAAATACGAATGCATAGAATGACCAATTTCGTGAGCTAGCGTCGCAACAGATCTAATAGAACCATCAAAATTCATCAAAATATATTTTTTATCTAATCCGTAAGAACCACCAATAGAATAAGCTCCTGATCTTTTGTTATCAACAGGAATATAATCTATCCATCTATCATCAAACATTTCTTTTACTTTATCTTGATATTCTTGTCCCATCGGTCTCAAAGATTTGTGAACTTTTTTTTGCATTTCTTCTATTGTATAATCAACATTTGCATCAACAAGAGGAAGCATGGAATCTCACGGCTTCATAGGCTTATTAAATTTAGATACGAAAAAGGATTTCTTTAAATTATAAAACCTTTGAAAATGATGATTGTTACTTTGAACTGAATCATATAATGTAGTTAAAAGATTTTTATCAACTTGATCTTCATCTATCAACGCCTCTATACTAGAACTGTAATTTCTTTCAAACGATCATGTTGATATATTTTTAAAGTGTTGATATAAAAGATTAGCGAAAGTTCCTTTATGTTGTAAATAGGCATCATTTCAATTATTAAATGTTGATTTACGAATTGATTCATCCTTAGATTTTAAAAGAGATGTACGATTAGCAAGTGTTATTTTAGTTTTTTTACCATTTTTAGAAATAGCTTCCTTGTAATTAAGTTCTGAATTATAAAGGATACTAAAAACATCTGACGCACTTATTTCTGCTCTTGATATTTTTTTTATAAATTCTTCTATTTGATTTGGCAACTTATGTTTCTTACCGTCTAAAACAAAAATAATATCTTTTTTATAATTTTTAAATGTTGGTAAATTAACTCATTCTCTTAATTTTTTTTCATTGTCAAAAAATCTGTTGGTCTCAGAACCCAATCTTTTATTGAATTCAAATAATTTAAATTCCAAATCATCTTGTAATTTATTAAATTCTTGGGAGACAACATTAACACTAATGTTATTGCTAATATAATTGAATATTTTATTAGCAAGAATATTAGCCACTTCACTATTTTTAATATGGTTTAAATATGAAACTGATGATTCATATTTCGAATCTTTTTCTGCTATATCAATTTCTATTAAATCAAAATATTTAGAGATGAGATCTTCTATTTTATTTCCTTCTAATAAATAATCTAAATCAAACCTATATTCTTTTGGTATATCACTATATTTTTTATATTCTTTCACAAAGACCTCTTTTTTTAAATTACATTTTTATTAAGGAAACTACTTCTATTCCATCAAATTTTTTTGCACCCTCTAGATTTATTAACTCTAATAAAAATATTATTTTAATAACGTCGCCGCCTTGAGACTTAACCAAATCTATAATTGCAGAAGTTGTTCCACCAGTTGCTAGCACATCATCAATAATAATTACTTTTTGTCCATGTTTAATTCTATTTGCTTGAATTTCTAAAATATTTTTTTTGCCATATTCTAATAAATATTCTTTTTGTATAACTTCTCCAGGTAATTTTTTTTGTTTTCTAACCATAACAAAAGGTTTAGAAAGTATTGCAGCAACAGGCGTCCCAAACAAAAACCCTCTAGCATCAGGGCCCAATATAATATCCGCTTCTTTTGAAAGGTCTACCATCTTCATAACACTATAATTCAAAGCTTCTCCATTAGCAAGTAAAGGAGATATGTCTTTAAAATTAATTCCTTGTTCAGGAAAATTTGGAATGTTTGTAATGTATTTATTTAAATTCATAATATTTAATAATTATATAACAAAAGTCAAAATGTTGCTACAAATAACCAATATATAATAAGCAAGTATTTATTTATGAAATATTAATTCTCATTTATATTTAATTGTTATAATTTAATTAAAGTGGGTTAAATATGAATAAAAAAGATGGACAATTGTTTGAAAAATTAAAAATGTATATGGACATACATGGGATGTCTCGCTACGAAGAAGATGTTGCTGAACAACTTAAAAAGACCATAAATGAAAATCTTATTTATGAGAGAGATGGGCTTGGTTCGATGATAATAAGTCATAAAGAAAAGGGCGCTGGACCAATAATTCAAATTGCTGCACATATGGACGAAGTTGGATTTATTGTTCAAGATATTCTAGATAATGGACAATTAAAATTATCTATGATTGGCGGAGTATGACCTTTGACAGTTATTGGAACAAAAGGTATTTTATTCGCTAAAAACGGTAATAAATTAGATGGAATCTTTGGACATACATCCATTCATATTTTAGAAATAGAAAAAAGATCTAAAGCACCCGAATTAAAAGATCTTTTCTTAGATGCTGGTTTTACTTCAAAAAAAGAAGCCGAAGAAGCAACTATAGAAGTTGGATCTAGAGTTTGTTTAACTGGTGATGTATTTTCATTTGGTAAAGATGGAAAATATATCGGAGGTAAAGCGATGGATAATAGAGCAGGAGTTGCTATTGTTGATGAATTAATAATTAGATTGAGAGATAAAAAACTTCCAAACAGCACTTATTTTGTAGGAACAACACAAGAAGAAGTTGGAACAAGAGGAGCAAAAACATCTGTATCCAAAATTAAACCTGATATTGCAATTGCGATTGACACTTGTGCTGCTCACGATACCTTTGGAGCTATTCCTGGAATACAAAAATTAGGAGAAGGTGCTGCATTAAGAATTAAAGATGGCGGAACATTAATGGACCCCAAATTTATTGATTACATCATGGAAACTGCTAAAAAATATAAAATAAAAGCATATAAGTATGTTGCCCAAGGCGGAGGAACTGATGCTGCAGAATTGCAATATGGTTCAAATGGTGTGGCGACAATCACAATTTCTTTACCTCAAAGATATTTACATTCTCCTTTGGGTGTTTGTCATTTAGATGATTTACATGCAACTATTGACTTAATAGAAAAAATAATTTTAGAACTTGACCAAAAAACTTTTGATTCAAAAATTAAATATAATTAAATATTAATTTTTTTAGTTGTTTTGCAAACTATTATTTTCTATTTCAATATCAATATCTGAAAAAATATTTTTTTCATTTTTCATTCTAAATAATAAATAATTTATTAATGGCAATAAAATGAAGATAGTAGCAAAGACAATATGAAGGATGGCAACTACAAAATTAGAAATAGGTATTCTACCACCAAACAGTCCTCACGATGATGGAACTCAGGGATCAACAATGGCTGAAAGCATAATGAAAACAACACTCAAACTCATGGCAAGAAAAACGCCAATAACAGATACAAAAACCAAAATTGTATAACCTCATCTGTTCTTTCCTTGCTTCACCTTTTGTTTCATAAAAATATTTTTTCAATATAAAAATATCATTATTGAATAAATAAAGAAAAAGAATAAAACAGGGAAATTAGTTAACCCATCAAGAAAAGCATCAGAACCCATTATAATTGTTGGTATATATGCTATTAATATTCAAATAGTGAAAGATATTATTAAGTATATTAAACCAGTATTTTTATAACCATATTTTTTATTAAATTGTCTTGAGTAAAATATTTTTTCTGTATGTGCAACATTTTCAAATTCTGATATTGTAGATGTTATCACTGCATTTGTTGTTCCCATTGCTGAGACAAATAAAAAGAACATAACAAATATACCCATAGATCGTCCAAACTCAGGACCAAAAACATCTTGTATTATTTGATCTACTGATCCATTAAGAGTTTCAAAATTGAAATGTAAAATTGATGAAATTGCAATTAACAAATATGCAATAACAACAAGAATCATACTAATGACAATGACTTTAGAAACTACTTTTTCTCCACCCTTTATTTTTCTAGATACTGCCCCAACTCCTGCAAAAGCATCAAACGCAAATAAAGCAGCTGGCAATGATTTCATAATTCCTTGAAAAGAATCAAATGATGAAGGATTTGAGGGATTTAAACTTGGATCAAAAGCATTGCTTCCACCTTCCAAGTGAACAGAAGGCATACTAATACCTACAACCATGGCAAGCACTAAAGGTATAAATTTTAAAACTGTGGTCATTGATGAAAAGTAACCTGATGTTTTTATTGATATTCTATTCATAGAAACAAAGAAAATAACCAAGCATGTCGAAATTAATGCTTGTCAATACATTGCAACCACAACATTTGAATTTATTTTATTTAAAAATTGGAAAAATATTTCAACAGAAAAAAATGATAAGACGACTGACAAAATAGAATTATAAAAAAAAGAATAGTTAGTTGTTACTAAATGTCTAAATCAATTTTGTTTTTTTGTTGATACTCTTTGGGCCCAACTAGACATACCAGAATTACCATTTGATGATACCATCACTATTTTACCAAAATGAATAGCAACAAATAAAGCTATAACACCTGAAATGATTCACGATGAAAGCCACGCTGTTCCATCACCATTCACATTTCCTGCAATACTACCATTTTTGAAAAATATTCCTATACCCACTATTGAGCCAACACAAATAGACATAGCTGAAAAGAAACCAAGTTTTTTAAAATTTTTTTCTTTCATGTAATCCTTATACTTATATATCATAATGAAATTAAGTTATTTAATTATAAATTAAAACACAATTGTTTTAAAAATATTTTAACTGATTTTATCTAAGTGTTTTCTTTCACTAAAATTAGTGTATTATTTAATTAAATAAAAAGAGGCGATATGTCAATATATGATTTTAAATTAGAAAATATATCAGGAGATTTAGTTGATTTCATTGAATTTAAAGAGAAAACAATACTAATTGTTAAGATCGGAAGAGCACACGTCTGAACTCCAGTCACTCC
>CAMRBO010000013.1 GCA_947040465.1 uncultured Mycoplasma sp.
TCTTAAAAAATTCGTCAAATCATTTCTCATTTGATCATATTTAGAAATTTCCTCTTCCGCTATATTATAACTAGTTTTAAATCAATTAAATTCGGCTACTTTTGAAATAAATTCAGTTGGTGATTGCAACTTTACATATTTATCCTTATATTCTTCTCAAAATTTTTCAACACCGGTTTTATTTTCCTTAACAAATTTATTGGTCATGTTAATTGATAACAAGAAATCTCGATAATCATTTCTTCTTGAATCTTTTTTTAGTGAAAAATCAATTGAATCTTGCAATACATTTCTAAACTTTTCAATTGATGAATTATAATCAATAACACGGTCATTTTCTTGATAAGATTTTTCCAAACTAAATTCTCTCGCCTTATATTCATCATTATAAAAAGAACCCATTTGATCAGAAATATTTTCGATTTGCTCATAAAACTTATTTTCATTGTCTAAGTCTTTTAAATAAAATGCAAAAGAATTTAGTTTACCTAATCTTTTTCTTATTACATCCAATGCCGCCGTTTTTTCTGAAACAACAATTAAATTTTTTTCTTGCATCATAATATTTGCAACAATTGAGGTAATGATTTCTGATTTCCCAGTTCCTGGAGGACCATAAATAATGGTGTTTTCATTCATCGAAGATCTTACAGCGTATTTTTGTTGAATATTTAAGGGATTATTAAGTTGAATTAGAGCAGGCTTTAAAAACTCTTCCCTTTGATAATATTCATTATCATTTTTCATATTTTTATCAAACATATTTGACTCTATTTTCATCAAATCAATAAAGTCGTCTTTAATTTTTCCAGATTTTGAATCAAATAAAGAAATGATAAATAATTTAGAGTGCTTTAATGTTCTGAATATTTTTTTATTTTCCTTTTCATCAATTTCTAAGAAATCTTCATTTTCAATATTCTCAATATTATAATTTAAATGAGTTTCTAATTCTTCTTTAAATTCTTGAAATGACCCAAATGTTTTTTTGTTTTCTTTGATTTCTTTTTTTAATTCTTTCATAATGAAAATATATAATTTTTCATTGAATTCTATTGTTTTTAATGCTTTAATTATAATTTCATTATCTATAATTTCTATTGTAATATCACGAAAGAAAACTGGGGCACAAATACTGGCATCATTTATTAGTCCGTAAAGAAAATCAAAACCTATTTTAAGAGTTCATTTCCCTGTGGTAATTTCGTGGTTAACAGCTTTTTTGACAATTGTTTGAAACTGCTTTAATTCAAACAACATTTCTTTTGCTATTTTTTCTATGTACGTCATTTTAGAAAAAGAAAATTCTTCAATAATATATTCCATATTTTCAACAGATACTACAATTTGTCCCTGGTCTTCTTTAAATTCTGCATTAATATTATCTTTTGTTTTTTTTGTTTTTTTCTTAATGGTCTTTTGTTTTTTTATTCCATCTTCTACAATTTTTGAATTGAATCTTATTTGAATATTTGTGTTATACAAATATTCATTAAAATCATTGTGATTATCAATCTTTTTTAAATCTTCAATAATATCCTGGTATCCTGGAGAAATTTTGAATCGTATTTTTCAAATTTATATGCTTATTTTCATGTGAAAAATTTATGTATTTTCTGTCTTTATCAATATCTAGTATGTTATTTATTTTTTTTGCAAGTATTTTATTCATATTAATCTATTATCCTTTATTCTTTAAATATTTTTGTTTTTTTCAAACTCTTTAGGCCCTCTTTGTCAATTGCGATTTTTGCTTTTAAATCATACCTAAGTGCTCTAATGTTGTCATTTGTATAAGTGTCACTATTGCTATTATTGACCCTCGCATCAACTTTGATGTTTCTCAATTGCTTTGCGTTATTTGATTGTAATGATTTAATAAAAAGTCCAGTTTGCTTAATTGAATTTAGTGATTGCAAAATTCCGTTATGCTCTCTTATTTTTCTTGTGAAAAATCAATTCAAAGCGATAATTAATCAGCTAGCTATAATTAGAAATAAAAAATTTATAATAGGTTTAACAGATGCAATCCCTTCCTTGCTTCCGGGATTACTGCTTGCTAATTTAGAACCTGCCCTTAGTAATGTTATAAACAAAAAATAAAACATGATTGTCGCAATTAACATCAATGATTTGTTCAAAATTTCATTAATTCATTTTTTTCTTTTTATATCCCCTTCACCAATAGCAATACTTTCCCCAATAGGAAAGGCAATAAATAAAATAAAAATTTCGATAATCTTTATAATATATGATGCAAAAAATCAAATCATTATTATGCAACCCGTTAATGATGCCCCTATTTGTACAAAAAAATTAACATTGGTTGATAAAACAACTATATTAGATTCTGTAAGAGAAAAATTTGGAGCATTAACATCATTAAAATAATAATTAGAAATATGGTTTGCTAAATTAAATTCAAACCCTCCTTTACCGGAAGCAACACCAAAAATAGCGACACTTATTGAACCCAACACTAATGTAAATGCCATAAAAAATAATGGAAACAAAACAATTATCACAAAAAATTTTCCAGCATCTTTTGACAAAGAAATTAGTTTGTATTTGATATTAATTTTATCACTTCCAAATATCATAATTAATTTTATGATAAAAAAAGTCATAAGCAACACTACAGAAATTGTAGCAAAAAAGGCATAATTCAACAAAACTGATTTTGCTCCAGTAATTTCTCCACCACCAAAAAAATTATCATATAGATTCAATCCTAACAATTTTTTTATTAGTTCTTGAAGAACCTTGATAATAATTAAAGGACCTTGAACAAAAATTATTCAAACAAATTGTAATAATCAATTAACATACATTTATATCTATCACCTTTAACTAGGGGTAGTGGTGATAGGAACGCCAAGGGCACCATAAATAATTGCAGGAACTGTAGCAATAGCAACGATAGTTAACACTAAACCAACCCCTCATCAAACTAAACCTTTAATTACTTTTGATCTTTCTTCTGGATCATCACCAGATTGAGACAACTTTATACCCAATTGAACCAGTTTATAAATCATAAAAACAGCCCCAATCGCAGCTAAAACAGGTAATACAATACCAAAAATTCTTAAAAATTCTGTTGTAATCTTACCTAAACTTTCTTCAATATCAGGAGGTTTTGTCGCAGGAGCTTTAGCTCCAAATAATAAACTCAATATTTTATCCATAATTTTCAACTTTCTACTTTATATAAAATAACTTATAAATGTTTTCTTATTATACTACATATAGTGTTAAAATAGTAAATATAATATGAAAAATTTAATACCAAAATCTCTAGCAAGACAAAAAGGAATCATTTACAAAAATATATCTAAACTAGATGTTCTTTTTGTCCTTGTGTGTGCAGGAATATCATTTGGTATTTTTATGCCTATAATAAGCTTAGATATAACTATAAGAGCGATAATTTCTTGTTCTTTGTTTTTACCTTCATTGATCTTAATGATTTTTGTTAAATCTCAAGATGCAAGATTGTATAGTCTTGTTTTTAGATGAATTAAATTTAAAGTGAACAAACAGGTATATAGAAAAAGTGAAACTAGCGTTCTAAATCCATATAAAAAAATCTTAGATGGAAATGTTATTACCAAAAATTTCAAAGATATTAAATCATATAATGTAAAAGTTATAAAAATAAGAGGATTTGATTTAACAACATTAGGAATCGAAGAAGCAAATATAAAATTAAGTCAATTTCACAGTTTTATTGTTAACCAAAAAAACAACTTTACAATAGCTAAAATTAGTGAATCTTTTTCATTTGTAAATCAAAAGAACTATCTTTTGGAGGAAATGGCAAAAACAAAAGAGCAATATGATGATGCTTTAATTTCAGAAAAAGAGTACAAAGCCAAACAAATTCAACAACAAAAGCAATTAGAAATATTAGAAAATCCAAATGAAATACTTGATTCTAATTTTTTATCTAAAAATTTTTATTTTATATTTTATGAAATAAAAGCGGAAGAAACAGCAATGCGAGTTGAACATATTAAAAATGATTTACACGCAATAGGTATTTCTGCAAGGGAGCTTGATGAATTTGAAACAATAAATTTTATTAAAAATATTTATAATCCACTTCATTCAGATATATCTACAGAAACGATCAAGGAAAATGCCGAAAATTTAGATGAAATTTTTCAATTTGATGAAATTAAATTTAAAAAAGATCATATTTCAATTAACAATGAATTATTGTTGTCAATTCAATCAGTTAGTGATTATCCTGTTGAAATTGATAACTATTGACTTTCTTATATATTTTTAACTTCTGAAGCTAATATTGTTTTAAACACGAAAGAATTGAACCAATCTACTGCATCATCATTAATTAATAAAGCTATCGTAAATTCTGCAACAAATGAATATAATGAAAAAAAGGAAATGGAAAAAAGGAAATATATTGCAATTAACCAGGGGTTTATTGACTTAGCAGATCAAATTGCCAAAAATGAACAAGTAGTTAAGTCTTGCAATATATTATTTCTTAATTATGATACCGATAGAAAAGAATTATTCAAAAAGAATAAATTAATTGAAAGGAAATTAGCAAATCGTTTAATAAGAGTTAACAAGCTTCGAAATATGCAATTTGAAGCATTATCTTCTTTCCTCCCCAAACCTAATGATCCACTAATGTCTCAATTAGGAAGAGAAATGCCTTCAAGAACAATTGCTAATGGATATCCATTTATTAATTCTGCTATTAATGATGATAATGGAATGGCCCTAGGTTCCAATTGATTAGATGACCCGATTATATTTGATCAATTTATTTTGGATGAAAATAGAAAAAATCATAACATGATGATTATTGGCTCATCAGGTTCCGGGAAATCTTTTTTGACTAAAAAAATTATTAATGGGCATCAGTTAACTAATAAGAAAGTGTTTATTCTAGATGTTGAAAGAGAATATAAAAATATAACTAATTATTATGATGGGGATTGAATAGATGTTGGTAGTGGAACGATAGGTAAAATAAATCCATTGGAAATATTTTTGTTTGAAGATTCAACCAATGACACCATTATTTCCAATCATTTGCTAGTTTTAGAATCATTCTTTATGATTCTTTTCCCTGAAACTAATTCCGTTCAACTTCGCTACCTTACAACTTGTTTAAAATTGTTTTATAAAAAAAATAATTTTTTGACTATTGATTTCAATAAAGCAACTTCAAATGATTATCCCATATTTGATGATTTTTATAAATTTATAATTAGTGACAAAAATAAAGAAAATAAAAAACTATACTCAAAAGAAGATGTTAATTTTATTAATGAATTAATCAGGAGTGAATTTGCATTAGATGGAAAATTAGCTTTTCTATATAATGGCCATTCAACAATATCTACTTCTAAAAATATTTCTTGCTTTGATATCAATTCTCTTTTTGAAAAAAATAATGAAAGAATTACTCAAGCACAATTATTTTTATTACTCAATTACATTCAAAAAGAGGTTAACAAAAATACTTACGATGATGAATCTATTGTCATTGTCATTGATGAGGCTCATTTGTTAGTTGATAAAGATAACCCTATCGGTCTTGATTTTATTTTCCAAATGGTTAAAAGAATTAGAAAAAGAAATGGTGGAGTAATATTAATTACTCAAAACCCAGATGATTTCATTGGAACTCCGGAAGTTGCTAAAAAAACAAAAGCAATCCTCAATAATACTCAATACTCATTTTTCTTTAACTTATCTCCTAACAATGTTAAGGATGTAGCAGATATGTATAAATCTTATGGTTCTGGATTGAGTCAAGATGAAAAACTATATATCGCAAAAGCAAGACGAGGAGAAGCTTTATTTCTAGCTTCTGGGTTTGATAGACATAAATTAAGTATTTTTGTTTCTAAGGAAGAAATAAGTGCTTTCAATTTTGATGAAGAATTTGAAAAACCATTATAATTATCTTACATATGTATAAAAAGAACTTAAAATTATTATTACCATTGACCTTATCATTATCTGTAATCCCCATCTTTACACAATCATGTTTTAATTCTCACGAAAACAATTCAAATGAAGATGAGGTCATTTCTGATATAAATAAAGATCCCATTTCTACAAAAATTCCTGATGCTACTAAATTTGAAAAAAATAAGTTGAAATCGGAAATAAAAAGAATAGAAAAAAAACTAAGGGAAACAATTGAATATTCGAATTTAGTACAATGAAATGAACATTATGCTTTATCAACTGATAAAAAAACAAAAACAAAAATTTGAGAACCAGGACCTGGAGAAGCGAAAATTTATACTGACCAAGATGATCAATTTCAATATTTTAATGATTTCTTGCATACTAACAATAACATTAGTGGTACGCCAAGTCCGTACCAAAAAGACCAAAGATCCTTTCTATTTGAAAGAGCTTATTTATTTTATTTAAAAGCTGTTGATGAGTGGAAGGGTAGTGACATGTATATGGAGGCTACTTTTGAAAAAATACAGAAAGCTATCGCAGAAGCCATAACACCACCTCCCAATCCAATAAAAATTATTAAAATTTTTAAAACAATAACCGACTGAGCCATATCACCACAATCACAATGGTATAAAAAATCGAAAACTATTTTTTATGACTTAGATTTAAGGTTTAAAAATGACAGCAAACATGAAAAAGAATGAGATAAATATAATGCTTCTTATAAATCAATAATGGAAAGATTTGGAGAGCTTGAGGGGGAAATACTTTCACGAATGTTTTCTCCTGTTGATGGTAATCCTCTCCCCGGTCTTGATGATTTCTTTAAAGAGCTTGAAGCTGCTGTTAAAAAAATACTGGAAACGATGATTCCCCCAATGAAAGTTGATCATGAAGATTTTTATCAACCATCAATAATAAAATCTTAAATTAATTAGTTATAAATTATTTTTTTATCTAACTTGTCTATTTTTTCTAATAATAATAATTGCCACTGCCGCAACTAACATTGTCGAAACAATAACAATTGGTGTGATTATTCATCATAAGTTATTATCAACAGCTACCGGTATTTCAAAATCAGGTGTTAAATTATCATCAATAACTGGTGGAATATTTATATCGGGATTAGTTATTCCCGGAATTCCAGGGTCTTCCTCAATTGCTTCATTTAAATAACTATTATTTATTTTTTTATCAAATGAATTGTATAAATATCTACTTTCTTCTTCAGCAATAACTCGCACTGTTAATGTGTTGTTAAAAATTAGATTAGTTTCTACATCTTTTAATAAACAATCAAGAATTGCTTCTTCTATTGTTGGATAAACTATAATGTTATTTGGGTCTTGATCATTAATAAATTGTAAAGTATAATCACTATGTAAAGAAGGCTTATAATTAGTTTGTAAATATAAAAATCTAGTGTAAAAATCTATGTCTTTTTGAATTCTATCATAAATTAAATTCTTAATTGTATATAGTTTATCAATCGGGAATTCTTTGTGTTGTGAATTAATGTTAATGTCATTGACTTCCACTTTTGATAAATCAATTGGTGTAATGCTTTCATGTATCTCATTTGTTGAAGCGTTATTAAATATTGTTAAATATCCATTTTTTATAGTTGAAATTCCTGGAGATGCTGAAACCTCAACATAAAGAGTGTTATCAAATTCAAAATTATCAGCATCAAATAACAAACAATTTTCGATAGCTTTTTCAATGCTTGTAAAATAGAATTTTTCAAAATATCCATTTTCACTATTATATGAATTTGAATAGAATCTTAAATTATAGTCTTTATTTAAGATTAATTCATTGTCAAATATTCCTTCGTTTTTATAAAATCTATTTATTTCATCTTTGATATCTCTATATATAAGCTCTTTAATTATTTTGTTTTTATTTCAATCATTATAAATAAAATCAGGTAGTTGTGAATTAAAATTAAAAGTTGATCCTTTGAATTTGCTTAAATCAACTATATCATCAATATTTTTGTTATTTAAATACTCAATTGTTGTTTCGCCTTTAATATATCATTTATCAACATCATAGTTAGGATCTTTAACATCAGGAATAATAGCAATGATGTTGAAATAAACGGAGGAAACTTCATTTAATGGTTTGTCATAATTATTCAACAATTGATTTAATTTATCTTCGAGAATTATATTGTTTTTTTCAATTTTATAATCTATACCAAGAGTTAAATTATAGCCATCAGGAAGGGTTTTGTTTTCTTTGACAACCTTATTTAATTCATCATTTATTTGTTCTAAAACTTCCTTTTTTAATATTAACATATTATTAAGTTTGGAAAATTGCTTCAATAAAGCTGTTTGAGTAATATCAAAAGCATTATTGTTAGGTTCGTCCTTATCATTATTATCATAATTTTCAGGACTATTAACATATATTGATCAATATTGAACTACTTCACTATATTCCATTGTTTTTTCATCAACTTCAATTTCTTTAGACAATAAAAAATTCTTCAAATTTTTTCCATGATGTGTAACTCAAAAATCGGTAAATAACGGTTTATTATTATTGCCAACGAAATCTTTATATAGTTCAAAAATGTTATCTTTTATTTCGGTTACACTTCCAGGAATTAATGAGAATTGATATAAGAAAGAATAATTGTTCTGTCTTTTCAAAACTATTTGTCTTAAATTTTTGTTATTAGTCAGTAATCCTGTTTGAGACAATGGCATTTTTTCTATATTAGGAATAATGCTATTTGGTTTAAATTGATAATATGAATTATAAGGAAAGGATCCTGTAGGTTTATATTCCTCTTCAGAAAACATTGTTGTATATCCGCCAATTCCTTGTACAGAAGGGAAATCTCCATATGCAAATCCTGAAGCATTTAATTGAGCAATGTATCCAACATCATAATTAGCCGTTGCTCCACTAGGTTGCCCTTCATTATTAGTAGGTTTATTAACTCCAGGAATTAAATTTCCTTCTTCATCACGAGGATCAAATAAAAATCCTTCTGGCGGCATTGAATTGACTCATGCTATTTTAGGAATATACATACCAGTAGCTTCATCTACAAAATCACCACGGTAATCATCACTATCAACATCCTTAAAATATTTTTCCTTATCTTTTTTAGTGATAATGTTTTCGTTGTCTCAACCAGCCAACATATAAGTAGCTGATGAACTAATCAAATCAACTGAAACTGAAAATCCATACCTTAATATTTCATAAGGGTCAGGACTAGTTGAAGAAGGATCAAATTCTTTGATCTCTATTTTTACTTCTAGACTCCCACCATCTTTTTGTTCCATAACAAGTTCGCCCAAATCTTTTTTGAAACTTCCTGGCATGTATTGACCATCATTTTCTTCAACACTTAAGGTTAGCGCCTCACCATTAATGTAAGGAACATATTTAGAGCTATACGTCCTACCTCTTCTACCATCAATTGGAATATTGGTATTTGTAAATTCAAAAATGAATGGGTCTTCTGTTTGATATTTACCCGCATTAATGAAGCCGTCGGTGTTTTCAGGTAATTTCGGTTCTATGGTTTTTCAATTACTTGGTTTTGTTATTTGGTCTTGAGGAATTGAAGCTTCTGCATTTTTAATAGATAAAGTTACTTTAGGAACATTTTTAGAACTCTCAATTATTTTTTTAAAATTAATATTAATTTTTTTATTATTTTTAATAAAAATATTATTACCGATAATTTGGATGCTTAATGGTAATGTATTGTTTTCAAATGATAACTCTGTAGCAAAATCATTGATAGGCAATTTTATGGGCATAATTTTATGATTTAACACCATTTCTCCATTACCAAAGACTCTTTTGAAAGTAACAGGAACAGGAACTTCAAGTGAACCATTACTGGTTTCAACGGTAAGAATAAATTCGACTTTAATGGTGCTACCATATCTAGATACTAGAGGCATTTTTTCAATAGGAATCAAATTAGCTTCACCAGTTGATTGGTTTTTAGAATTTATGTTGAATAAAAAAGAATTAAATTCATAATTTAAGGGATCATTATCAGAAATATCTGTTTTTTGACCTTTTCACTTTTTAGAATAATCTGCATAACCTTGACCAGATATTCGATAAGGAGTTATTGTAATTAATTGATCAATTTCATAATCGTGATTGACCATAGGATATATTTTAATTTTCATAAAAGTTTCAATAGAGTTTTGAGGATCTCCTTTTATAAATTCAAATTTATTTGAATTATTTAACTTTAAACGAACCCCTATCTCTAATTCTTTAGTTTTATCATATTGATTAGATGGTATAAAATATTCGATTGTTGATGAGGCAGGAATATTTCCTAAAGGAGAATTATAATAAACAGGATTACCTTTGAACTTTGATATTCTTGAATTAACTTCTGCAATTATTGCTTCTTTATTTTCGTTAGAATCAGGATTAAAACTATTTGATGGAAATGCCACCAAACTTTTAGAATCTAACACGAATATTTTTTGAAAATATTTTTTAAAGGTATCAGTTAATTCCAGACGATCAGATTCAGTATATGGAAGGGTATAATCAATACTTAAGGTTTGATTTGGAATTAGTGTG
>CAMRBO010000014.1 GCA_947040465.1 uncultured Mycoplasma sp.
AGAATCTCAGATATTTTAAACTTAAATACAAAATCATTTACATCAACATATGATTTTATATTAAATTGAAATCAGTATAACAAATATAATGATGCAAAAATTTTTATCCCATTTTATCAAAGAAAATATGTTTGAAAGGAAAGAGATATTAATTTTCTGTTTTCAAATGTTCTTGAATTACCAGAAAATGAATCTCATTTTATTGGAAGTTTATATTTATATATTGGTCCTGGAAAAAACAACAAACATATTGCAGAATTATTAGATGGTCAACAACGGATAACAACCATAGAATTACTTTTAAATGCAATAGAGAATAAAAGGGTATTACTAGATATAGATAAAAAAAATAACAGTTCTGAAAAAGGTAGATTGAAAATAATCCCTATAGGTGATATTGATTTTACTCACAAAATGACAAACAAAATAAATAAGTTAGTATCTAATGAGATTGACAGTGTGGATGAAAGTCCGTTTAAAAATTCTAAACATCACTATTTACAACAAACTGCGAAACATAAAGGTATGACTAACCAAGATTCCATTAACTCAATAGATATATTTAAAGAAGAAATGAATAAATGGTGTAAAGCAAAGAATTTTAGCTTAACTAAAATAGAAGAAAAATATTACTTAGAACATTTTCCTGAGGAAAATAATTTAAACTTATCTAATGAATTAATATTGAAAACAAAGTTGATTTATTTACAAAAAATAGAAAATAAAATTTTGTATAATTTAAAATTTTTTATTAATTTATTTATAGGAAATCCGGAAAAGGAAGATAACAAAATTATTGATATTTTTGTAAATTTAAATACATCAGGAGTTAAATTATCAATATCAGAAGTTTGTTTTTCGGAAATATTTTCTAAAATATTAGTAAATGTTAAAGATCAGAAAATAAAGCAAAAAATACTTATAGATGAACTTGATTTATTTTTTAAAAATTGAAAAAAGACAAGTGATAAAGATAAATTTTTTAAATTACTAATACATTCTGTAACTAAAAAGAATTGGATTTTAGGACAAGGAAAAGATAATATAATAAACATTTTTAAAAATGACTTTCTTAGTAATATAAATTTAAATTTGGATGATGAAAACTTCAAAAATAAATTTAATTTAGAGATCAAAAAGATATTTCAAAGAACCGATAATTCAGAAATAAATTATTCGAATTTGTATCAATACATCTTCCTGTATCAAGGAGATTACGCATTCTTGAATCATTCATTTTGAAAAAAACTTACTCTTGTAAGGGATGACAATCTGACTGTTTTTAAAAATAATATTTGTAGAGAAATTTTGTATATTATTATTTCTAGAAAATTTTTAGAGAAAAAATATAATTTTTCAGAAAATAACAATAATATCGAACAAATTTTAGAATTAATTTCTAAGTTATCAAAAAAATTAAAAGTCATTTTGAAAGAAGGGAAGATATTTACATTCCCTTTGTCTTCTCTTAAATCTAACTTGATTTCTTTGGATAATTTTGAAAAATATAATCCTCCATATAAAGACCATGAAATTAACAAAATCCTTACACAACACAATGAATCACATAAATTATTTGTTGAAATAAAACTAATAATAATAAGTATTTTCGATTTGTCTACACCACTTTAGCATATTGTAATTAGAATAAGACTCTATATCTTTTAACATTTAATTTGAATCCTTTTCATTTATTCATAATATAATAAGTTTCAAAGATAAAACACTAATTATAGATTGAATAAATAATTGCATTTGGAGGTATCATGGAATACACAACACTTGATCAAATAATTAAAAAATGTAAAGAAATTAAGAATAAGAAAGTTAAAGATATTTTAACAACGCAAAATGTCTTAGAATCTCAGGATAAACTCCAATTAGAAAACCTCATTAAAAAAGAAGTCTTTAATATCTTATTAAAGAAAAACAATCCTATTGATTTTAAAAAATTAGGGATTCAATTAAAAGTAACTGGATTAATAAAATATAAAAAACCTGATAATGAAGGAAGAAAATATAAAGCTAAGGAAAGTATTTCTTTAGGAACAATTAGCGACCAAGCTATTCTTGATGAACCTGATTTTGAAAAATCAGCTTTATATAGTCAAATACAAAAGACTTTGTATGTCTTTTATGAATATAGATATGACAAACCAATGTCTCAATGAAAGATTATTGATTTTAAATATGTTGAACTAGATGCTTCTAGCAATATTAAAACACTAGTAGATGATTATAAACTTATCTCCTCAAAAATTAAAAAAGATAAGATTGAAGATTTAACTCAATCTTTGACAGAAGAATTAAGCATTATTATTCCTGAAACAACACAACCTAATTTGAAAAATTCTATTACATCAATAGAATTTTTATTAAAACCTAATTATGTTAATAAGATATTTTATAGTGAAGGTGTTAAAAGCAATGAAGGTGATGTTATGTTTTCAATTGTTAGTAAAGTGCAACCTTTTGGTGGATTAACAATCGGAGAAATTTATAAAGAGATGAAACTTCCTGTTCCTGAAGCTAAAAATCAAAAAGATGCGATCATCAATAAGTTATTAAACATTAAGAGTTATGATGAAATCCCTAACATTAAACCAAGTGTTTTAAAAATTAGAAATATTGAATTAAAGAATAATGGGAAACTAAAAGAAGATGTTGCATTAATGAATGTTAATGCTAACGAGTTTCTTAATGACGTTCCCTTTAATGAAAGTGAACTATATACATTTTTAATTTCTTATAAGTTTCTTTTTATTGTATGACAAAAAAGAGGTGAAGAATCTGTTTTTAAAGATGTTATGCTTTTCCAATTTGATGACAAACTGATTAAAAAAGCAGAATTTGTTTATAACGACACTAAGGAGAAGTTCTTAATCGGAATGGACTTAGAGCGGGTTGGAGAGCGAACAATGTCTAATTTGATACATAAATCAAGTAATATCGGTATTTTACTAAGACCTCACGGACAAAATAGTAAAGATACTATGACAACTCCCTTTGGACAAATAATTACCAAACAACAATACTGATTAAATAGTAATGAAGTTGAACGAGTAATTGGAAATATCAAAGAAGTAAGTATTAAGGGTGTTGAATAAGATAATTTTAACACCTTAAAACAAGAATGGTGTACATTAACTAATTGTTTTTATGAATAATAATCAAGTTTTAAGATGTAAAAAGTTTTTCTCTCTAGTAATTAAAAAAATGTATAATTGAGTAGTAAAAAAATTGCTACTGAAAAGAGAATTATATGTTTATAACAAAAGTTGAGATAGAAAATTTTAAATGTTTTAAAGAAAAGGCGGCTTTTGATTTAGAACCTAATGAAAACCAAATAATTTTAGATATAGATAAGGGCTATTTTGTAAGAAAACAACCTGAAGACCTTATCTTTTCTCCGATAGCAGCTATTGGAGGAGCGAATGCCAAAGGGAAAACAACATTATTAGAGTCAATAGCCTTTTTTTCAGGCTATTTTAACGAAGAGTTTGTAGTAATAAAAAAGATAATCTTCATCCTTTTTGAAAAGTGTAATTTTTTTACACTTTTAAGATAAATATATGTATAATTTATTTATCTAGAATTAAACGAGGTAAATATATGTTATTAAAATATTCGATAGAAAATTACAAATCAATCAGAAATAAAGAAACAATAAACTTTGTTGCAAAACCTTTAACACAACACAAAAAACATTTATTAAAAGATAATATACTACCAGTAATTGTATTATATGGTCCTAATGGTGGCGGAAAAACCGCAATTTTAGAATCTATCAAAGAATGTGTAGCTATTATCATCAAAGAAGACAACCCATTTTTCCCAACTTCTCAAATGTTACAAAGTAATAAAAATGATAAAAAGGAGTTAATAAAATGAGAGTTCGTATTTCGAGATGGTAACAATAGAGAATTAATATATAATATTCATTTTTCAGACAAAATTCGTTTTGAAGAATTTAAAATGAAAGATCCACTATCAACAATCAAAAAAGAAATTGTTGTTTTTAGGAAAGACCTTAACGAAAAAGGAGATGAAGTTAATTACTTATATGAAGAACTAGCAAAGACAAATATTAATTTGTCTATTTTAAATAGTTCGAAAAGTTTGTTATATTTTTTTTCAACCATTTTTAAAAATGAATTAGTTGAAAGTTTAATGAAGGAATTTAAAAAAATTGAGTGAATAGATAACACTTTTCCAATCAATAAAACCTTAACACCTTTTAATACAACTCAATTCCATATTGGAGATGTCAAAATAATAATAGAAAACAAAGAAATTATTTTAAAGATTTTTAAAGATTTAGATATCAATATTAATGATATAGATATTAAAGAAGATCCCTTAAATCCCGGTTCTGTAATAGTTAGATTATGTAAGGTAGACCTTTATGAAAATAATTATTGAATTAATTATAATAATGAATCAAATGGAACACAAAAATTAATTATATTGCTTGCTAAGTTAATTAAAGGTATTCATAATAAAAATATTTTTATTATTGATGAATTAGATTCCGGTTTGCACACACGTATATTAAAATATTTAATATTAATGTTTACAAATAACAAAAAGAATCCTGGAGCTCAATTAATCTTTTCTTCACACGATATGCCAACATTAACTAGTGATATTTTTAGAAAGGATGAAATCTATTTTGCTGCTATCAATGACTCTAGATTTACCTCTATTATCTCTTTATGAGATTTTGGCTCAGATGTAAGAGAAGCAAATAATTTTTCAAAAACTTATTTGGATGGAAAGTTAGGATATGATCCTTACGTTGATTATTCTTTAAAAGGATTTAAGGATTGTGAATAGTAATAAATTTAAGTATTCATTAATCACTGAAGGGAAAATGGAACAAGTATTTTTCACTTGATTAAAGGATAGTAGTATTTTCAAAAATAAAATATTTTCCAAATGTAAAAACCACTCTTTCTCAGGCAAGGGAACTTTACACGAAAGGTTAATAACTAACGTTGACAAAGATTGTTGCAATAAATATTTTATTTTTGATGTTGATAATATTGCAAAGGATATTCCAGATAAATGCAAAAAGTTAGCTAATGATAAAAATATTAAATTAATAATAAATGATCCTTGCTTGGAAATCATTCTACTATCTTTTTTTAAATATTGTGAACAAACAAATTTAGAAAAAGATTGAATTGAAGAAAAATTAAATATTGAACTTAAAAAAATGAATTGAGAGAAATATAATCATGATCTAAAGTCTTTAGGTCAACTACTCAATAATTTGTCAAAATCAGAAGAACATCAAAGAAACTTTAAAATAAATTTGATAAAATATAAACAACAAACTAATAATCCAAATTCAAATTTTATTGATTTGATTACAATCTTAGAAAGAAGAAATAATGGCTAAATATAAATATGTTAATAAAATAGAAAAAATATGAGAGAAAGCTCCATACTGTAGTTGTGGTAATGATGATTGCTCACCGAATAATCATCGATTATGTGGTATTTGTTTAGAAAAGATGTTATATGGTTCACATGAAAGTGTAGTTGAACAAAGAAACAGTTTATATGCTTGAAATATTGACCATATATTATCTAAATCAAGAGGCGGAGACAATTCAATAAATAATTTACAAGCCGTTCATATTTATTGCAACAGAAGTAAAAATTAATTAATTTAGAAAATAACATATAGTGAAATACCATATAATTAATATGTAAAAAATACAAGTTAATTTATTAGCGCGATGTTTTTTGAAACACTTACAATAAAGTGTTTTTTTGTCTAATTTAATTATGTTCTTTTCAAAAATAAAAAAGTTTTATTTTATTTTAATTTCAAATCTTTTTTTATCTTTATTATTACTTTTTTCAATTTCATTTATCAAATTAATTGTCATTTTATTAATAATAAAATGTTTGATTGATAAATCAATATAATTTAAATTTGATAAGCTTGAAATTTCTAACAGATGAATCAGTGCCCAGTTTTCCTCATTTTGTTTGGCAAAATCAAATTCATTATTACTCATTCATAAATTTGTCTTTTTGCTTTTGTTGGTTTTAACTTCTAGATAAATATTTGAGTTGTTGTGCTGAATTGAAAAATCATGATTTTCATATGTTTCTTTTTCATTATTATTTCATTTATAATTGTCAAATACTGAAATATTCTCTTTTAATTTTTCATTAATTTTTTCAATAAATATATATTTTAAATAAGGTTCTTTTAAAATTGTATTGAATAATGATTCACCGTTTCTTCCGGTGATTTTCCTATTGTCTTTTATTTGATTTTCATTTAAATCAAAATCAAAATTTTTTTCTTGCAAAGACAATCTACCAATGTTAAGACTTATTTCGGCATTTATACGCGCTTTAAGGGCAGCTTTGTTTGATTTATTATCTTTATCTGTATTAAACTTATTTCAATATTTATTGGATCTTATATGAATGAAGTGAGACTTTGTTCTTGTTCATAAAACATTTATCCTTTTGTCATCAAATTCAAAAGCTCTTTGAATCTCTGAATCTTCATAAGTATAACCATCACTAACATTTGAAAAAATTATGAATTCACATCCAATACCTTGAAGTGAATCTACAGTACCTTGTTTTATCTTCTTTAAAAAGCTAATCCAATATTCAGTATCTTCTTCATTTTTAACTATTTTATTTATTTGACTATTATTTACGAATTTAATTATTTCTTTCGCTTGATTTTTATAAAATGTAACAAATGCAACTTTATTTATTAATTTTTTCAATATATCTTGTAGGTTTAAATTATTCGGTTTTTCGCCATAACAATGTTCATATATTAGTAAATAGGATTCAATTATATATTTGAATCCTATTTCTACCTCTTTAATATTGGTTTTATTTTTATCATCAGCAATATAATTGTGTCCTATTTCAATGAAAGATATATCGTTACAACATGGAGAATTGTATTTTTTAGATAAAGAACAACTCTTGGCTGAATTATCAGACACAAAAACAAGTGTTTCATTATAAAAATGTTCATTAATAACATTAAATATCTTTTCAGGACATCTAAAATGTTCAAGTAAATAAAAACCCTTATCTTCATTAATATTTTCAATGGCATCATTTGTTTCATAAATATTTGCTTTAATTTTAGAATTTTCATTTATAAGTGAAAGTAAAGAAGTTGCTGAAACAAAATTGTTAACTGAATTGTTAACTTCTATAAATTTTTCTACATAATCTTTGTTATCATTAATTATGGAAAAAAAAGAGCTCATAAAATTGATATCTTGTTTTTCAACATTTATCGGTTGAAGTTGTTTTTCATCTCCGATAGCAAGTATATTTTTACCAAGCATTGATAAAGGGATAGAATATTTAGAATCGGTTTGACTAGCTTCGTCAATAATTATCAAATCAAAAGGGAAGTTTGGCTGCTTTTTAAGTTTTCATAAATCGTAATATTTTTCAGTTACTTTATTAAAATCAATTCCTTGAATATTAGAGCTAATAATAGGATTAATTGTTCTCAAAATATTAAAAAATTTAAAACAACGAAAATGAAGTTTCATTCCATTCTTATATTTGCAATTACACTGAATATTTTTATTATATTTTTCATTAATAAGATTAATAAATTTTCATTCAAAAATATGTCTAAATAAAAAGGAATTTTCTTTTCTTATTGTTGTATCTAATTTTGCTTGAATATCTATCTCAATTCTTTTTATTTCAAAATTAAATGATAATATTTCATTAAAAACTTTATTATTCAAGATTATTTCCTTTAAATTAAATTCTTGATTACTTTTAATAAAAGGGAATGAATTCCATTCAATTATCAATTTATTTAAATTGGTTAATTCTCCGGAAAAATCTTTAATATTTTCCTTAAAAATCAATGTAATTTTTCTGTAAAGTTTTTTTCTTGAATAAAAAAATCTTCTAAATCTTAAATATTTTGATTCACTGACAATAAAGGACAAAATACTATCATTCATATCATCAAATAATTCCAATATATTCTTAACATCCTTAATCATGTCTCGTTTTTTAGATTTTTTATTTATTTTTTTAAATTCATTTAAATAAATGCAATATTTGGAATAATCTTCATATTTTTTCTTTTCGTTCAAAGATTTAGAGGATGATTCTTTTAAATATTGAATTGTTTGAAATATATCATTTATATCTTTATTATTTTTATCAATAGCATCAAAAATATTTTCTAAAATATTTGAAAATATTATATTTATGTTTTTAAAATATTTAGTAGCATTTGAAACATACTCTTCCTCGAATTCATTGATATTATCGAAAAATTTAGATAAGCTTTTAAATTTATTTAATGTCAAGACATCTAATTTATTTTCTTCATCTTTGATTAAACTAAAATCAAAATTATATAAAAAAATTTCATCATCAAAATTTATTCACTTGTGCCTTTCACTTGGATAAATTTTACATACATCTACTAAATTATTTACGGCATTTTTAGTCGATCCAGTCATTAATATTCTTGGACATTCATAGTTAGTAATAAAAATATTTAAATTTGTATTTGATTTTTCTTTAAATTCTAATAAGTGGTTCATTAAATAATTGGAAATAATATAGTTCAATAATGTTGATTTACCAGTTCCGGGACCGCCATTAATAGATAAAAAATTTGATTTCTCTTTTAATGCAAAAAAACCTAATAATGTTTTTAATTGACTTGATGTTAATCCATAATTATCTAATTTATTGAATGAAGAAGTTAAATAATTATTATTCACTAATTTTGAATCATTAAAATCATTATAAAAATCTTTATTTTGCATATTGAAAAATAATTTCATATCTTCATTATTATTTACAAATATGTCTTTAAAATTTCTTCTTGTCTCAAGAAATTTTATTAAATTTTGATCATTATTTTTAATCGCATAAATCTTAATAGTATAATTATTTAATATATTGTTAATATTTGTTTTATCCTTGAATAAAGAAATTATTTCACCATATGTTGAGGCACAATCTTTTTGGATAATAATTTCAAAATAATTTTTTATTTTGTTTTTATTATCAATATTAATTCAAAAAAGTTTATTTTTTAAAGTGTTTTGATGGATGATAATTTTTTCTTTATTAATAACTATAAGAAATGGGTTGACGAATTTATTTATGTCTTTTAGTTTACGAAGTTCATCGTTATTTTCAGTTACATTTAATTTAATTTTATTAAAAATTAAAAAGCATAATACTTTGATATCATCTTCCGAAAATTCTTTTTTTATTTTTTCTTTTAGATTTTTCATAAATTAATAATAACTTATTTAATTAAATAAAGTGTTATTAATTACTAATAATTGAATATAAGATATATTAACATTATCTTAAATACACACATCAGCCAATTTAACAATCATTACAGGTAAAGTAAATGGAAAACTAAGCAGATCCGATAAGAAATCTATTATGAATGACAAAACAACCTTTGACCTAAATAATAAAATTAATGAATATTTTGAATGAAGAGAAGAACAACTAAGAGATCTTTGAGATAAACTAACAGACCTTGTTGTTGATTTGTTAGGGATTTAAAATCACAATCTAGTATTTAGTTTGATATATAATTTATGTTATATTAAGGTGGCGATATGAGCAATAAAATAGAACATGTTTTTGATAATGTTAATAAAAATATATATAGTATTGAAGAATTTGATGACTTATATAATAACAGTAGAGAAAAAGCGATTAAAATAAAAGAAAATTTAGTTTGTTTTAAGTGTCAAAAAGCAAAAATTAAATTTTGTCATGGATATGTAAAAAAGTCTTATTTTGCAAGCATTAAAGTGGATGATCATGAAATAATGTGCGAATATTTTAGTGAGCGAATGACGCCAGAAAATTTTAAAGATATTTTAAAAAATCCTCTAGATAAAAGTAACTTTTTTAAAAAAGTTGATTCTGAATTAGATAAGTTATTTAATCAACTTTTGTCAAAAGAAGAAAATAAAACATCACAAGTGAAAAAAGATAATAATTTGAAAAAAGATAAAGATACAGAAATAGTAAAAGTTTTTTCTTATTCTAGTAAAAATAAGAAAAATCATTCAATTTATCAAAAAAAATTAAAAAATTAGAAATAGAATTAGGCGTTCAACTTTTAAATAGATCTACACGATCATTTTCATTGACATCTGCTGGTGAGAATATTCTCGAACAAACGATTAAACTTAACGATATCTTAGATGATATCCAACTTATTGCGAAGTCATACCAATCACAGCCCAAAGGTATTTTACGTATTACATCTCCAATTTACTTTGGACCAAACTACTTACAACCTGTCATTTCGTGTTTCATAACCAAATACC
>CAMRBO010000015.1 GCA_947040465.1 uncultured Mycoplasma sp.
CCAACGCCTATTATGGCAGTAATACTAATTAAACTTTTTTTCATCATTTCACCAACTTTATATTATAAATTTTAACATATATAAGTACTCGTGATGCATATTATTTCAAAATACCTTCATAAGAAAACGGGAAATTTTTCAAAAGGGGAAATCTAGATTTGTAATTGATAAGTAAAGATATTTATATTAAAAATTTTTGAAAATTGAAAGTTATTAAAAAAATAAAATTTATGAAGAGCAGCAAATAACGAAATACTATGACCTAAATCAACAAGTTCATCAGATTTGCAAAAACTTTCAAGGGTCTACCAACAAAAACAATTGTTGGATTATTAGAAAATTTTGACATATTAATTTCTCCAAAAGCATCTATACTTTTTAGTTAGAAATAAAAGATTACCCCTTATAACTTTAAGAATATTTCTATACTTAAAACTTGGTAAGAATCGTAAGCGAAAACGTAGAGAAGCCAAGTATTGAATAACTAAAACTCCATGAAAGGTCTCAGGAAGCAAATGAAAGAAAAGTTATTGAGCACTTTGAAATAGATGCTGTTGAAAGTAAAAAGGATGATGAGTTTAATATTTCAACATTGATAGATCGTTCATCAAAACGCTTGAGTGCAACCTTATGTTCTAACACATTTTTAGAAACAACAATTCAAAATATATCAAAATAATATTCTGAATTAAAAACTCTAACTTCAGATAACGGAAATGAAAATTCCAGGCTAAATGAAATCACTTTGAAGGTAATAATACTCCTCCAATAATTATTGATTTTTCAGGATTTTATTTTAATGGTGATATGCCAAATGATAACAAATTGTTTGATGTCTACTTTGAAGGACTTAATGTTAAGGAACTAAAAACAGATAATCCCCCACTGATTACCAAGTCCACTTTAATGCCAATAGCATTTAAGATGAATCATAAAACTAAATCGATTACAAAACACTTTTTACCTAATTCAACAACTAATAATAAAATAGATATTACTTTCCGTTTTAAACAAGTTGTTGGCAAACCTTTTAAAACACAATTAATTTCCATGGATTTTGATGTTAAACAATCCTCAACTGAAATTGGAAGAGATAATGCTATTACTATTGATAGGAGAAACAATATGAGAATTCTTGTTAAACCGATTGATTATTCACTTTATCAAACAAAGTTATTGATTAAAGATTTAACTAGTAGTGAATTAACGAGTGATCGAACTTATTCTTTAAGGTTCCAGTTCCTATAAGTACCATTGATGAATTAATTAATTTGGAAATATTTTTTTTATTGTTTTGCACTCCTATTTAGCGTTTTTCATTGATCTCATAACATTTTTAATGTGTGCTTCTGACGGTTTTCTACCCATTTGAAGAAACATTGCTCTTACCATTTTTTCGGTAATTGGTGGATTTTCTCTAAGTTGTTTTTCAAACATTTTTTTTGTAAAATAAAAACCTAAAAAACCCCCTGCAATAAAAAGTATTAATGAGATCCCTATTATCAACCCTATTCCTAAACCTAAATCCAAAATACACCTTCAATTTCTAAATATTTATAAACATTATATTACAATTAATGAAATATTTGTAATAATTAATGGGAACTGTGCTTTAGAAGCTTGAACTTATTATTTTATTTCATTATTTTGATAAATCTAATTTGCCATAAATTATTACTTAAAAATTAAAGAAATCACAATCACAACTTATGGACTTTAAACTATCTTAATTAACTCTTCTTTTACTTTTCAAGATAGTTTATTTGTTCTAAATATATGAATAATTTCAATTTTATCATTTGATTTATCAGAATTTCTTCTTCTTCAACCAACTATAAATTTTTCAATATCTTCAATGGTGTGATCCTTAACTAAAATTTCTTTATCAGATACTAATACCGCCTTATATTGATACATACATATTTCCTTTAACTTAATTTTTTAAATTATATTTTTATTAATATTATAACTTATTTAATAAAAATATTTTTAGAATATGAAAATTACATAATTTAAATAGTTATAATAATTTAGATGAAAATAAGATTAGAAAAATTTATATCCTCCCAAAACTTTGGAACAAGAAGTGAAGTTAAAAAGATAATTAAATCCGGGGGAATTTTTGTTGATAATAAAATTCAAAAAGATGGTTCAATAAAGATTGATCCATTAATAAATAGAGTTTCAATCAATAACATATTGATTGAATATCATGAATTTATTTATATTGCTCTCAATAAACCTAAAAATTATGTTTGTGCAACAAAAGATAATGTGAATTTAACAGTTATTGACTTAATTGATAAATATAAAAATATGAAACTTCACATAGTTGGCCGTTTAGATAAAGATACTACGGGGTTGGTATTACTAACCAATAATGGTAATTGATCTCATAAACTAAAATCTCCAAATTCCAACACCAATAAAGAATATGAAGTAACATTAAAGAAACCATTGGATGATTTAATGATTAAAAAACTTAAATCTCAACTAATACTGGATAAAAAAGTATTAAAGCCAATTATGATTATCAAAATAAAACTTAATCATTGCAATGTTATTTTAACTGAAGGAAAATTTCATCAAGTCAAAAGAATGTTTAAATTGGTTGGTAATGAAGTTATTGAATTAAATAGAATTAGTATAGGTGAATATAAATTAAAAGATTTTAATATTCCTTTAGGGAACTGAAAAGAATTTATTTTGTAAAGTCACCAAATTAATTACCAATTTAAAAAAAACTTGTTGTGTGTTTCTAATTAATCCCTTAATGACTGTAAAAATTATAAAGAAAATATCAGATTCATAATCATGAATATTTAGTTTTTGTGTATTTCTTTAATTTTTTAGCAAAATTTTAATTAAAAACGAGTGATTCATTTGAGTTTATTAAGTTTTAAACATTTCTAATTCATATTCATAAATTGTTTTGTTGAGCTTTGTTCTAACTCCGTTTTGATAATAAATTTCACAATTAATAATTAAAACAATTTCACCTAATTTCTCCTGAGTTAAATTTTTAAAACTCACACCCTTTGGAAAAAACTTTCTAAATTGTTTGTGTTTGTGTTCAATCAATCCTTTTTGTCAAGATGAATATTCATCAGTGAAATATCAATTTTCAGTGATTTCATTTAGCCTTGCATTTTCACTTCCATTATCAGAAGTGAGGGTTTTAATTTGGAATATTGTTTTAAAATATTTTGAATAGTTGCTTTTAAAAATTCGACAGAATCTTTACCTCTATAATAAGATTGCACTTAAGCACTTTGAAGAAAGATATATTAGAGTTGAAATATGAAATTCATCAATTTTTCTTTTTTATACGGTATCTACTTCGAAATTCTTGACAAGTCCTATTTCATTCGCTTCCACAAGTCTTTCATGGATTTTTTTAGTTATATATATATCCAACACTTGGTTTCTTTTTATAATGTTTATTAAGCTTTAAATATAGGAATATTCTTAATGTCACAAAAGATAAATGCTTACCTCCAACTAGAAAGCACAAGTGTTTTGGAGGAACATATATGTCAAAATCTTCTGATAATCCAACAATTGTTTTACAAAAAGTGTCCTTTAAATTTTGACATATCTGATGAACTTTTTATTTAAGTCATGGTATTGCATTCTTTGCTTATTTTCATAAATTTTAATTTTTTTAGTAACTTTAGGTTTCCCTTTTTAAATAAATTTCTTGTGTTCTTATAAAAGTGTTTTGAAAGATTTTGCGGATGGTTTCGATCGAGAGGTTAAAAATTTCTCCTATAAAAGCATACCTATTCATTTCATATTCAATATAGATTTCGGAATTAATGTTTGAAATATTGTTCATCAATATAAACATTTAATTTATTTTTTCTAAAAATGTAATTTCTTGAATTTTGTATTTATTTTAACAAAACATATTTGATTAAGGGTTATGATTATTTAGATGCTATTCATTAGAAAGAAAAAAAATATGAAAAAATATGAATTTGATGCAATTGTTGTTGGTGGGGGTCATGCCGGAATTGAAGCAGCATTTGCTTTAGCTAAACAGAACTTTAATGTAGCATTAATAACACTTAATAAAAATAAACTCGCTTCAATGCCTTGCAACCCTTCTATAGGAGGTCCTGCAAAAGGTATTATAACCAAAGAAATTGATGCATTAGGTGGAATGCAAGGATATTTTGCTGACCTATCTATGATTCAAGTAAAAATGTTAAATCAATCAAAGGGACCGGCAGTTAGAGCGATTAGAGCTCAAATTGACAAAGACAAATATTCTGAAATAATATTTAAATATGTTAAAAATAATAAAAAAATTACTCTAATAGAAGGTATGGTCGATACTTTAATTATTGATAACAAGACAATCTCTGGAGTTATTTTAAATTCAGGCGAAAAAATAAATTCTAATATGGTAATTATTACAACAGGAACTTATATGGATTCCAAAGTATTGCGCGGAAATGATGTCACTGTTTCAGGACCTGATGGAGATTTAACATCTTCTATTCTTTCTGAAAATTTAAAAGATTTAGGATTTAATTTAATGAGATTAAAAACAGGAACTCCAGCAAGAATATTTGCAAATTCTATTGATTTTTCACAAGTAGAAGAGGAAATATTAGAAGAAGAAGAATTAACTTTTTCAGATCGTTCAAATATAAAATTAAAATCTCAAACTCATTGTTTTTTAACGTATACAAATAAAGATACTCATAAAATTATTTTAGACAATCTTGAAAAATCAAGTATGTATTCAGGATTAATAAATGGCGTTGGTCCAAGATATTGCCCTTCAATAGAAGATAAGGTTGTCCGTTTCAAAGATAAAACAAGACACCAAATATTTTTTGAACCCGAAACTTCTTTAGGAGATATATTTTATATAAATGGTCTTTCCACTTCAATGCCCATCGATATTCAAAGAGAATTCATAAAAACTATTCCCGGATTGAAAAATGCAAAGATTTCAAAATGAGGATATGCAATTGAGTATGATGCAATTGATTCGCTACAAATAAAAAAATCATTAGAATCAAAAATAATAAATAATTTATATTTTGCAGGGCAAATAAATGGAACTAGCGGTTATGAAGAAGCGGCAGCTCAAGGACTCGTTGCCGGAATTAATGTAAGTCAAAAATTAAAAAATAAGGAAGCAATTAATTTATTAAGAAGTGACTCATATATTGGTGTGCTTATTGACGATCTTACACTCAAAGGAACAAGTGAACCATATAGAATGTTGACTTCAAGAGCAGAATATAGATTGTTATTAAGAAATGATAATGCTGATGTACGTTTAGCAAAATACGCTCTCGAAACCAATATGATTGAGCAAGATAAATTTGATGAAATTAAGAAAAAATATTTAAGTATTAGTGACAAAATTGAAGAATTAAAAAATACATACCTTTCATCTACTGATCCGAAAGCAATAAAATTAGATATCTTACACGGAAAATCAATCTTCAAAATTATTTCTAGACCAGATATAAACATAGACGATTTTATAAAAGACTTTAAATATAAGGACAATCTAATTATTCAAGTGCGTCTTGAAGGTTATATTAAAAAACAAAATATTGCTGCCGAAAAAATGATTAGATTAGAATTTTTGAGAATACCAAAAAACATTGACTATAATATGGTACAAAATATTGCCACTGAAGCAAAACAAAAACTTATTAAAATAAAACCCGAAACTTTAGGACAAGCATATCGTATTTCCGGAATTAACCCTGCAGATATTGAAATGTTGTTATTTCACATAAATACTAAGAGCATTTAAGTAATTTGTTTATTTTTGATATAATCTTATTATTAATATAAAAGAATGGGGTGTCTCATGGAAATAAAACCCATTTATAATACAGGGACTATTACATTTGTTGAAAATCCAACTAGAATTAATTCTATTAAAATTAATTCAAATTATAAACAAGATCCATTAGGTGTTATACCAAATGGTATTTATAAAGTTTTTAAACATGAAAATACTAGGTTTCTTTTCATATTCATACTTTGTTTTGCATTATTGATTTCTCAAATAGTTATTATCTCATTATTGCCAAGTGTTCTAAAATGAGGTTGATTTTGATATATCCCCACTTCAATTATTGGGTTATCTTCACTAGGTAAAATAGTATATAATTTTGTGGAATATCGTGGATTAAAAAACTCTATTAGAATTTATCGAGATGATTTAGGATCTGGTTTAAAAACAACTCCTCCATTTATATCTAATATCTACATTAAACTCTATAAAAAACAAGTAACTCACAATTGATTCACTATCACAATTCTTTTTTATGGAACTATTGGTGTTTTAATATTTTGATGATTAAAAGATGTTAATTGATGAGTGTTTAATTTTCAGTTATGAATTAGTGAATTAGGGCCTGCTCCAGAAAATTTAGCCATATATATAGTGGTGGGTTTAATTGGAGTAATGGTTATTCATATTGGATTTACAATATTTAGAAAGAAAAGAATTGTTGATATTCAATCTTTCTTTGGAAATGAAGTTGTGGCTCAAATTGAAATTCAAAAAACAACATCTGAGATGAATAAAGCATATAGAAAAATTTTTATTCTATCTGTTTTGATTATTTTGATTATTCCAATTATTATTAAATTAATTTTAAGTAAAGTTAGAGGAAAAAAATAAAACCCTCGAATACATTTGAGCATTCTAAGAAGGAGACATTTCATGTCAAGAATGAATGAATTGAACATATAATAAAAATTTATTCTACTTATTTATATATCAATAAAAATAATTGAAAACTAAAAATGCACTTGATAATAGAAAAATTTAACATTGATTTATAATAATACTGCTAAATAAAATATTAAAATTATTATAAATGATACCTACACATCATTCAAATAATAAATAAGAGTAAAAATCATCCTTAATTTATTTCCTAGTTTAATTGTTATTTTTTTTCTTTAATTAGTTCTAATATTTTATCTATTTCTAAAGCTTTTTTTCCCACAATATCTAAGTGAAAATTTAACCTTGGAACACTTCTTCCTAATTCATATTGAGCCAGCATTGTTCTGATAAAGCCTTTTGAATTATTTAATGCTTCAAGTGATTTATTTTCCATTTTGTCAAAAGCAACATATATCTTTAAATTAGATCCATCTTTAGATAATTTAGCATCTACAACTGTTGTGTTAGAAATGTTAACATTTGTCACATCATGTTGAATAATTTGCGAAATCAACAACATATAATTAGATTCTTTTTTTCTTTTATTTATTTCATTCATAAGTTTATGAAACTAAAACTTCATCATAAGTTTGTAGTAAATCCCCTTCTTGTATTTCATTGAATTTTTTAATGTGTGTTCCAAATTCGGTTCCTTTTTCTGCTTTTTTAATATTATTTTTACCATTTTGAAGAGTATCCATTACACCTTCGTGAATTATTTTATTATTTCTTAAAACTCTTAATTTTGTGTTTGATTTTATTGCTCCACTTGTCACTAAACAACCAGCGATAGTTCCAACCTTTGAAAAATAAAATAATTTTTGTATTAATGCTTCTCCGGTTATAACTTCTTCATATACCGGTTCTTCTTTTGATTTTATGATTAATTCTACATCTTCAATAATTTTATATATTATGGTTTCCATTTTTATAATAACTTTTTCTGAATCAGCAAATTTTTTAACACTTCCGTCTACTTTGAGATTAAATGCATATATTATAGAATCGGAAGTTTGAGCAAGTAATACATCACTTTTTGTCACGTTCCCCACTGAAGATCTAATAACATTAACAACTACTTCATCATTTTTAAGAGATGTTAAAGAGTGTTTTAAGGCCTCTGCAGTTCCTTGAACATCTGATTTAATAATAATGTTTAATATTTTTAAATTTTGGTCTAAATTTAATATTTGTGTTTGTCTTAAATTTAATGCACTTTTCTTATCAACGAAGGCTTTCCTATTTGCTAATTCTTTTGCAAATTTTTCATCAACAAAACCAATGAATCTATCTCCTGCATTAGGAGTATAATTCAAACCAGTGACAATTACCGGAGTTCCTGGAAATGCCTTTTCAAGTTCTTCGCCAGAAGTTGAAGTTATATTCTTTATTCTTCCATAGTGTGATCCCGCAACAATAAAATCTCTTTTTAACAAAGTTCCATTACTAATAATCAAAGTTGCGATTGTCCCTTGGCCAATGTCAATATGAGATTCAATAACTACTCCCATAGCTGAACGATTTTTATTTGCTTTTAACTCTAGCAACTCTGCTTGAAGTAAAATAAAATCAAATAACTTATCAATTCCCTCTTCTGTTAAGGCAGAACCATAAACAAACGGAACATTCCCACCTCATTCTTCACAAAGTACATCATATTTAGAAAGATCCCCTTTTATTTTTTCAACATCTATTCCTTGTTTATCCATTTTATTGACAAACACTATCAAAGGAACTCCTGCAACCCTTGCATGATCAATAGCTTCAATTGTTTGCGGCATTACTCCATCATCAGCAGCGACTACTAAAATAACTATATCTGTAATTTTAGCCCCCCTAGACCTCATAGCAGTAAAAGCTTCGTGTCCCGGAGTATCTAAAAATGTAATTCATTCTTTTTTATGAAGTACTTGATATGCTCCAGTGTGCTGAGTGATTCCGCCATTTTCATTAAGTGCAACATTCGATTTTCTAATTTTATCAATAAGAGTTGTTTTACCATGATCAACATGACCCATAACAGTAATTATCGGAGGTCTTTTTTCCAATTCTTCTTTTGGATCATTGACTTCAAGATGATCCATAAAATTCGTTTCATTAAGTTCCTCTTCTTTTTGAAAATCATATTCGTATTCAAAACAAATTTCAGCAATTTCTTCTTCAGATAATGTTGAATTTAAGTTATACAATTTCCCTTTTTTAAAAAGATTAATTAATAATTCATTTGGTTTTATTTTAATATTGTTAGAAAATTCATTAACACTCATTGGACCAGTAAAAATAAAAACACCATCTTTCAATTCTGTTTTAACACTAACTAATTGTGTTTTTATTTGAAGATCGTTAGTTCTTCTATTTGCTACTAATTTATTTTTTGGCTTATCACTATTTTTATTGTTTTTTGTTTTTGATTTCTTCATATATTTTTACCTCTTGCTTTAACCTGTTGTAAACATCAATTGAGATATTTGTTTTAAATGTCCTATTTAATAATTTTCTTTCTAATGCATGCATTATTAATTTGAATTCTTTTGTAATGTATGCTCCACGACCTGGAATATGTTTTTCTTTATCTAAAAAAATATTATTATCCTTGTCTTTCACAACTCTAATCATTTCGTCAACATTAATAATTTTGTTAGTTATAATGCATTTCCTGAAAATTTGTTTGTTGTTTTTGCTCATCATTACTTTTACTCATTATTGTCTTCATCAAAATCTGAAAAATCATAATCATCAAAATTAATATCTGATGCTAAATCAGAATCAAATTGAAATGATTTTGCAATATCATTAATATCTCTTTTTGATGGTTTGTTTGTGTTTGTTTGTTGAATAGAATTTTTCATATCACTAAAATTAGTATTTGTTTTACCACTTTCATTTTGATAGTCTAAATATGTTGATTTAAAATCACCAAATGCAAATTCGCCAGAAGCAAATTCATTTATTTCTGTTTTGTATTCCGCTAATTCCTTATCAAATTCATCCATATTCAAGTTTGAATTACCATATCTGTTTCCACCATTATTGAAGTTGTTGTTGAAATTATTATTATTATTTCTTGGAGATCTTCTATCAAATTGAAAGTTTCTTTGTCCGTCTTGTGATTCAATCTGTTCGACTTGTTCAGGGCTAACATTACCATTTCATAAAATATCAATATTTCTTTCTTTGGCATCATCAATAGAAATAATATCAATATTAGTTTTGGTTAGTTCAACTGTTAATTTAACATTAATCCCTTGTTTACCAAGATCGGAAGAGCACACGTCTGAA
>CAMRBO010000016.1 GCA_947040465.1 uncultured Mycoplasma sp.
CAATAGAAAAAAAAGTAGCAGTAGCAGTCTATAAGGCCTTAATTTTATTGGCAGGTATTCCCTTAGATAATCAAGATGAAGGTATTTCAGACATTGGATTTGAAGGAATTTTTAAAGAAGGGGTTTCAAGTGCATTTGTTAAATATGGATTTGATAAAGGGTTGGTAGATTATTCTCCTTCTACTATAACTTACAAAAATAAGGTAAATCAATTATTAAGTAATGCTATGATTAAGTTTCAAGCAAAGCGTCCTGCGTTTCAAAATATGAGTGATTCAAACGCAAATCAAGAATTACTTAATAGTATAATTGTGGAGATAAATAAATAAAATATGGAAAACAACGCCATTGTAGAATTAGTGAATATTACAAAAGAATTTCCTGGTATTAAGGCAAATGACAATATTAATATTACAATCAAAAAAGGAACTATTCATGCATTGGTGGGAGAAAATGGAGCTGGCAAATCAACATTAATGTCAATTTTATTCGGAATATATAAGCCAACAACAGGATTTATTAAAATAAACGGTTCTCAATTAATAATTAATGGACCGAATCAAGCAAATGATATAGGTATTGGAATGGTTCATCAACACTTTAAATTGGTTGGAAATTATACTAATTTAGAAAACATCATTTTAGGGTCTGAATTCTCAAAACATGGATTTCTTGATAAAAAAACATCATTAATAAAAATCAAATTATTACAAAATAAATTTGGTTTAAAATTTGATTTAAATGAAACAACATCCAATGCAACCATTGTGACACAACAAAAAATTGAGATTATAAAAATGTTATATAAAGATGCTGAGATATTGATTTTTGATGAACCTACAGCTGTGCTTTCTCCAAAGGAAATAGATGAATTTTTAATAATTTTGAAATTTTTGAGAGAAAGTGGAAAAACAATTCTTTTTATTTCTCATAAGTTATGAGAAGTAATGAATGTTTCTGATGAAGTTACTGTAATTAGACATGGAAAAGTTATTAAACATTATGAAAATCTTGAAAACATTACTGCCACCGAAATAGCAAATGCAATGGTGGGAGAAAATGTTGTACATTCTAAAAATAAAAATCATAGTTATTTAAAAGATTCAATCTTAAAATTAGAAAATATTTGTGCAGGAAAAAAATTAAGAAACTTAAACTTAGAAATACATGCAGGAGAAATTTTGGCAATAGCAGGTGTGGAAGGAAATGGACAAGAAGAGTTAGAATATATTCTTTCAGGAATCATTCAACCCAAAAGTGGTACCATAATGCTCAAACAAAGAAGTACAGATGATTTATCCAAAAATAATTTAAAAACAAAAGAGATAGTTGCTCCAAAAAAATTATATAAAAATAAGGGTGTTTCAAATACACAAGGTTACCAAGATATAACTAATTTTTCCTCAAAGAAAAAGAATGATAGTTTTATATCTGTTGTTCCTGGTGATAGGCATAAGCACGGATTAGTTTTGGATTTTGATATTAATGATAACTCTATAATTAGAAGTTTATCTACTAAAAAATTCTCAAATTTTTCTATTATTAATAATAAAGAAAAAAATTTATTTTCAAAAGAGATTATTGAAAAATATGATGTTCGTGGTTCAAGAGAAGGAAATGCAATGGCGAGATCTTTATCGGGTGGAAATCAACAAAAAGCAATTGTTGGAAGAGAGATGTTGACTGATCATGACCTTATTGTGATTGTTCAACCTACTAGGGGCCTTGATATTGGTGCCATAAATATGATCCATGAAGAAATTTTGAAAGAAAAAGAAAAAGGGAAAGCGGTATTATTGATTTCATATGAATTAGATGAAATAATTGCTTTAGCGGATACAATAGCGGTTATGAATAAGGGTAAAATAGTCGGCATTAAACCAGCTAATCAATTTGAAAGAAAAGAAATAGGTTTGTTAATGGCAGGATTAGACCACACAGGAGAGTTGTATGAAAAATAAATTTTCTCTTCCACAAATGAAAAAAAACTTTTTTAATGAAAAAGAAATTAATGGTAGACGCAGGCTTTATAATTCCCTATGAGCTTTTTTGTTTGGAATATTAGCTAGTATTCTAATAATAGCAATGACAGGGAATAACCCATTTGAAGTTTTTCAAGTTATTTTCCAAGATGCAGTAAACCAGAATGTTAGATTTATAACCACAACAGTAGTTTTTATTGTGGCCACTTTAGGAACAGCAATATGTTTTAAGTCAGGTATTTTTAACATTGGGGTTTCAGGACAAATGATGGCCGGTGGAATAACTTCAATCTTAATTTTGAAGTTAATAGGCATTAATGGGGGGACAATATTTTTATCAATAATTTTATCGATGCTATCTGGAGCGATAGTGGCGATGGTTGTAGGACTTTTGAAAGCATTTTTAAAAGTTAATGAAGTTGTTTCTACAATTTTATTGAATTGAGTTGTTTTCTATATTGTTAAATTTATTATTCAAAGTAATATTCCTGGATTGGTAAGTGATATGAGTTTATCTCAAAATCAAACAGACCCCTTTAATTTACCTGACTTCTTCCAATCCGATGCATGACTGGCGATTTTGTCTATTTTTGGTATTTTTTTGATAGTTGTAGTGTGATTCGTGTTTTCAAAAACAACCATTGGTTATAAAATGAAAATGTTGGCAATGAACAAAGATGCTTCTAAATATTCTGGGTCTAACGAAAAGTTAATATTAATATTAATAATGAGTATTGCAGGATCACTTGCAGGATTAGCAGGATTTTTATATTATACTGAGCTTGGTGTCATTAGCGCAAAAGCAGAACCTATTAGCATGGGGTTTGACACAATAGCAATCGCTCTTTTGGTCTATAACAATCCATTCGGAATTGGAATAGCCTCTTTATTTTTTTCTGTTATTAAATTAGGTTGTGGAGCTCTTAAACCGTTGTTCCCTCCGCTTACAGAAGATTTTGCTCAAATTATGTTTGGAATAATAATTTATATTGCAGCCATAGGAATAGTTTTTGAAAAATTCCATATATTAATATATATTAAAAATAATTATATATATCGGAAAAATCCTGATTATAAAGAAGTGTTGCAAACATATAAAATAAATAGAAAAAATATATGAAGCATTGAAAAAACTAATAGAACTGAAATACAAAATATTAAAAATATCAAAAGACAAATTTGAAAAGAAATAAAAGAAAAGTCTATTAGAAAAAAAGAACAATTAGAAAAAGAATTATTTACCACTAAAATATCATTAGGTGATTTAAATGAAGAAAAACAACAATATTATTTTCAACAAATATCTTTGATTAAAAGAGAAAAAGATGACGAACTTTTCAAAAATAGTTACTATGAAATTTTAAAAATTAAAAGTTTCGCAAAGAATCTTAAAGTTGAAAATAAAAAGACACTTACTGAATTTCAAAATTCAATTTTAGAAAAACAACAAGAAAGTAAAAAAGAAAATTTTAAAAAAATTAAGAAAGGTAATGATGGAAATATTTAATTCAATAATAACCCTGGCAGTGATGTATTTGGGAATATTAACTTTATCATCAATAGCTTCAATTTTTTCAGAACGTGTTGGAATAGTGAATATCGGAATAAATGGAACAATTGTTTTTGGTGCAACAATTTATATGATTTTTGCAAGCATTTTCAGTAGTGGAGGCGCAATAACAGGGTCTCCTTGATTACAAATACCTTTATTTATAATTTCCGGATTAGCTGGGGTTGGTTTTTCTTCTTTACATGGATATGCAACAATTAAGTTAAAATCAAATCAAATCATTTCCGGTATTGCCATGAATATTTTAGCTCCAGCAATAACGTTGATGGTTTTGTTTATTTTTGGTAATGCTAATAAGATGGATTATCGTGTTCCTGAATTGGCTCTTGGAAATAATGCGTTATCAGAACTAACAGGAATGGTCTCTTTAAGTACATTTGTGTTGATTCTTGTATCCATAATTTCTTGAATTATGTTAAATAAAACTAGATGAGGTTTGAGATTAAAATCAGTGGGAGAAAATCCTCAAGCAGCTGATGCTGCTGGAATTAATGTAAATTCTTTTAAATGACAAGGTGTGTTGATTTCTGGACTATTGTCTGGAATAGCAGGAGCAATGTTTATGACTTCTATTAGAACAAGTGGGTCTTCTTTTAAAGGGTCTGTTGAAGGACTAGGTTATTTATCTCTAGCCATAATGATTATTGGAAGATGGAAAATATTGCCAGCTATATTAAGTTCGGTTGTATTTTCTTTATTATTAGGAATAAGTTATAACTTCTCATTATTTGTACCAAAAGATTATGAAAGCTATAAATATTTAGTTTTAACAATTCCATATTTAGGCACTTTAATTGCAATGACTGTTTTTGGTAGAAAATCCTCAGGACCTAAAGCCGCCGGCATTCCTTATGATAAGTCGTTAAGGTAATTTGTTTAACTGTTAATAATGCTTTAATATGAAGTAAAAATCATTCCATATTTTTTTGATATTGTTATTTTATCATTTTGAATATAAATGTTATAATTTAATAATGCTTTAAAAAGGAAGTTTATATGGATGTGTCAACACTCACAAATAATGTTATTAAAAATATTTCAATTATTCCAGGTATTTTGGGTTTTTGTAACATTGAAAAAAGCAATCAGGAAATAAAAGATTCAAAATCATGATCAAAAGCCATTTTATTGGTTATTAATGATGAAATTGTAAATTTGAATATAGCAATTATTATTTCTACTGATTCAACCATTAAGAACATCTCTAAACAAATCAAAGAACAACTAACTTTTAATTTCAAAAAATTAGGATTCAAGTTAGGTAATATAAATATTTACATAAAAGGAGTGAGATAATGCAAAAAATCCAAGCAATTGATTGAAAAGAAGCAATGATTTCTGGTTCAAACAACATTCAAAACAATAAAAATAGAATAAATGCTCTCAATGTATTTCCTGTTCCTGATGGAGATACAGGTACAAACATGTCATCAACAATAAAAAAGGCGGCTGATGCTATATTTTCATTGGAAATTATGGATTTAAATCAACTATTACAAACAATATCCAAAAACATGTTATTAGGTGCTAGAGGCAATTCAGGAGTTATTCTATCTCAAATATTCAAAGGATTTTCGGTTGCTTGACAAAAATTGGATGAAATAGAACCTAAAAACATTGTCCATGGATTTAAAGAAGCCTCTAAGATGGCATATGATTCTGTAATAAATCCAATTGAGGGAACTATTCTTACAGTTATAAGAGAAACTTATGAAAATTTAGAAAAAAACATAAAACCTTCAATGAATATAATAGAAATATTCGAACTTGCTTTAAAATATGCTAGAAAGAGTTGTGATAATACTCCAAATTTGCTAGCCATTTTAAAAGAGGTAGGGGTTGTTGATTCTGGTGGTGAGGGATTAAATCTTATTTTAGAAGGAATATTGTTATCTCTTAAAGGGAAACCAGTTCAAATTTCAAAAGAAGAAGCCAATATGCAACAATATACAGGAGAATTAGAAATATATGATGGAGAATTTGGTTACTGTACAGAATTAATATTGAAATTAGCAGATCATTTAAAATTTAATAAACCCGATTTTATTAAAGGCCTGTCAAAATTAGGTAACTCTACTGTAGTGGTTCAGGATGAAGAAATTGTAAAGATTCATATACATACACTTAAGCCTGGAAGAATATTGAATTATTCACAAAAATATGGAGAATTTGATGCTATTAAGTCAGAAAATATGACAATTCAAGCCAGCGATACCAAATCCAACATCCAAGATAAAAAAAATATCAAGAAAAAAACTTCAGCGATAATTTCTTGTAATAGTGGATCTGGGATCATTGAATTAATGAAAGAATACGAATGTGATTATGTTATAGAGGGTGGTCAAACAAATAACCCTTCAGCTCAAGATATTATTGATGCAATTAATTTTGTTAATGCTGACAATATTTTTATTCTTCCTAATAATTCAAATATTATTTTAGCAGCTCAACAAGCATCACAAATAATTGATAATAAAAACATTAAAGTTATGTCGACAAAAACACAAGTCGAAGGTATAACTGCTATGTTGAATTTTTCTTCAGAACTAAATTTAGAAGATAATTTAGAAGAAATGGAATCATCATTGAAAAATTTGATTTCAGGTCAAATAACAACCGCTACAAAAGACACTAAAATTAACAATATCAAAATTAAAAATGGCGAGTTTTTAATGATGGTTGAAAATAAAATAATTGGATCCCAAAAAAATATAATCAAAGCAGGAAAAGATTTAATAAAAGAAATGTTATCTGATAAAAAATCAGTAGAAATAGTAGTTATTTATTATGGTGCAGACTCATCGAAATTAGATGCAAATGAATTAGAAAAATTTATAACTTCAAATTATGATGTTGAAGTAGAAGTTTATAATGGAGATCAACCAATTTATAATTTTTTAATTAGTGTGGAATAAATTTATGAAGAAAATAGTTTTTGATGTAATGGGGAATGACGATGGAATTGAAGCTGCTGTTATTTCCACTATGAATTTTATTAATAAATATAATGATTATTCAATTATTTTGGTTGGAGATGAGAAAATTATTGAGAATTTTTTAATTCCCAACGAAAGAATAACTATTGTTAATAATCCTGGTGTAGTTGATAAATCTTCGAACTTAAGAAACACACACACCCAAGATAATTCTATGAATGATTCGTTGAAGATTTTGCAAGAGGGAAAAGCTGATGCCTGTTTATCTTCCGGAGATTCAGCTAGACTAATGATTTCATCAATTTTTATATTAAAGAGATTAACAGGAATTAGCAGACCTGCTTTTATGCCTATTTTTCCAACAATTATTAAAGGTCAAAAATTTGTTATGTTAGATGTTGGCGCAAATTTAGATATAAATCCTGAGCATTTAATACAATGAGCAAAATTAGGTGTTGCTTTTGCCATTGCTGTTTTAAAAATAAACAACCCAAGAGTTAGTGTTTTAAATGTGGGAACCGAAGATAACAAAGGTTTTGAAGAGCATCAAAAGGTTAATAGAGAATTAAAAATAATGCGAGAAGAAGGAAAAATAAATTATATTGGATTTATAGAACCCAGAGATTTATTGGAAGGAATAACTGATGTAGTTGTTACTGATGGGTATGCAGGAAATATTGCGTTAAAAGCAATGGAAGGAGCAATTCTTAACTTTCAGAAAATAATTAAAGAAAACTTAACTAGCAATTTTTTTAGAAAGATAAATGCTGTATTTTTAAAGGGAGCATTTAAAAATATTAAAGAACATTTAGATTATAGAAATGTTGGAGCCGCTTGAATCATAGGTGTAGATGGAATCGTTATAAAGTGTCATGGTTCATCTGATGCAAAAGCATATCAAGGAGCTCTAATGCAATTAAAACAAGCATTAGATTCAAACGCCTTAATCGAACTTAAAAAAGGATTATAATGTCAAATTTATCAATAAAAGAATTTCTTATAAAGCATAAAATAGAATATAAAAACTTTGATTTATATCAAAGAGCTATTACGCATACAACTTTTTCAAATGAGCATAAAAATTATGAATCATATGAAATGCTTGAATTGCTAGGAGATTCTATTATACAAGCTAAATCTACTATTATTATTTTTAATCATTTTAAAACAGTAGGCGTAGGAGAAGCCACACAAATAAGATCTAAAAATGTTGATAATATAGCATTAGCAAAAATCACTCAAGAAATAGGTTTAAATAAATACTTATTATGTTCTAACAACAGAGAAGAATTGATGCATAAGTCAAAAATTTGTGCTGATCTTTTTGAATCTTTTGTTGGTGCCCTTTATTTAGATTTAGGAGATGCAGCAGTTGATAAATTTCTAGCAAAATTTCTCGCTCCAAAAATAAAATTAACAGACAAAAACAATCTTAAAGATTACAAAACACAATTTCAAGAATTGATTCAACTAAAATCTAAAACAGAAATTTCTTATATTTCAACTAAACAGCCTGACAACAATTTCAAAACAAGATTGATTCATGATGAAAATTGTTATGGTGAAGGAATGGGAAAAACAAAAAAAATAGCAGAAAATTTAGCTGCTGAAAATGCTTTAAAAAAGCTAAGTAAATAAAAAAATAATGTAATTTGATAATTGTGTTTTCAATAAAATGTGATAATATTTTATTAACATAATATATATAAATATAATTTTGAGTTTATAAAAAGGAATCTTATGAAACTAATAAAAATAGAGGCAAAGGGCTTTAAATCCTTTGCAGATAAAGTAACATTAAAATTTAATGGTGGAGTAGTTGGGATAGTGGGTCCTAACGGATCTGGTAAAAGTAATATAAATGATGCTATTAAGTGAGTTTTAGGTGAACAGTCTTTTAAAGCTCTTCGTGGAGATAATATGGAAGATATTATCTTTGCGGGGTCTAGAACTGAAAAAGAACAAAATAAATGTGAAGTAACTTTAACTTTTGATAATTCAGAAGGAAAATTATCTTTACCTTACAAAATATTTACAATTTCAAGAGTTCTTGAAAGAGGTAAAGGGAATAATACTTACTATATTAATGATCAAGTCGCAAGGTATAGAGACATTAGAGAAATTTCTTTGGAGTCAGGTATTTCAAAATCTTCATTAGCAATTATTTCACAAGGAACAGTTTCAGATATTGCTCAAGCAACTCCAGAACAAAGACGAGGAATTATTGAAGATGCTGCCGGAACCAGTAAATATAAATCTAAAAAAATAGAAGCATTAAAGAAATTAGAAAAAACACAAGAATCTTTAGAAAAAATAGATACTGTTGTTGCTGAGTTGAAAAAGCAATTGGCACCTTTGGAAAAACAAGCAGAAAAAGCAAAGATTTATTTGGAAAAATCAAAATCATTAAAGGAAGTTGAAGTTGGATTATTGGTTCATGATTTATCTCACTTTAACAATAAATTAGATGAACTTCGTACAGAACTTATTGGCGTACAAGAAACTAAAGAAGATTTAGAAACAAGAATTAAAGAACAAGAAATTTCCGTCGAACAAAATGTTGATTATAAAACAAATCTTGAAAAAGAAATTAGAGGACTTAATACTGATTTAGAAAAAATAAATGAAAATTTATATAATTTGGAAGTAAGATTCAAAAATGAAGAACAGAAAAGAGAATTGATTATAAGTGGTCAAATTCAAGTTGCTGATGCTGAAAAAATTACAGCAATGAAATCACAATTAGAAATTTATTCATCGGAAATAAAACATTTTGAAACATGAGGAGAATCTTCAATTGAAAATGTTCGTGGTAAAAAAGAGGAAGTTAATAATATTGAATTAAATATTGCAACTTTAAGATTAAAATCTAATACTATGAAAACTAATCTTTTGAAAGTAAAAACAAAAATTGATGTCTTGGTAGACCATAAAGAAAATAAAACCAATTTATTTAAAGGGACAAAAACAATTATTGATAACAAATCTTTATTCAAAGGAATGCAAGGAACAGTTTCAGACCTGATTAATGTTCCTGAGCAATATTCTTCGGCAATTGAATCAATTTTACAAAATGCATTACAACACATAGTGGTTGATACATCTGAAACTGCTGTAAAGATGATTGAATTTTTGAAAAGCAATAACGGAGGTAGAGCAACCTTTATTCCTTTATCA
>CAMRBO010000017.1 GCA_947040465.1 uncultured Mycoplasma sp.
TTCAACTGTTAATTTAACATTAATCCCTTGTTTACCAATAGCTATCGTGTTATGTTTGTTAGGAACAACTATCAAATAATCTTTCCCATTAGGCTTCAAGTTAATTGAAATGACTTTTGCAGGTGACATTGAATTTGAAATATATTCATTGAAATTATCTGAATATAAAATAACATCAATTTTTTCTCCACCAATTTTTTCAGATACAGAATTAATTCTTTGCCCACCCTGACCAATTATAGAACCAATAATATCAATGTCTCCTGTAAATTCTGGATTTTTTCTAAAAGATATTTTTGCTCTCACTCCTGGGATTCTACTAATTGAAACAATTTGTATATTCCCATTTTCTATTTCAGGAATTTCTATTTTCAAAACTTCTCTAATTCTATTTGATGAAGAATTAGAGACTAGCACTTGATAATCTCTAGAATTTTCATAAACCTCTTCAATAAAAACTTTATGATAATCTGAACTGGATAATTTGATATTCATATTTCTAAATTTCATAGGCATCAAACAATGTGTTCCATCTTCTAAAATAAATGTTGCTGTTTTGCCATTTTCATCTTCAAGTTTTGCATCAACTTGCTCCCCAATAAGTGGGAAATATTTATTATATATTTTCATTTTTTCTAAATTTAAAATTTCTAACTTAAATGATTGTTCAATTTTACTAAATGTTGTTCTTGAAAAATCATCAAATTTTATTTCAGAAGAAATTACATCTCCAACTTTAACAGTAGGATCTAACAATAAAGCTTCTGATAATTTTATATCAATTAAATTTGATTCTTTTTCATATTCTTCATCATCATTAATTATAATTTTTGATTCATTGGTCAAAACCAATCTATTATCAACATCATCAATTAATAATGTTAATTTTGCATCCGGATCTAATTGTGAATGAACAGTTCTTTCTATTGATTTTAGCAAAAAATTTACTATATCATTTATATCCATTTCTTTAGATTTAGAAATAAATTTAATTAGTTCTAGTGGGTTACTTTGATTTTTCATTTATTTTGTCCTTTTTTTGTTTAACTTTATAGATTGTTTGAATTGTTTTATGTTCGAATTTTGAAATTCTAATTTCCTGAAACAGCCCTTCATATTGATTTTCATTTTTATAGAACTCTCATTAACCTCAATGAGAGTTCCTTCAAAATCATGACTATCAAGGATAGGGTTGATTAATTTTATTTTAATGTTCTCTTCTAGATAATCATGAATATTTTCTCAATCAATATTTTTTTCTGTTCCTGAAGAGTAAATATTTAAATAATATTCCTTATCAGTTTGATCTATCTCATCCAATATATTAGAAATTATTTTACTTTTTTTTTCAATTTCTACTAAAGTTGGAGAGTCTATTTCAATATCAAGGAACAATAAATTATCTCTTTTGGAAAATTGACAATTCAATAACTTAAAATCAAGTTTTCGCATTAATTTATCAATCAAAAATTACCTCATTATTATTCATATTTTGCTACCTATATTTAATAAAAAAATTGCAATAGCAACTCATATATATTATTTTAAATATTTAATTAGCAATTTTATTATAACTTATAAATTTGATATATTTAAAAAATCTTTAACAAGATTTCAAAAATGCTGTAAATAAAGGGTGGGGGTGAAGAGGTGTGGCATTAAATTCAGGGTGGTATTGAGTACCTAAATAAAATTTTTTATCCTGGACTTCACAAGTTTCCAATAAACCTGTATCTCTTGCGAATCCTGAGAATACAAATCCATTGATTTCTAGTGATTTATGATATTTTTTATTTACTTCATAGCGATGTCTATGTCTTTCACTAAAACTTTCAACTCCATAAATTTTTCTAAATATTGTTTCTTTTTTAAAATCCACAATTGATTCTCCAAGTTTTAATGATCCTCCTAATGAATTTTCATTTTTATCAATTAAATCGAATATCATTGTACCTTTATCTTGAATTTCAGCAGAAGTGGCATCTTTATATCCGAGCAACCTTGCATTTGCGATTGTCATAACTTGCATTCCCAAACATATTCCAAGTGTAGGAATATCATTTTCTCTTGTATAAGTGGCAACCTCAATTTTACCCTCAAAACCTCTTAAACCAAAACCTGGCAAGATTACAACACCATTAACTTTTGATAATTTTTCTTTAACATTTTTAGAATCTATATCTTCTGATGCAATTCAATTTAATTCTAATTCCACATTTTGATAAACTGAAGAAATAAATAGCGATTCTTTTATTGATTTATATGCATCTTCAAAAGTTGTGTATTTTCCAACCATACCAATTACTATTTTTTTTGTTTTTGTTGATTTAACCTGATCAATAAATTTTTGTCATTTAACATTATCGGCATTTTTATTTTTCATGTTAAAATGTTCTAGGATATTTTGAGCAACATTTAAAGTTTCAAAATATAATGGAATTTCATAAACTGATTCAACATCATGCAAAGGAATAATATTTTTTATATCCAAGAAAATTGAATTTGAAATTTTTTCACATACTGATTTTGGTAGCTTTTTGTGCGCTCTCAAAACAATCATATTTGGTTTTATACCCATCGCTAATAAAGATGAAATGGAGTATTGAGTTGGCTTAGTTTTAAAGTCTTTAGAGGTCTCTAAGAATGGAATATATGTTGTATGAATATAGTGCGTAATACTTGGATTAAATGACCCGAACTCAGCTATAGCTCTAATAAATGCCGTTGATTCCATATCTCCAACAGTTCCTCCAATTTCTATAATGAGGAAATCAGGACTATGTTTTTCAGCAGTAGAAACTATTACTTCAAGTATTTCATTTGTAAAATGAGGAATAATTTGAACTGTCTTTCCTTGATAAAGTCCATTTCTTTCTTTTTCAATAAGATTTTGGAATATTTTTCCAGAAGTATAATTTGAATCTTTTGTTAACTTAGCGTTTGTAAATCTTTCATAATGTCCTAAATCTAAATCTGTTTCTCCACCATCACTAGTAACATAAACTTCTCCGTGTTCATATGGCGAAAGGACTCCAGGATCAATATTTAAATATGGATCTAATTTTTGAATAAACACCTTAAAACCTCTTGCCTTTAAAATGTTTCCAATGGATGCGGCTGTTATACCTTTTCCAATTCCTGAAACAACTCCGCCAGTAACAAAAATAAATTTTGTTTTCCCAGATAATTTCTTCATGATTTTCCTTAAGTTAATTGATTATTTAAATTAATAATATCATTTATATTTTATAATAAACAAATATTTAAATACAAAAGAACAATTATTTTTCTATATAACTAATTAAAATTTTTAAATTTCCAATTATTCTAACTTTATTATTATGAGTAATAATAAATGCGTCACCTTGTTTGATTTTTTGATTTTCAACTGTTCCTTGACCTTCAATAACCAAACATTCTAATCAATATGCATTTGGATTATAAATATCTTTTTCTCCAAGAATAGTTTCTTGTCTTAATTTAAAAATGGAAGAATCAATAATGAGACCATCATGAGATTGAAAAATTTTTAAATCATTATTTACTTCTATACAATTGAGAGAATCTTGAATATGTAATTCTCTTGGGTTCCCATCATTTTCTATTCTATTATAATCAAACAATCTAAAAGTTAAATCCGAAGATTGTTGGATTTCATAAGTTAAAATTCCTTTTGTAATTGCGTGAATAGTTCCTGATGGAACATATATTACATCACCTTTTTTTACTTGTTCATATTTCAAAAATTTATCTCAATGACCTAATTCAATATATTGCTCAATTTTTTTTATATCATTTTCTTTTGATCCATAAACTATTTTTGCATCTTTTGGACAATCTAAAATATATCAACATTCTGTTTTACCTAATTTGTTAAAGTTTTTAATTGCATATTCATTATTAGGATGAACTTGAACACTCAAATCATCATTTGCATCAATTATTTTCGTCAATAAGGGGTAAGCCCCTTTGAAATAACCAAAAAGAGATTTATCACTTTCAAACACATTACTTAAAAGGCTTCCTTTTCACAAACCTGAAATTACAATTGATTCTTTGTTTTTTAATGCACTAATCATTAGTGCTTCACCTATTTTTTCTTCACCGACATAACCAAAGTTTTGCAACTTTTTTCCTCCTCATATTTTATAATCAAAATATGGTTTTAAAAATAAAATTTTTTCCTTCATATTAGTACCTCCTTTATTATGCTATTAATAATGTTTGAATGTATTGTTTGTTTTTTACCAAATATGGAAATTACTTTATTTCTAAATTGAACTCATTTTTTATTAATTTTTTCTTTCCCGTCTTTCGAAGATAAATTAATACCAAAGATGAATATTATTGAATGAAGAATTGATCCGGCTATGATTGTCAAAAAGAATCATAATATTGAAATATATTGCATTCCATTTCCTGACCCTCCAAAAATAGAAGGTATTGTTTGACCCAATTTCCCTAATTCAGTTATTGGAGCACTAACTCCTCCAACAATAGCGGTAATAGGACCCCCTCACATACCTACATATCCTCCAACAAAAAATAAGAATGATAATCCTCCAGCTAATCCAGACGCAATTACATTTGCTATCAAAACTTGCTTAGGACGATTGACTGCAAAAGGTATAGCACCTTCCGATATCCCAAAAAAACCCAACCCTAAAGCAGATATACCTTCCGCTCTTTCTTTTTCAGTAAATTTTTTTCTTCCTCATATTGTTGCTAATCCACAACCAATAGGAGCTATGGGTATCGCTGCAGCAACTGCTCCCATTAATCTTGGATCAACCACAATTAATGCAGTAGCAGCAGTTCCTGCAATCTTGTTTATTGGCCCACCCATATCAAAACCGATCATGCACCCTAATAAAAATCCAATCAAAAAGTTAACTCCATTTATTTTGGCTGCTTCAGACAAACCATAAACAATAGAATTCATTATAAAACCTAATGGTCCTGATAAAAGTAAAATAAAAGGGAATGTTAATATACTAGTTGCAACAACTGGAATAAAAATTATAGATATAATAGGAGTGATTAACTTATGTGTTTTTCATGTAAGAATTCACTTAACTAAGTATCCTGCAGAAAACCCCATTATTATTGCTGCAAACAGAGAAAGACCTACATTAGATATTCCAGATGTCAAAGCATCAGGGAAGAAAAAGTCAATCTGCGGAATCGGATTTTTTATACCTGGAATATTTCACCAAAATGTAAAAGTAGTGCTTGCCGCAGCAAAAGTAGATATAAATCCAGGAGCAAATCCTGCCCTACCAGCAATTGATTCTGCAATAAATGCGCCCATTATGGCAATAAAAACAAGAAATCCGATTTCTGAAATTCCCTTAAAAATTATATAAACTGGATTATCTATTAGACTCTCAATAGCTCCAAGAGAATTTATTATCGCTCAAACAATTCCTGAAAATACAATGAATGGAATCATTCTAGAAACCCCAGAAAGCAAATGACCCATAAAAATTTTTGAATTTGATTGTTTAAAACTATTAGAAGTTTCTGAAGATTTGAATGTTTTAGATACTTTTTGAGAATCTCCATGTAATGGTGAATTAAATGATTCATTAATGCAATCTTTAGGTTTGCTAATGGCGTCATTAGTGTTGACTTTTAAAAGTCTCTTGCCATCAAATCTTTCTAAATCTACATATATGTCAGCCGCTATTATTATAGTTTCCGCTTCACTAATTTCTTGATCAGTTAACTTAGATTCAACTCCTTTTTGTCCTTGTGTTTCGATTTTAATTTTATACCCTAAATTAATACCAGCATTTTCCAAAGATTCTTTTGCCATAAAAGTATGGGCAACACCTGTTGCACAAGCAGAAACACCCACTATCAACCCATTAGTTCCTGACTGTATAACATTTTCTTTTTTTTGATACATTTTTTCATTTAAATATTTGAAAACTTCTTCTTCTGTCTTTAAGTTATGCATATTATTTCTAAACTCAAAATCCAATAATAATGTTGCAACCTTAGAAAGTGTATCCATATGTATCATTGATGATTGATTTTCAGGTATTAATAAAGCTATAGCAATTTTGATTGGTTGTCCATCCATAGAATCTCACTCTATACCTTTAGAAGAACGCACCACTATTATTGTTGGTTTCTTAATTTGTTTTATCCTTGCATGAGGAATTGCAAAACCATCTTCAAAACCTGTTGTTGACTCATTTTCCCTTTTTATAAAAGCGTCAACTAATTTTTGTTTATTATTTTTTGAAATTACATTCAATTTAATAGCTTCATTTGAAATGAAATCAAAAACGTCATTTCTTGTTTTTAATTTGGATGATAAAAAAATATTTTCTTGTTTCAACATAATAAATATTATTCCTTCTTTTATTAGATTTTTTTAATTAATTATAAATACACAAATGTTGTATTTTTACCTTTTTATTATAACATTTTAAAAATAAAAATAAAAAATATTTTGATATTGAAATAAGGTGTTATAATGTAATTAGCTTATTTAGGATAATCTAAATGGGTTTGAAAGTCGCAAGACCTATAAAACATCTTTACAATATCTTTGATATTCTTCAATCTGATAATAAAATAAAAAATCGTAGGCGCTTATGATAAACCATTCTCAATGAGAATGGTTTTTTTATTTTTCTTTTTTAGGAAAGGCAGTGAAAGAATAGAATATGGTTGCAAAGGAAGATAATAACCCAAGAATTAATGTGAATAATCCATACATTGATAATATTGGGAATTTCAGATTAGGAATTTGTAAATTCGATTGATTTATAAATTGATTAAGTTCTCCTCTTGCTCCACTGACAGATAATAATACAATACCAATAATTAATAATATAGTTGTCAATGTTGTCATAATGCTAAAATATATTATTTTTTTATCTTTTTGTTTCATCATAATTATAAATGAACTTGAATTTATTGATCCTTTTAGATTTGCAGTAAATGTTTGGAAAATATTATTTTTCTTTTCGGCTTGTTGTGGATTTTTATCTTTAATATACTTTAATAATAAACCATAAGTTAAAACAGTTGCTATTACTCCTACAATAATTGCAACAAAGAAGAACGTTACTCCTAATCCTAATTGCATAATTGGAGTTGAGCCAATAAAATTACCTGATATTCCTCCTAGCAATGCTACAATAGGGCCACCATGAGCAACTGCTCCTGTAACACCTAAAGCTCCCGCTATTCCACCAGCTATAGCGGAACCAATCATATTAGCAGCAAATACTCTTTTAGGATCAGAAATAGCAAATGGAATAGCTCCTTCAGAAATTCCTATTGAACCCATCATAATAGCTGAAATACCTAGTCCTTTTTGCTCTTTAGTAAAATGCTTTCTATAAACTAATGAAGCAATTCCCATTCCGATAGGGGCAACAGGAATGGCGGCGGCAACCATTCCCATTGGATTTTGAATATTTTGTGCTAATAAAGCAGAAGACATAACAAAAGCAATTTTATTTATTGGTCCACCCATATCAAAACCGATCATAGCGCCTAACAATAGCCCCATCCCAATCCCAATACCAACTCTTACACCAATATTACTTGCTTCATTATTTTCAAAGACATTAGCCATTGCTTCACCGAATTTATCCATAATATAACTTATGGGTGCTCCAATTACAAAAACACTAAGAAGACCATAGAACAAAGTAACTCCAAGCGGAATAATAAAAATAGGCATCATAGATGATAAATTTTTATGAATCGTTCATGTGTTCATTCACTTAACAGTATAACCTATTAATACACCAAATAAAATAGCCCCAATAAAACCTAGTGGAGTACTAACGCTTTCAATTCCTGGCAAAGGAAAAATTAAAGTGGTCGTGTTAGCAATCAAGGAAACAATCATTGCTGGCGCAATAGCAGATCTACCTGCAATTGAATTAGCAATAAACCCTCCTAAAATGGCAATCATTAAACCAAAAGCAGTTTCACCAAATTTTAATAAATAAAATAAAAACGTGTTATTAGGAATATTGCCATCATGATATATAGCTTTCCCAATCCCTAATGCAAGAGCAATTAATAAACCACCAAATATAATGAAAGGAATCATGTATGAAACTCCTGACAATAAATGTTTAACAATGTATGATTTCTTTTCTTTTTCTTGATTTCCAGAATTATTTTCAGAAGAAATTATTGTATCATCAATTATTCTTCCATCTTTTAAAGCATCTTGAATTAATTTTTCAGGATTTTTAATAGCTGGTTTAATATTAGTTTGATAAACTTTTTTACCCTTAAATTTTGTTAAATCAATTCCAACATCTGAAGCAACAATAATTAATTCTGCATCTCGAATTTCTTCATTAGTAAAATCATTTTTTACACCAACAGAACCATGGGTAGAAACTTTTCCTTTAATACCTAATTTTATCAGCGCATTTTCGATGCTTTCGGCCGCTAAATAAGTATGAGCAATTCCTACAGGACACGCAGTTATAGCGAGTATTTTATATTTTAAATTAGGATCTACATTTGCTATTTCATCTTTTTTTGAAGTTGATCTGTCCTCAAAAGATTGAATTATTTCATTAACATCTTCTGAAGACTTAATAATATTTTTGAAATCTTCATTTAATAAACCTGTTGCAATAGAAGATAAAACATCCATATGAGAAGATGAACGATCTTTTTTAGGGATAAGTAAAGCAATAATATATTTTGTAGGTTCTCCATCAAGAGAATTTCAATCAATCCCAATATTTAATCTTATAAAAATAATTACAGGATTAATAATATGGTTTGAAACAGCGTGAGGAATAGCAAAGCCATCTTCAAAACCTGTAGTTGATTCATTTTCTCTTTTTATAAAAGCATCTGTTAATTTTTGTTTATTCTTTTTTGAGATTACATTTAATTTTATAGCTTCATTTGAAATGAAATCAAAAACGTCATTTCTCGTTTTTAGATTTGATGACAAAAAAATGTTTTTTTGTTTTAACATAGAAAATTATATTCCTTACTGTATGTGATTTTTTTAATAATATAAATACAATATTTTAATTGTACTTGCAACTAAATTATACTACTTAAATTATAAAAAAAATATTATTAAGTATTTTAAATTTTAATATTCCAAAACATACTTGTAAATAAAAAATATTTTGATATTGAAATAAGGTGTTATAATGTAATTAGCTTATTT